>DBFEBE010000001.1:0-3570 GCA_048318985.1 Collinsella sp.
TCGGTCGAAGCCTGGCCGTTGCGGTCGGTGACCAGCACGTGCGTCTCGCCGGTCGCCACGTTGGAGATGGCGAAGGGAACCTGCAGGCTCGCGTTGGTGTCCTCGGCCTTCTTGGAGAGCTTGAGGTCGTTGCGGACGACCTGGTTGTAGAAGGTGAGCTCGCCGCCTTCCGCGTCCGCCGTCACGACAAGGCCGTCGGTCCGGATCTCGAAGGTCTTCGGCTCGCCGTCGGTGAGCAGGTAGGAGTCGTTGGTCGCGGTCTCCTGGATGGTGTAGGTGCCGTAGGGCAGCGCGTCGGGCGCGGTCTTCGCGATGTAGGAGCCGATTTCCTCGTCCCACTCGGTCTCGATGGCGGCGACGACCTCGCCCGGCTCGTACCAGGCATCGCCTACGAGGACCTTGTTCTCGGAGGCGTTCGTTATGGCGAACTCGATGCCGGAGAGCGTCGTGCCGACGCCTTCTGCTGCATGCCCGTTCCCGCCGACCGCCTCGGACTCGCCGAGCTCCGCGTCGGCCTTGGTCACCTGCACGCCGCCGCGTATCGCGTCGTCATGCACGGGGTCGCCGGAAAGGTCGACGACCTGGCCGTCGCCCTCGATGGCGAACCCGAGCTCGCCTTCCCAGGGAAGGTAGCCTTCCGGAGCGTTCGCCTCAACGATGCGGTAGGTGCCGCACGGCAGCGCGTCGCTCGCGGTCTGCGCGGTGTAGGCCGAGCCGTCCCAGGAGGTGGAGATGGTCATGACCGTCTCGCCGTCTGCGTAGCTGTGGCCGTTCACGTAGGAGTTCATCCCCGATGCGTTGACGATGGCGAACTCGGCGCCCTCGAGCGAGGCGTCGCCCTGCTCGCCTGCGCCGGCTTGCGCATCGACCTTGGCGATCTTCACGCCGCCGCGCTCCCACGTGAAGCTGGCGAGCGTCTGGGCGTCTGATCCCGCATGGATCCTGATGGCCGAGAATCCCGTGGAGACCTCGTTCGCACGTGCGTTGACCTGGCTCCACACGTCGCCCGCGATCTCGCGCTCCGCCCAGGAGGCGAACTCGGCGCTCGTGCCGTAGGTCGCCTCGGCGGCAGATCCCAGGTTGGCGTACGAGAGCAGGATGTGGCTCGCCACGCGGTACTTGTCCTCGTCCATGCCGCTTCCGTCGTACCAGGAGCTGGGCCACATGGACGCGTCGAAGCCGGGTGCCCCATAGGAGAACCACATGGCCGCCGCCAGATCTCCCGCCTCACTCGTCGGATAGGTTCCCGCATCGGGCGTGGAGCGCGACGGCTCGATGCAGTAGGCGTCGTTGCCGTTGGCGCTCATCTGGGTCGTCTCGTATCCGGCATAGGGGATGCTCTTGCCGATCGAGACGTTCACGTTCCCGGAGGCATATGCCTTGGTCGGGACGATGGCGACGGACAGCACGAGCGCCATCGCCATGGCGACCCGCACGATTTTCGAGGAGGTTATCCTCTCCATCGTCTTCTCTTTCATTTCTCGCGCACCTCCTCCTACATCGCGATGCTCTCGCGGCTCTGGGCGGCGCGCCTATCGCCGTTTCCCAGGCGCTCCGAGCCCTCGCGCGCGCCGCGCGCCTTCTCGGAGAGGCTCTGCAGGTACTCGCTGCGGTTGCGGTCGAGCGCCTCCTTGATCTGCGCCGGCATGACGCGCACGATGTCCTTGGCGGGCTTTCCTCGCTCGTCGAGCACCGGCTGGCCGTCCTCGTCGAGCACGCTTTTCTTGAGCCACACCTCGCGATCCGTCAGAAGCGGGATGTCGCGGTAGTTCTCGCCGCGGTAGCGGGATTCGTTTACGAACATCGGGCTGAACTGGTAGTAGCTCACGTCAACCCCGTCGACCACCGTGCCCTTCGGCAGCGTCACGGAGTTGAAGGTGCGTACCTCTCCGGTCTCCCGGTCGGTGTACTCGATGTCGGTCCGCACGAAGTTCTTGTGGAGCGTGAGGTAGGTGTTCTTCTTCTCAGGCATTCCATGCCCCTTTCTTTGCATCCTCGCAGGCGGTTGTCGATGTGGAAGCCCGCCTGCCTGTCCGTACCGTCGAAAGCCCCTCAGCCGTCCAAGGCGATCACCCCCTTTCAGAGATCCTTCCGACAAGATCAAACCCCGGATACGATGTCGCGCGCCCAAGCGCCGCTCTTGACGAGCGACAGGATCAAAAGCACGCACATCGCCAGGTACTGGAGCGCGTAGGTGAGCCCGGTCGCGATGCCGTCGATGGGGGTTCCCGTCGAGGTGCTCGCCCCGGTGAGCCCGCCCAGGATGAGCGGGAAGGCGACGAGCAGGATCAGGATGATGAGCCCCGCCAGGCACACCGCGGTGAAGTTCTTCAGGTAGCCGATGCCTATCTGGCGCGTGTCGTCGAGCGCCATGAGCGAGAGCGGGATCGGGCCGAACGCCGCCATGACGTAGAGCTGGATGGCGCGCGCCCAGCACACGACGAGCGCCACGATGTAGGCCCCGAGCACCACGACCCAGCTGATGACGGATACCAGGAGCAGCGCGATGAGGGCCGGAACGTCGTCGTCTTCGGTCACCACGCTCACGGCAGAGAGGTCCATCGCGCCGCCCGCGCCGAAAAGCGCCATCGTGCGGTCGATGGCGAGCCCCACAACCGAGTAGATCGCCTCCATGAGCTCGAAGCTGTTCTGTATGAGGAACAGGAACACCGCGAAGAAGACCAGCAGGAAGACGACCTCCTTCACGCCGGGGAAGGAGGCGTTGCCGTCCATGCGCTGGCTTATCTGGATGAGCTTCACCGTGAACACCAGCCCGAGCACCCCGCATCCGATGGGAAGCACTGCGGCGTCCCAGACCCCTCGCGCGATGTCGTACATGGAGACATCTCCTGCGGTCGTGAGCATCTGCGAGAAGTCCGCGCCGATGATGCCCTCGTAGCCGATGCTCGAGAGCACCGCCACCTGGTTGGTGAACATCCAATTGCACGCATCCCGCAGAAGCCCGGCGAGCCATGCGTTCACGTCGTCGGCGATGCTCGCGTAGGCGGGAGACGCCGGGACGAGCATGAGCGTCGCGAAGAGCAAGGTGGAGGCGAACGCGATGCGGAAGCGCCTGTCTGAGATCATCGTCGCCACCCGCCTCATAGCGCGCTCAGCTCCCCGCTCGCGCGGTCTAGGGAGAGCTGAACGATCGTCGATGCTGCGTCGTTCAGGTGGAAGGACGTTGTGAGGACGTCCTCGTTGCAGTCGATGTAGACCTCGCCGTCCCAAGTGGCGAGCGTCGCGGTCGGGGATACAGCTGACGCCCTAGGCGCTATGGCGGAGGCGATCTCGGAATCGTCCGCACCGAGGAGCTCGTTGAGCTCGGAGGAGTGCGCGGACAGCTCGATACCCGCTGAAGCGCCTTCGGCGAGAAGGTAGCTCTTCGACAACGCGAGGGCGTCGCAAGTGAGGCTGGCCGAATCTGCCGACGGGCGTATCGAGAGCAGGGTCTGCGAGCTTGGCTCGTCGGCCGAGCGCGTGAACGAAATCTGCGCTGCGAGGCCCTCGTCGCTGGTATCTTCGGAGAGCACCTCGTAGTACATGACCTGGACTCCCGCCTCTCCCTGC
>DBFEBE010000002.1:0-14747 GCA_048318985.1 Collinsella sp.
ACCCCTGCTCGAGCGAACCCGCGTCCCCAGCCTCGGAGCACGCCGCGAGCGGCATGCTCGAGGCGAGCATAGCGCAGGCGAGAATCGCGATCCCCCGTCGGCGGATTCCGTGATACATTCCCATGTTCTCCCCATTTCTGTAGCGAGCATCAGGCTTTTCAGTATACCCGACCTAATCTGAAAGGAGGGTCAATCGCCGGTTATTAGGGAACGGGGCCAGATTCTTCGATGCCGAAGCGCGCCAAAAGCTGAGCGCGATTCTTTCTTTGATATTCGCGAACAAAGGGAATGGCGAACGCGACGTAGCCGTACGCAGTCGGCTCGATGATCTGCCGTTCGATGAGTTGCGAACGGGCCGAGGAGAGCGACGTACTCGCCACGCCCAGGCGTCTGGCGATGTCCGACGTTGAAGAAACGAGCCGGTCTTCCGCCATCGCGAGCAGATACCTTAGAGCCATCTTCCCAATACCGGCAATGGCGGTTTCTAAAACAGCGCGGTCATATTCCGCCATTGCGCTTGAGATTCCAGTTTCAACATCTTCAGGCGAAACTACGGAGCCTTCATTGCGACGTGCCGCAATTCGCCACACGTTATAGCCAACAAGCTGGACAAGATAGGCATATCCCGCTGTCGCCTCGGCCGCCCGCATAAGCTCAGTTTCCCTTATTTCCAAACCATTTTGCCTGATCGTTTCACCCAAAGACGCAGCCACCTCATCGATGGGGATCTCTTTAAGCTCTTCCAAATAGGCGCGACGCAAGAAGGTGGGCCCATCCTCCGCCAGCAAGCTGTTCACACCCGAGGTGATGCCCGCAAAGGCAAAGGCGATGTTCTTTTTCTCGCGAATAAGGTGCTGCACAGCGACGGCGATGCGATTAACATCCTCTTTGCTGGCGTTTTGCACCTCATCGATGGTAACAAGCAGTCCTTCGCCCTTCTTGGCGAGAGGAGTGACAACGCTGTCGAGCGCATCGCGAATGTCCAGCGTCCGCCCATCGCTGGACTTCTTGACGGAAGCATGAATCAACTTAAGGTCGACCTCAAAAGAAGCATCGATTCTGCCTTCTTTAGTCAAACGCCTGCAAAGATCCTCAACCCAAGCCTGGTGGACCGTCTCATCGACGACCTTCCAGGCGCGCTTGCGGGCAATTTCGCCCAGCTCACTAAGTTAGAGCCCACAGGGCCCCATCACTGACATAAAGACACTTCGAACAGAAAGCCTTTCAAGTTTCAGCGACCGAGGACTGAGGTATCACAGCAATCAATCTATGCGTCTCCTTTCGCGGATCCTCGACGCTTCTGCGCCCTCGTAAGAGGCTTTGCATGTTTCGCGAGGGCACCGACGCGGTGGCCGCCCGCCGCTCGCCAGAAAGAACCGT
This sequence comes from Collinsella sp., assembly GCA_048318985.1. Taxonomy (GTDB): domain Bacteria; phylum Actinomycetota; class Coriobacteriia; order Coriobacteriales; family Coriobacteriaceae; genus Collinsella. The sequence continues at coordinate 1,381 of DBFEBE010000002.1, forward strand.
CGGGCCTTCGCGGGGGGGGCGGATCCAAGACGCGGCCCGGATAGCTCGCACTGCGATGACGCAGCACCCGAAATCCAGCACGCAAAGCCAAGCGGAACGTCAGCGGCGGCACCCCAGGCCCCAGGCGTGCGCCCCTCGATTTAAGGCGCGCTTAAGCCGCAGCTCGGCACCCGTCCGTATAATGAGCACGACGGCAGGCCCGCGAAGCGTTCCCGCAGATTGGACACTCATGATCATCCTCGGCAACATCATCTGGATGCTTTTCGGCGGCATTTTCACCGCACTTTACTGGTTTCTCGCCGGATGCTTGTTCTGCATCACCATCATCGGTATTCCGCTGGGCCGCCAAGCATTCAAGATGGCGTCTCTCACGCTCGCCCCGTTCGGCAAATCTATCGAATACGGCGGTGGCGCGCCCTCGCTCATCGCCAACATCGTCTGGCTCATCGCAGCAGGGCTCCCCATGGCGGCGAGCTACCTGATCGCAGGTGTCTTCAACTGCATCACCATCATCGGCATCCCCTTCGGGCTGCAGGCCTTCAAGATGGCGAAGCTTTCCCTGCTTCCCTTCGGTGCCCGCGTGGTATAGCCGCACGGATCGGGCGCCGCATCGCGGTGCCTCCCCCATCCGACCTTGCCGCCGCGATGCGGCACATCGCTCAACGGGAAGAGCATCTATGCTCCGAGCGGCATCGCGCCACACTTTCCGCAGGACAGCGGTACAATGCGGCAGTCGAGTAAACCCGCCGCCGAGCCGTCTCGCGCTCGCCGGCGCTCCGGGCAGGTGAACACAGTGATGGACCGCGACGCCATGCGGCAGAAGTACATCGAACGACATCGCAGGCGGCACGGCCAGCGCCCTGCCGCAGACGTCGCGCTTCGCGAAACCCAGCGCTTCTTCAGACGCGTCTTCAATATCCGCGAGGGCCGCGCACCCTACCACGTCATACGTAAGCGCTTCGTCAACGGCGCGCGACTCACCGGCACGCATCTTTGCATCCTCATCGTCGCCATGGTCATCGCGTGCATCGGCCTCGACACCGGCTCGCAGATCGCCATCGTCGGAGCGATGCTCATCTGCCCCATCATGGGATCGGTGCTCGCCATAGCTTACGGAACCGCCACGCTCGACCGGCCGCTGGCGCGCGACGCCGTCGCGGGCCTTCTGCTCCAGATGGCGTTCTGCCTCATCACCTCGACGATCTACTTCAAGCTCTCCCCGGTTGCCGGCATGACGGCGGCCATCGCAGACAACTCGACCCCGACGGTATGGGACCTGCTCCTCGCGCTCGTCGGCGGTTTTGCCGGTGGCCTCGGCATGTCACGCGACCAGGAGCCGGCGACACTCATCTCAGGCGTCGCGGTTGCCACCGCGCTCATGCCCCCGCTCTGCGCCGCGGGCTACGGAATCGCGGCCGCGGACCTGACGCTGTTCCTCTCGGCGCTCTACGAATTCGGCATCAACGTCGTGTTTATCGCGCTGTCCGCAGAGGTCGTGCTGCTCCTCCTCCGCGTGCCCCTCAAGCGCGACCTCAATGACGATGGGGTCGTCACCCAGGCAGAGGACGCCGAGGCGCAGGCGCGCTCGCGCACGCTCCGCAGCAGAATCGTGCTCGCCACCGCCGTCTTCGCCCTACCCTGCATTATGCTCACATCCAGCCTGGTCAAGGCCGCCGACGATGCGACGCCCGACTCCTTTGGAGCTGCCTCGACGGCCGAGGAGCTGGCGGTCGTCTGCCCCGGCTTCAAGGAGTACACCGTCGGCATGCGCACGAGAGCGGATGCGGCGGGCGACGGGACGACGCGCAAGGAATTGGTTGCCCGCGTGGTGACGGACGTAGAGCTCTCGGCCGACGAACAGGATACGGCCCGCAAGCTCATCGAGCTTGACGTCGAAGATCTCGATCGCGTCGATTTCGCGGTGGAATGACCCGTTAGCCAGTACCCTCGCACCTGCAGCAGTCGACGGCGCAGGCGGGTGAGGAGCGGCGCCAAGCGTTCAAATTCGCCACACCACCAACCACCAAGGAGTCCTAACCGAGGGCGGTATCGGCGAAAAAAGGCGATCGTCCCCGCCTGCTCGACGCATCTATAGCGTTTTTCGTATTCATATCGGAATGGCCCGAGTAGCCGCATGGCCCGTTGCAAGAAAAGCGCAGGTCGCGAAATTGCTATGTGGTCGGTATACAAAAGGGTTCCCAGCAACAGTACGAAAAACGCTATCGGTACGCATGCGAACCCTGCCTTTCCCTCATACCGAAGACGACCGCGCGAGGGCACCCGACCGAAATCGAGACGCCCTCGCGCAACCTCGCTTAGTCAAGAGCAGCTACCGGCCCTCGCCCACGGGATGATGCGGCTTCATGCGGCTCGTCACCGAGTCGCGGCGCTCCATCGCGATGGGCTCCATGACGAACCCCTTACCCGCGCGCAGGTTCTCCTTGGCGACCGAGATCATGAGCTTGATGCGGTTGAGCTGGTTGACCTCGGACGCGCCGGGGTCGTAGTCCACCGCGACGATGTTGCTCTCAGGGTGCTGGCGGCGCAGCTCCTTGATCACGGCCTTGCCCACCACATGGTTGGGCAGGCAGGCGAACGGCTGCGTGCAGATGATGTTGGGCGCGCCGTGTTCGATCAGGTCGAGCATCTCGGCCGTGAGCAGCCAGCCCTCGCCCATGTTGTTGCACAGCGAGAGCACCCGGCTTGCCTTGTCGGCCATCACCGAGATGGGCTCCGGGCGCTCGAAGCGTTCGCTGGCGTCCAGCAGCCCCTCCACGGGCTCGCGCATCCAATCGACCATCTTGATGCCGGCATCCATGCTCGCCCGCTCGACGGAAGAGCTCCCGAGCTCGCCCTTCTGCACGGCGGCGTTGCTCATCGCATAGAGGAAGAAGTCAAGCAGGCCGGGAACCACGGCCTCGCAACCCTCGTTCTCGATGACCTCGACCACGTGGTTGTTCGCTGTGGGATGGAACTTCACCAGAATCTCGCCGACGACGCCGACCCGAGGCTTGGTGCCCTCGCCGACCAGCGGCATGGTGTCGAACGCCGTGATGGCCTCACGGGACAGCTTGGTGAAGCTCCTGCGCGTGAACTTGGGGGCGAGCCGGCGCGCCCGCTCCATATAGTCCTCGAACAGCTCGTTTGCAGCCCCCGGCTCGGCCTCGTACGGGCGGCAGCGATAGAGCATCTGCATCATGAGGTCGCCGAACAGCACGCTGTAGACGGCAGCCTTGAGCAGCGGCAGCGTGAGCTTGAAACCAGGGTTGCTCTCGTCGAGCTTGACCGCGGACAGACTGATCACCGGGATCTCGGGGTGGCCGCTCTCGCGCAGCGCCTTGCGGATGAGCGCGATGTAATTGGTCGCGCGGCAGCCGCCGCCGGTCTGCGAGATGACCACGGCGGTCTTCGACAGGTCGTAGCGACCGCTCTCGATAGCCTCCATGATCTGACCCGTGACCAAGATGGACGGATAGCAGATGTCGTTGTTCACGTAGCGCAGGCCCGCCTCGATGGCGCCGCGGTCGGTCGAGGGCAGAAGCTCGAGGTTGTAGCCAGCCGCGCGGAACACCTCTTTGATGAGGTCGAAGTGGATGGGAGCCATCTGCGGACAGAGGATGGTGTAGCCCGCCTCCTTCATCTCCTTGGTGAAGGGCACCTTCTCCCAGGCAGCGCTCTGAGCGGGGCGCTGCGCCTCGATCTTGTACTTATGCGTTGCGAACACCGGCGCGTCGGTCGACGGTGCCACAGGAGCCGCCTCGCCCTGCACGTACGCAGCGCCCGCGCGCTCCGCCTCGGCACGGCGCTCGGCCTCCTGGTCCTTCAGCGCCGCCATGAGCGAACGGATGCGAATGCGAGCGGCGCCCAGGTTGGAGACCTCGTCGATCTTGAGCACCGTGTAGATCTTGCCGGAGGCCTCCAGGATCTCCTGCACCTGGTCGGTGGTGAGCGCGTCCAGGCCGCAGCCGAACGAGTTCATCTGCACCAGGTCGAGGTCGTTGCGCATGGTGACGAAGCGCGCCGCCGCATACAGGCGGCTGTGGAACATCCACTGGTCCACCACGCGGATGGGACGCTCGGGCTTCACCAGGTGCGCCACCGAGTCCTCGGTGAGCACCGCGAAGCCGAAGCTGGCGATGAGCTCGGCCAGTGCATGGTTGATCTCGGGGTCGTTGTGGTAGGGTCTCCCGGCGAGCACGATGCCGTGACCACCGTTCTCCTCGATCCACCTCACGGCCTCCTCGCCCATGGTCTGGATGCTCTCGTGGAAGCGCGCATCCTCCTCGTAGGCGGCGTTCACCGCGGCATCGATCTCGCTGCGCGTGATCTTGGGTCCGCGCACGCGACCGCGACCGGCCTCGGCGTCCGCGACGCGCTCGACCGCGATGAGCTCGTACAGGCGGCGCTTGAGTTCGACCTTGTCGTGATACGGCACGAACGGGTACATGAACTCGACGTGCTTCTCGCCGATCTCATCGATGTTGAGACCCAATGCCGTGGGATAGCTCATCACGATCGGGCAGTTGTAGCAGTTGCCCGCCGTGGGATCTTCCTTGCGCTCCCAACGGACGCAGGGCATCCAGATGAAATCGGGATCCTTCTCGATCAGGTTCATGATATGGCCGTGGGAGAGCTTGGCGGGGTAGCACACGCTCTCGGACGGCATGGACTCGATGCCCGCCTCGTAGGTCTTCTTGTTCGAATCGTCGGAGAGCACAACCGAGAAGCCGAGCTCCGTGAAGAAGCGGTGCCAGAACGGGTAGTTCTCGTACATGTTGAGCGCGCGGGGGATGCCCACCGTGCCGCGCGGCGCCTTCTCGGCGGGCAGCACCTCGCGGTCGAACAGCAGCCCGTTCTTCGCGGCGAACAGGTTGGGGGCCTCGGTCTTGGCCTTGCGGTGCCCCGCCCCCTTCTCGCAGCGGTTGCCGGTGATGAAGCGCCTGCCGCCGCCGAAATCGTTGATGGTGAGCTGGCAGTTGTTGGAGCACCTGCCGCAGCGCGCATGCTTCTGCGTAACGGTGAGGCATGCGATCTCCGCCGCGGAGAGCACCGTCGAGACGCCCTCGGCGCCCGCGCGGTCGCGCGCCAGCAGGGCAGCGCCGTAGGCGCCCATGCAGCCCGCGATATCGGGACGCACCGCGTGCACGCCCGTGAGCTGCTCGAACGCGCGCAGCGTGGCGTCGGACATGAAGGTGCCGCCCTGGACGATGACCTGGGTGCCGATCTCCTTGGGATCGCGCAGCTTGATGACCTTGAACAGCGCGTTCTTGATGACGGAGTAGGACAGGCCCGCGGCGATGTCGCCCACGGTCGCGCCCTCCTTCTGCGCCTGCTTGACGCGGGAGTTCATGAACACCGTGCAGCGGCTGCCGAGGTCCACCGGCGCCTTGGCGCGAATCGCCGCAGCGGCAAAGGCACGCACATCCATGTCCATGGACACGGCGAAGCTCTCGATGAAGCTGCCGCAGCCCGAGGAGCACGCCTCGTTGAGCATGATGTGCTCGATCACGCCGTCGCGCACGCGCAGGCACTTCATGTCCTGTCCGCCGATATCGAGGATGAACTCCACGCCCGGCAGGAAGGCGCGGGCGCCACGCAGGTGCGCGACCGTCTCGATCTCGCCGGAGTCGGCCTTCAGGGCCTCGATGAGCAGCGCCTCGCCGTAACCCGTCGTGGTCACGTGGCCGATCGCGCAGCCGGACGGAATGTGCTCGTAGAAGTCCGCCATGATGGTCTTGGCGGTTCCCAGGATGTCTCCATTGTTGTTGCCGTACCAGGTGTGCAGGAGCTGGCCGTCCTCGCCCACCATGGCCGCCTTCATCGTGGTCGACCCGGCGTCCAGGCCGATGAAGACGCGGTCCCCGGCGTAGCTCGACAGGTCGCCGCGCGGAACGACCTCGGAATCGTGGCGCTCCTTGAATTCGGCGTAGTCATCCTCGCTCGCGAAGAGCGGCTCGAGCCGTGCGACCTCGGATCCCTGCGTGTCGCCGAGCGCATCGATCGCCTCGATGAGCTCGGGAAAGCAGGACAGCTTATCCGACTCGTGGGCCATCGCGGCTCCCGACGCAACGAACAGGTGCGCGTTATCCGGAACGATCCGGTGCGCCTCATCGAGGTCGAGCGTGAGGTAGAAGCGGCGGCGCAGCTCGGAGAGGTACTGGAGCGGGCCGCCCAGAAAGGCGACGTGTCCGCGGATGGGACGGCCGCAGGCGAGGCCGGAGATGGTCTGCGTCACCACTGCCTGGAAAATCGAGGCAGCCACGTCCTCCGGACGCGCGCCCTCGTTGAGCAGCGGCTGCACGTCGGTCTTGGCGAAGACGCCGCAACGGCTCGCGATGGGGTAGATCGTGGTCGCACCCGCCGCGAGCTCGTTGAGCCCGCTCGCGTCGGTATGGAGCAGTGTCGCCATCTGGTCGATGAACGCCCCGGTGCCGCCCGCGCACGTGCCGTTCATGCGCTGCTCGATACCCGAATCGAAGTAGATGATCTTGGCGTCCTCGCCGCCCAGCTCGATGGCGACGTCCGTCTGCGGGATCAAGGTCTCGACCGCGCGCTTGGAGGCGATGACCTCCTGGACGAACTCGAGGCCGAGCCACTGCGAGAGCAGAAGGCCGCCCGAGCCGGTGATGGCGCAGGTCATCTTCGCCTGGGGCAAGAGTTTCGCGGCGCCGGCGAAGAGGTCGCGGGCGCATGCGCGCACGTCGGTGTGGTGCCGCTGGTACTTGGCGTACACGATGCGGTTCTCGTCGTCCAGGACGGCGAGCTTGACGGTGGTCGACCCCACGTCGATGCCGAGATGAAGCGCGCCGCATGCGCGCTCGGGGTTCCAGATGGCGCCGTCTGCCAGGATGGTGTTCATGTCTTCAGCCATGGCTAGTTTCCTTCCGTTCGCTCGGAAGCGGGGATGTCGGATTCCGTCGTGCGCGCCGCCGCCTTCATGTTCAGGAGCTTGAGGCCGTATGCCGGAACGTTGATGTCGATGGGTTTGCCGTACAGGTCGCCGGGGCGGACGAACGCCACCACGGTCATGATGCGCGCCATCGTCTCGGGGCTCTCGACCAGGCCGTTGCTGAACCAACGCTGGACGATGCCGACCTCCGAGGCGATGACGGAGCTCAGGTAGTAGTCGAAGAAAGTACCCAGTGCGTCGGGAAAGATACCCGTCTGCATCCGCCCGGAGACGACCCCGCGCGCAAGCACGAGCAGCTTCTCGATGAACGCAGGGTCCCCACCGGGCCCCAACAGCGCGCCGATCAGGTCGCCATTGTCCTTGAGGTAGGTGAGGAGCTCCACGGACCCCGAGGCGGGTTCCGCTGCATCGATATGCGCATACAGATCCTCGAGATGCGCCGCAGCGATCGCATCGATATACGTGCGCACCTCATCGAGAACCGTCTCCTCGACGCGTTCGATGAAATCGGGAATATCGCGGTAATGGCTGTAGAACGTGCGCCTTGTCAGGCCGGCGCGCTCCGTGAGCCCCGCGACCGTCACGCGCGCGAGATCGCCGGATTCCGTGACCTCCTCCGCCAGCGCGCGGCGCAGCAGGCGCTGGGAGCGCAGGGACCTGCGGTCGCACTTGCGCTCAGGTTGCGCTTCGATGTGCATGCATCCTCCACGGTGCTCGAGATATTACTCCGACTGAACATTATTGCACATAGTGTGAATCATATGTCGCAACCGACCCCCTTCATGCAATCCGCACGTTTGTCTACATCCCACCGCTCTTCTCATTTTGGGGACAGGATCGAATTGAGGTTCGGCAAGTTTATCGAGAGCGGCATTCGGTTGCGCAATACGCGGCTTTTCATATCTGAAGACGGCTTTCGATGTCGCGCACCCGCGTTCGATGTGGATAAAGGGGCAAGACGACGCGGAGGCAGCGGGCCCTCGAGGCCCGAGATGAAGCCGATCGGGCGAATCCAAGACCCCTCCCCAATCCGTCAACAGTCCTTCACTGAAGTGGCGACGACAGGGGCTAAATGCCCACATGTGCATAAATACACGACTCTAAGCTAAGACTATGCACTAGTTATGCACGGGTTCCGCTGGTGTCAGGTGTAGGTGGTCAAAATCCCGGCCGAGACAGCACCGCCAGTCCACGAGGGCATGTCGAGCATCGCAGAATCGGCATTCAGGCCATCGTCTCTGGACGACCAGAAGCCAGGATAGGGCGAACTGTCGATACAGTCGTCTCCAAACGCATAAATCACGGTCGATCAGATGCTGCGAAGCATCATGTATGCGCGCGTCGAATACTGCCTCGAGCTGTCTTTGACCATACTCAAAAGTCCGGGCGCAGCACGCCGCAGCTTCGCCGCCTCACAGCCTTCCGCTTTTCAACCTCGAGCGAAGCTACGCTGCGCACCGGTAAGCCGGGGCGGAACGCGGTCGGTCATGGCTGGCCTGAACCCATTGCCGGCTGGTCGCCCGCACCCCAAGGCCGAGATGACCACATGCTCAAAAGAGGCTACGTCCCGCAGCCGACATAGGACAACACACCGTCGAGGCCTCCGCGCGCGAGCCGTGCAATCACCCGTGCAGCCGGCATCGATGCTGAATGCCGCCCATGCAGCGAGCCCCATCCGGCGCAAATTCGTTCAAGGTGGAGGCGCCTAGCCCAGCGCCACATCAAGGACCATCATGAGCACGAAGCCCACGATGACGCCAAGCGTGCCCACGTTGGAATGCTCACCGAGATGAGCCTCGGGGATGAGCTCCTCAACGACGACGTAGACCATCGCCCCCGCGGCGAACGCGAGCATCCACGGCATGAACGGCCCGATCCAACCCGAGGCGAGAACGACGCCGATCCCGAAGATGGGCTCGACGATGCCCGAGAGGCTGCCCAGCAAAAAGGCCTTGCCGCGCCCCATGCCCTCACGTGCCAGCGGAAGCGAGACCGCCGCGCCCTCGGGGAAGTTCTGCAAGCCCATGCCGACAGCCAGGGCCATCGCCATGCCCAGAAATGCCTCGCCGGCTGGCCCAGGGTTCTGGGCGGCCATAGCGAACAGGAGACCGACGCTCATGCCTTCGGGAATGTTGTGGAGCGTCACGGCAGAAACGAGGAGCGTGGTGCGCTTCCAATCCGTCTTGATGCCCTCCGGCTCGTCGCCGCCTGGATGGAGGTGCGGAAGGAGGGTGTCGAGCGCGAGCAGGAAGGCGACGCCCAGGAGGAAGCCGCCCGCGGCGGGAACCCATCCCACCTGACCGAGCTCCTCCGCTTGCTCGATGGCAGGGTTGAGCAGCGACCAGACGCTCGCCGCGATCATGACGCCCGCCGCGAACCCGAGAAAGATTCGATGGGTGGAAGGGTTGTCGCCCCGCACGAAGAACACCACCGCGGATCCGGCGGTGGTCATGAGCCACGTGAAGCCGCAGCCGAACGCGGCCCACAGCAAGCCCTGGAGAAGACTGGAGTCCATACGATCCTCCGATAAACCGGTGCGCGTCGCCGCAAGGCGCTGCGCCTTGATAAAGCACACTTTTCTGGATTCATTTTAGCTCAAGCACCTGAGCAGGGAGGTCTCCAACTGTGATGAAACGGTGCAGAGCCCTCCCTTCTCATGCAAAACAAAATCCGGAGAGGCGACGAGACGTCTACCTGCAGACCCCCTCCCTCTGTAAGAGGGATCGCAAAGCGATTCGAACGACGGCTGATAGCCTTGGTCGCCCGTCAGCGGGACAGGCGGAAGGAGAAGGAGGAGCCATGGCGCTTTACTGGCCGAAGCAAAACATCGCATTCGATATCGTCGACGACCCCTATAGCGCGCCGATCGAGAAGGATGCGTTCCCAGGCATCGCGGTCATACCCATGACGCGCGCCCAGATGGGAGATGCGCGAACCATGGACCGCGTCATCCGAATCCTAGGCGGCTCGGAGACGACGGAAGGAGGCGGTGGGGTGCGACGCGCCCAGCGCAGGCTTCGGCGGCTGCTCGCCCGCTGACGGAAAACGGCGGGAGGGGGCATCCGCCCCCTCCCGCCGCGCGAGCCGCCAGCCGTTGGCGCATCGAATGAGCGGTCGGATTAGACCAGCTTGCCGTTGCAGTGATCGATCATGTGCTGCACCATCTGGGCGACGAAGCCGGTGTAGTCGCGGCGACAGGCGACCAGCTTACCGTCAACAAGCTCCTCGAAGGAGACCTTCACCTTCGCGAAGCGCTTGACGCTCACGATCTCCCCATGGGAGAGGCAGCGCTCTTCCGCCATGTAGGCGCCGAGGCCGAGCAGCATCTTGGGGTTGTAGATGACGTGCACGCGCTCCTGGTCGTCGACGAAGGCGGCCATGGCCTTCGTCTCGCCGATCTGGTTGGCGGCGAGGCAGGCAGCGTCCTCGGCGGCGGCAAGGGTATCGACGAGGTCCTGCGCGATGGAGGCGTCCTCGGCAGTCGCGACGGCGCACGGCTGCGACAGGACGGCATCGTCGTGGATAAGCTCACGGATCATGGAAGGCTCCTATCTACCTGGTGCCGCGAAGCGGCTCTTGGCAAAAACGGCTCCGCACCCGTAGGGCACGGAGCCGTTGACGCACGCATGTGCTTTGGGCGCTACTCGGCAACCTCGGCGGTCTCGGCCTCGGCGGCCTCGACAGCGGGCTCCTCGGCAGGGGCCTCGGCGGCCTTCTTGGCGGCCTCGGCGGCGTACTTCTCAGCACGCTTGGCCTTCTCGGCGGCCTTGGCCTCGCGCTCGGCGGCCTTCTTGGCAGCGGCCTCCTCGGCAGCCTTGGCCTTGGCGGCCTTCTTGGCGGCCTCGCGCTCGAGGGCGGCCTGGGCGGCGCCACCGAACTTGTCGGCGAAGCGCTGGACGCGTCCACCGGTGTCGACGAACTTCTGCTGACCGGTGTAGAACGGGTGGCACTCGTTGCAGAGCTCGACCTGGATCTCAGACTTAGTCGAGCGGGTCATGAACGTGTTGCCGCAGCTGCAGCGAACCGTGCAGTCCACGTACTCCGGATGGATACCGTTTTTCATGGCAGGGCTCCTCTTATATCTCGCGTCCTGGTTTCCAAGCAGGACTAAGGGGTGCCTTGGTTTCCGACCAAGGCAAAACAGCTTGCCTATGGTACCACAGGCTGGTGGCTGCCACAAAAGCACCATCTTGCGCGCCCGCACGTCACGCTCGCTGCGCTGCGCAAGGTTTCAAGATGCGACGATGGGGTCACGCGCGCCCCGAGCGGATACAATAAGGAGGTTGCTCAGATTCGGGCGCTCGACGCCCATACGCGAAAGGGGCCCTCATGGCCGAGACCGCATCCAACCGCATCGTCATCACCGTCCTCGGCAAGAACCGCCCGGGCATCGTCGCCGCCGTCACCCGCGTCCTGGGCGAGGCGGGCGTCGACATCCGCGACATCACACAGAGCATCATCGATGACATCTTCACCATGACCATGCTCGCCGACATCGCCGAGTCCACCCTGGACTTCCACGCGCTCTCCGACTCCTTGGCCGAGACCGGCAAGCAGATCGGCGTCGAGGTCTCCCTCCAGCGCGAGGACGTGTTCAACTTCATGTACCGCCTCTAGTCGGCCCGCACGACCACGCAGACCGAAAGGTTCCCATGATCTTCTTCTCCGATATGGACGGAACGTTCCTCACCACCAAGAAAACGGTGAGCGAGACGAGCCGCCGCGCGCTCGACGCGATCGCCGAGGCCGGCCTCGAGTTCGTCCCCTGCACTGGGCGCGCGCTCACGGGCATACCCTCAGACGTCCTCGAGCATCCCGCTGTGCACTACGCCGTCAGCTCCAACGGCGCCGCCGTCTACCGGCTCGGCCCCGCAGGCAGCCGCCTCGAGGGCGCCGAGCGCATCCGTCTCGTTCCGCTCTCCCGCGAAGCCGCTCACGCCGTATGGGGCATCGCCCGGACCCACGACGTGACCTTCGACATCTTTGCCGACAACCGCAGCTTCTTGCGCCGCGATCTTTACGACCGGCTCGAGGATTTCGTCGACGACCCCCACACCCGCGCCTCCATGCGGGCGGGCCGCACCCCCGTTGACGAAGAGCCCGACGAGACCATCGAGCGCGTCCGCGACCTTGAGCGCCTGGCCATGTACTGGCACGACCCGGACGATCGCGACCAGATCGTCGAGGCCGTCGGCGCCATCGAGGGCGTCGCCCTCACGCGCTCCTATCCCATGAACATCGAGGTCATGGATGAGAGCGCCTCGAAGGGAACCTCCCTGAGCTGGCTTTGCGAGCACCTGGACATCCCGACCGCCGAGGCCGTCGCCTTCGGCGACAACTTCAACGACATCGAGATGCTCCGCACCGCCGGGACCGGCGTCGCCATGGAGAACGCCGAACCCGAGACCAAGGCCGCAGCCGACCGCGTCTGTGCGACCAACGACGGCGACGGCGTCGCCCTCACCATCCTGGAGCTCCTGCCGCGCGCATGACCCCGCCGCGCGCAGGCGAACGCGAACGCAAAGGGCCCGGTGCCGTCATCAGCAGACGGAACCGGGCCCTTTCCCCAAGAAGCGACGCCACCGCGCAAGGCGCCGTGGACCCCCTAGCTGAGCGACTCGAGGATGCGGCGCATCTCCGCCTGCACGGCGTGGTCGCGGTTGCAGCCCACGACGCGATCGGCAACGGACTTGAGGGCGGGACGGCCGTTCGCCATGGCGCACCCGCATCCCGCGAAGCGGATGAGCTGGTAGTCGTTCATCGCGTCACCGAACGCCATGACCTCCTCGCGCTCGATACCGTAGTGGTCCATGAGAAGCTGGACGCCTGTCGCCTTGCTCACGCCGGGCTGCATGCAGTCGATCCACGAGCTTCCGGACGGCGCGAACACGAAGTCGTCCCCCAGCTCCTGCGTGAGGACGTAGGCGTTATCCATCACGTTGCCGTCGCTGCAGAAGACGCTCGCCTTGATGATGTTCACGTCGACGTCGGGAAGCTCCCAAATGCGCTCGGCATTGGGAAGGTCCTTGTCGACCTCCCGGACGAACTTGTCCTCATCATCGAGCAGGAACGACTTGGTACGGTCGAAAAGCACGAGATGCAGGTTGTCGAAGAGCGAGACCGTCTTGGCGAGACGGCGAATGGAAAGATGGGAGTAGACCTCGCGGCCGATCTGACGCCCCTCGGCATACACCTGTGCGCCGTTGGAAGCCACGAAATCCATCTCCTCGCGCACGGGCGCGAAGAACTGGCAAAGCTTATCGAAGCGGCGGCCCGATGACGCGGCGAAATGCACGCCGCGATCTCGAAGGGCGCGAATGAGCTCGTAAGTCTCCTCGGGCACCTGGCTGTTCTCGTCCAGCAGCGTACCGTCCATATCGGAAGCGATCAGCTTAATCATGTATCCAAACCTCCTGTTTCAATATGTGCACCGCAAGTATGCGCTCACTATGTTAGC
>DBFEBE010000003.1:0-16896 GCA_048318985.1 Collinsella sp.
CTTGTCCTTAATCCCGGTACCACGACGGCGCTCATCGGCCCGTCAGGCTCGGGAAAATCGACGCTCGCCACGCTCATCGCGCGCTTCGACGATCCGGAAAGCGGCTCCGTCCGTCTCGGCGGCGTTGATTTGCGGGATATCTCCTCCCGTGACCTCTATAGCGCGGTTTCGTTCGTGCTCCAGGACCCGATGCTGATCAACGCCTCCATCGGGAGGAACATTTCTTTAGCTAAGCCGGAGGCTTCCCTGGAGGAGATTCGGGAGGCTGCCCGCACGGCGCAGATCGACGATTTCATCATGTCGCTGCCCAAGGGATACGACAGCGTTTTGGGAACGGACTGCTCGCTCTCAGGCGGCGAGAGCCAGCGCGTGAGTATAGCGCGTGCCCTTTTAGCCGACACGCCGATCCTCATCATGGATGAGGCCACCGCTTTTGCCGACCCAGATTCGGAGCTCGAGATCCAGAAAGCACTAAGTTCCTTGGTCGAAGGCCGAACGGTTCTGGCCATCGCCCACCGGCTCAACGCAATCCTAGGCGCCGATCAAATTGCCGTGTTGGAAGAAGGTAAGATCGTCGCCCTTGGAACGCATGCGGAGATTCAAGACAACGAGCATTATCAGGCGCTTCTCAAGCAAGGAGGCCTCTGCGGCAGTGAAGAAGAGGGCGATGCAGATGAGTAATTCCAAACGCTTCTTACCGAGACTTCGTCGTTATATGGACGAGGGTGATAGGCGCCAGCACCGTTTGGGAACTTTGCTCTACGCCCTTTCCGGCGTGATGTGCGGCATCGGTCTCGCCATCATGATGCCGGCGACCATGGCTCTCCAGTCCGGCGACCCCCAATGGGGCTTGACGTTTTGGGGCTGGGCAGTCGCGCTTGCGGCGGTGACAGTCGTCGGCTCAACAGCCTCGTTCTTCGGTACCAAGCTCAGCTATGCAGCGGGGTTAGGCTTCATGCGCAATATGCAGGTGGTCATCGGGAACAAGGTGTCGCGTTTGCCACTTGGCTGGTTTAAGGCGGATAGTGCCGGAAGGCTTTCGCGCATGGTTACGCAGGAAATGATCTCGACCGGACAGGCCGCTGCTCTTTATGTTGGCCAGCTTATAAAAAACGCTGCCGCCGCAATCGTGTTCTGTGCTGCCGTGTGGCTTTGGAGCTGGCAAATTGGAATCATGCTGACGCTTTCCATCCCGATCCTTTTCCTTCTTCTGCGCGTTTCACAGGCATGCGTCGGAAAAGGAAACGGGCTGGAGGATTCCGCCGAGCGGGACATCGCCGCGAGGATAGTCGAGTTCGCACGATGCCAGGGAGCCCTGCGCGCCTGCCGTGCGGGTGCCGACTATGCGGAGCTTGAGGATAGTTTCGTAGAAGGCAGAAAGCGGTCGGTCCGCGGCCTGTGGTGGAGCGCCCTCGGCGAAATCCTTTCCGGGGCGAGCGTGCAGATGCTCGTTGTGAGCATGATCATCGCGGTGAGCTACTTGGGTGCAAGCGGAAGCATCGGGGCGCTTGAAACAGTGGTCATGATCGGCGTCGCACTAAGGTTCACCACGCTCCTCAACGAGATCGCCTCAGCCCTATTCGGGATGGAGGACCGTCGGGCAATGCTCGACGGCATGGACGAGGTCGTCGAAGCGGCCGAGCTGCCGGTTGTGGACGCGTCGAAAGCTTGTCCGACCGACGCAAGCGTCCGGATGGGAGAGGTTCGCTTTTCCTACGTGAAGGAGAAGCCAATCCTTCGTGGAGTCGATCTCGACGTTCCGGAAGGCAGCATGGTCGCCATCGTGGGCCCGTCTGGCTGCGGCAAGACGACCATGCTCAAGCTAATCGCGCGTTTTTACGACGTCGACGACGGAGCGGTCAGGATCGGCGGCGTAGACGTCCGCGATATGACGACAGAGGATCTTTTCGCTCGGGTGTCTTTCGTTTTCCAGGACGTCTATCTCTTTAACGACACGCTGCGAAACAACGTCCTTATGGCGAACCCGGATGCTTCGGAGGAGCAGCTTCGCGCGGTCGCTGACCTTGCCGGGGTGACGGAGGTCGTCGAGCGCCTTCCTGAGGGCTGGGAGACGCTGTGCGGCGAAGGGGGTCGCTCGCTTTCCGGCGGCGAGCGGCAGCGCGTTTCCATAGCCCGCGCGCTTCTCAAGCAAGCCCCCATCGTGCTCCTGGACGAGGCGACGTCGGCTCTCGATGCGGAAAACGAGAAGAACGTCGTTCGCTCAATAGAGACGCTCAAACGGCGCTCCACGCTCATCGTGGTCGCGCACAAGCTCGAAACCGTGCGCATGGCGGACAAGATCGTGGTCATGGATAGCTCGGGCAAGGTTGCGGAGACAGGGACGCACAACGAGCTGATCGCCCTCGAAGGAGAATACAAAGACTTCTGGGACAAGCGCAACGCGAGCTCCCAGTGGCAATTGGTCTAGCAAACAGAGCAAAAGGAGGCTCACATGAAACTGAAGGACATCGCGACAATAGCGGTACTGGGAGTGATCGGATTCGCCCTCGGGATGGGCGTCGGCATGATAACAGGCATGTTCGGCGCGCTTTCCATGTACGTCTCGGCGGGATTCGCGGCCTTCTTCGTCGGTCCCGTTTACACCATCATGGCGCGCAAGGTGCAAAAACGGGGGACGGCCTTCTGCTTCTGGTTGATCTACGGCGTGCTCTACGCGATCATGGGCTTCGCCGTCGCGACGCCCCTGTGCCTGATCGCGGGCATCGTCGCAGAGATCATCGCCGGCGACTACGGAAACAAGAAGAGGGTGTGGCTGTCGTTTTCGGCATCGATGTTCATCTACTCGATGCACATGATAGTGTTCGTGCTCGTTCTGGGATCCGATGGGCTGGCGACTTTCGTCGAGAGCATCTCGCTTGAACAGGCGCAGCAGATGGTGGCGATGTACACGGTCGATATGATGGTCATCTGCGTGCTGATCAATATTGTGACCGAGCTTCTGGCCGGGCGTTTCGGAATGTTCATCAACGACAAGTTCTTCGAAAAGGGCGCGAAGGAAAGCAGGCTGGGTTGATGGGGCGAACGGGTCTGCTCGACGGCGGGCGCGAGGGGCATCTGCACCCGCTGACGCTCTTCGCGCTGACGCTTCTGGCGCTCATCCAAGCGTTTCTCGCCAATCAGCTGGTATATGCCCTCGTTCTGGCGCTGTCGTTTCTCGTCCTTTTGGACGTCTCGCCGGCGTCCTTCTTGAGGCAGCTCGCGCTCTTTGCGGTGGCATGCGGGGTCGTGCAGCTGATCCTGCATGTCGACATCGGCTATGTCACGAGCATCTTCCTGGGCGTGGCGGTTTTGGTGGTGAGGGTCTTCCCCGTCGTCAACATCGGTTGCGCCCTCATGATGACGAGCTCCTCGAAGCTTCTGGCGAGCATGCGCAAGCTGCACGTTCCGAACAGAGCCGCAGTCGGCGCAGTCATAGGGTTGCGCTTCCTCGACGAGATGGGCGGCCGCGTGAAGGAGATAAAGCGCGGGATGCGGGTTCGCGGGCTGCGCCCGAGCCCGCTTCGTCCCGTGCACGCCTTCGAGCTCTACTTCGTTCCCCTTGTGTACAAGTGCCTGCACGTGAGCGAGACGCTCGTCTCCTCCGTGATTTCGAAAGGAATCGAAGCGAATTGCGAAAAGACGAGCTACCGAAGTCTCTCCTTCGGTCTGCTTGACGGAGCCGCCTTGGGCGTCGGAGTCGTTCTTTTGGGGGTCGCGGTATGGATGTGATTGACGTCGACATTCGGTCTTTCTCGTACAAGGGAGAAGATCTCGCGGCATTGAAGAACGTGCGGTTTTCGGTGGAGCGCGGCGAGCTCGTCGTACTCACCGGCAACTCCGGGTGCGGGAAGACCACTCTCCTGCGCGCCATGAACGGTTTGATTCCCGATCAGTACGAAGGCGAGCTCGATGGGAGAATCGAGCTTCTCGGGAAAAGCCTGGGAGAGTTCTCCTCCGGCGAGCTCGCCCGCACGATCGGCAACGTGTTCCAGAATCCGACCGATCAGTTCTTCACCCGCAAGGCGGCCGACGAGGTGGCCCTCGTCGGCGAGAATCTGGGCATGCCTCGCGAGGAGCTGATCGAAAGGGTCGAGTCGGCTTTCGAGAGCATGAAAATCGCGCATCTGGCGGGCAAGGACCTCATAGGCCTCTCGGGAGGAGAGAAGCAGCGCGTCGCCATAGCCTCGACGCTCGTCTACGACACCCAGGTGATTTTCTTCGACGAGCCGTCCGCTAGCCTCGACCACGAAGGGATAGAGGACTTTCGCCGAATCCTCGCCGATTTGAAGGCCCTCGGCAAGACCGTCGTCATCGCCGAGCACAGGCTTTACTTTCTGGCGGATCTCTACGACAGGCTCCACGTCATGGCGGGCGGCCAAATCGTCGATTCGTTCGCAGCGGGTCGGCTTCGTGCTGAGGATTGCGCGCGCTATGGGCTTCGTGCACTTGATTTGCACGGCTTGAATCCGGAAAACCACCGTCAGCTTGGGGCAGAGACTGCCTCAATGAAGGGCGTTTCGGTCTCCGCAGGCGGGCGAGCCCTGATCGGGCCCTTGACGCTCTCTTTGCGAGAGGGCGAGGTTATGGGCGTCCTTGGGGCAAACGGAGTCGGAAAGAGTACGCTCGCCCGGGCGATGTGCGGCCTTGCCGGCGGTCGACAGGCCTTCTCGTGGGGAGTTCGGCCTCGGCAGAGGCTTCGCCGCTCGTACTACATGATGCAAGACGTCGATTACCAGTTGTTCTTCGACACGGTGGAAAACGAAATCCTGACCGACCAGAAGAACATCGACAACGGCCGTCTCGATGAGGTGGCGCGTATCGTCAGGGCCATCGACCTATGGGACAAGAGGACCGAGCATCCGCAAAACCTATCAGGGGGCCAGAAGCAGCGTTTGGCGCTGGCTTGCGCCTTTCTGAGCAGCAAGGAGATCGTCGTTCTGGATGAGCCGACATCGGGCCTCGACTTCATGCACATGGCGAGGATTGCCGGGCTCATCGAGGAGCTTGCCAAAGGCCGTCCCGTGGCCGTCATCACCCATGACCTTGAGTTCCTGTTCAAGGTCTGCACTTCGGCTCTGATGGTGGGGCGAGACGGCTGCGAGAAGGTCGACCTGCGGGCGCCCGGATCCAGCAAAAGCGTCCTTAGGTTCATGGGGTGCGTTCGCTAGTTGTCTTCACTCGACGTAGCGGAAGCCGATTCCACGTCCCTTCCCGGATGGCAGAAGAGGCGTGCCGCATGGAGCAGTGCATCTACGGATTCTTTCGAGAACCCCTCCTCCTGCCTGGAGCGGATCGAGGATTCTCTTCGATGAGGGATCGGCATCGCCAATCGGCCGGCCCCATCGTCTTTGCCGATGCGGGGTCGGCTCGTGCGGCGGACTGTTCGCGAAGCCGTGTCGCCTGCAGGGACTAGGCGAACGAGAGGATGATTTGAATGAGGGATGAAGCCGATGCGAGCCGCGGCTCACGGAGCAGGGCGACAACCAAGTCGTCCGAAGACTACCTCGAGGCCATCCTCGTGATCCGCCGCCTGCGCGGGTCGTGCCGCAACGTGGACATCGCCGAGCGCCTGGGCTTCTCGAAGGCGAGCGTCACCAAGGCGCTCGGCAACCTGGCTCGTAAGGGCCTTGTCGAGGTGGTCGATCACGACGTTCGCTTGACCGCAGCTGGAAAGCACCTTGCCGAGGAGACGCTATCTAAACACCGCTTCTTCGAGCGTCTGCTCGCCAACGCCGGGGTGAATGCGGAAGTTGCCTCCAAAGAGGCATGCCGCATGGAGCACTGCATCTCCACGGATTCTTTCGAGAAGCTCTCCTCCCACCTAGGGCGGATTCAGGATTCCCTTCGATAAGGGATCAGCATCACCAAGCGACCGGCCTCATCGCCTTTGACAATGCTGTGCCGGCTCATATTCCAAAATAGCCACGATTCGTCTGGCGAGTTCCCCTACCAGCAAAGCGGCCCTCCGAATTGGACGGGGCCGCTTTGCTATGTCGTTCTCTTCTTCCTTGTCAGGTCCCCACCTCATCATCTCGATTATCTGCGGCCAAGGCCTTCAAGTTGCAGGACGCATCCCGAAAATCAAGGCACATAAAGCAAAACTACTACCTGGGTGGCGCTTGCGGCGGATTGCGCAGATTTCGTCAACGAATGACATGCAGGGACTTAGCGGGACAAGCCCGCTTTTCCCGTTTTGACCCCATTCGACTCCGGCTCGAACATGACCGAAAGGACTTTATTGGAGCTATCGGTGCTCGAAACGCTTTAAGAGCGCCTTGTGGAGACGAAAGGAAACCCATGGACGTATCGGAAGACGGCATCAGAGGCCTTCGGCGATTCGGAGGATCGAGCCAATCGCTGTCCGACCTCGTTGATGCGGAGGAAGTGTCCCGGCATCTCGGAATAACGCCCAGAAGGGTGCTGTCGATGGCCCGCAAGGGCTCGATTCCCTGCGTGAGGCTCAGCGCGAAGACCATTCGCTTCGATATCGAAGCTGTCGACCGGGCCCTTGGAAGGCGGTAGGCATGCTGACGGCGCTCTTGCGCGCGCTGCCGCGTTCCGCCGCCTTCGGAAGGAGCACTCGATATGATTTCTGATAGAAAAACATCTGGCGTCTTCGTCAAGACGCCCGTCCTTGTCCAGGACACGTATTCGGTCGAGGAGATTGCAATTCTGTTCCGCGTAAGCCGAAACAGCGTCTACGAGTGGCACAAGCGCGAGGACGACCCCCTGCCTTTGAGGCGCATGAACGGCAAGAAGCGCGGGTTCTTCGCCTATCGCGACGAGCTCCTCGAGTGGAGCAAGCGCAATGCGGTCTAGGGACGCGGGGAACGACCGGCATGGCGGAGCGTAGCGACGAGGCTTTCATCATCGTAAGGGAGTTCATGACGAGGGGGCTCGGCCTCACAGGCCTCCCCCTCCTTGTGTACGCCCGGATCTACGGCTTCTGCGAAAGCGGATCCCCCTACTTCGAGAGCAAGGCGCATCTGGGCAAGATTCTCGGAGTCGACACGCGAAGCGTTGTCCGAGCGGTGAGGAAGCTCGAGGAGGTGGGCCTTGTGTTCGAGGTAGGCCGCCAAGAGCTTTCCAAAGGGAGGGAGACGAAGGTCTACCGCATAGACTTCGAGGCGGCCCGAAGGGCGAAGGGGGCAATCGAGGGGGCCGGCCAGTCGACGCATGGCGAAATGCCATCGGATGACCGCGGGCCGCGCCCGTGCCGCCTTCTGCATGACCAGACGCCATGCCGACCCCTGACGCCTTGCCAGCTAATAACAAAGACGGAAAACAAAGATTACAGATAGGACGTGCCATGGGCGAATCGAAGCCGACGCATTCGGAGGCTTGCTGCGAATACTGCGGGCGCCCCCTCGCTCCATGCGTGGTCGAGTTCGGCGCCAGGCGGATCGTCGCGGGGTTCCGCGAATGCGACTGCGAGGGCGCACGCGGGCAAAGGGCGCGAGCCGAGAGGATGGAAGCCGCGAAGAGGGAAGCGCGCCTGGCCGAGCGCCGCAAGCGCGCGGGGATCCCGAAGCGGTTCCTCGGCGCGACCGTCCAGCACCAGGACCTCATCGACTACCTCGAGTCGTTCGAGGGCAGCGCAGGGCGAGGCCTCTACATATACGGCTCGGTCGGAAGGGGGAAAAGCTATTCAGCCGCAGCCTTGGCGAACGCCTTCGTGGACGCCGGCTACCGCACGGTGTTCACAACGGCATCGGCGATGCTCGAGAGGATCAAGGCGAGCTTCTCGGGGAACGGGGAGACCGATTCGGTCATTTCCAGATACGCTGCATGCGACGTCCTCGTCCTCGACGACCTCGGCAAAGAGGATGCCAAGGAGTGGTCCTCGAACATGATGTTCCTTGTGATAAACGCCCGATACGAAAACATGAGGCCGACCATCTTCACCTCGAACTACTCGCCCCAGGCGCTATCGAAAAGGCTTGGAAGGAAGGGAGAGACGGAGACCGCCGAGGCTATCGCGAGCCGGCTCTCGGAGACCACCATCCCCATCCACCTCACGGGGCCGGATATGAGGATTGCGTCAAGGATGTGACCGACGGGACTTGCCGGGACGACGGCGCCTTCTCCCGCCGACGCCATCGGCGAGTCTGTGAGTAAATCGCGACAAGAATCGAGGGCAGTCGGCGTGCGGATGGCAGCCGACTCCGGAAGGCGATGGAGGAACGATGACGGGCAGGTTGAAGGAAGCCGACGAGAGAACCAAGCGGGAGCTCGCCGACAAATGCCAGGAGAACGGCTGGCTCAGGCGGGGCGGATACCCCTGGCAAGACGACCCCTACCTCGAGGAATACCCCTACGAGTTCGCGAAGGCCGGCAGCGTGGAAGAGCTGCGCGGCTTCTTCGCGCACGGAAACTGGGCGCTGCGCCAGGGGATCGTGTACGAGGATCTCGCCTTCGTGCAGCAGGTCGACGGCGGCGACGAGTGGTGGACGCTGAAGCGCACCGACTCCGGCTGGCTCGCCTTCGAGAGTTGGTCCTTCGGCCGCATCGTGCAGGAGCCCGAGAGGTTCTCACATGCGATAGAGTGCATGCATCGCGCAACTCCAGAGCAGTGCAAGCGCCTCGAGTACATGGAGGCGGTTCCGAGCATCGAGGATGCCGCCAGACGCGCACGCGATTCCATCCAGCAACTGAACAAAACGGCGATGACGCCCACGCGCGGCGCGCGGGCGGAGCTTCGCTGAACACACTTACGAAGGCGGGTTCACCCCGCCTTCTCTGTTTTCGGAAAGCGACTGGGACAGTCTGTCCCACCAAGAGGAAGGGACAAGAAGCATGACAAACGACTTCGGCGACGACTCCGGAGAGAAACTCGTCGACTGGATGATCCGCATAGGTCAGGATGCCGGCGAGGCGGCCATGATGGCCAGCGGCGAGCGGCTCGCATCGGCATTCAGGCGCGCCCGCGGCGAAGACGCAATCGAAGGCGGGGCCGAACCTGGCCGCAGCGTGGCCGAGTGGGCAAAGCTCGACCTGTCCGAATTCACAGCGCTTCCCGAGTACGAGACCATCCGCCAGGCCATCGACGAGAAACTCTCGCGCGAGGGCATCCGACACGAGTTCGCGCCCATGCCGGAGGGCGAGCATCTCGTCTTCATGGTCGAGGATGCGCCCGCAGTGAACGAGGCTTTCAAGGACCTCGAGAAGACCACGCGCGCATCCGCCCAGCGCGCGGGAAAGGAACTCTCGCAGATGCGCGAGCGTATCAAGGGCGAACCCATCGCGGAGAAGGCGGCGCGCGCCAGGGAGGCGTCATCCCGACTGGAGGCCGCCAAGGGAAAGTCGCGCGAGATGTCGCGCGGCGTCGAGACGAGGGCGAAATGAGGCCGCTTGCGCAGGCGCTCGCGGCGGGTGCCGCAAGCGCCGCCTGCTTCTGCGCCGGAGACGCGCTCGCGGCTGCGGCCGCCGCGTCGGGGTTCCCCGCATGCGACGCCCCAGTCCTGCTGTCGGCGATTCCCGAAACGGGGCTCGCGGCGGAGCCCATGGCGCTTGCCGTGGGCCTCATGGCCGCATGCATACCCTGGGCGGTCTGGGCGCGCAGCCTCGTGCGCGCGGGCACGTACCGCCAGGGCGAGGAGCACGGCTCCGCCCGCTGGGGAACCCTCAAGGAGGGACGAGCGTTCATGGACAGGAAAGACAAGGCGAACAACATCCTGCTCTCGAGGGACTTCGCGCTCGCGCTCAAGCCGAAGCGCTTCGACCTCAAGCACGACCGAAACCGCAACGTCTGCGTGCTCGGCGGCCCCGGATCGGGCAAGACGCGCTACTACGTCAAGCCCAACCTCATGCAGGCAAACGCCGACTTCCTCGTCACCGATCCCAAGGGAACCCTCCTCGGCGATGTCGGCTGGATGCTCGAGGACGCCGGATACGACATACGCACCTTCGACACGACCGACTTCTCCCGCTCGATGCACTACAACCCGCTTTCATACGTGAAGGACCAGGCCGACATCCTCGTCTTCGTGGAGTGCCTGATCAAGAACACCACGCCCGACGACCGCAAGGGGTCGGACCCCTTCTGGGAGAACTCCGAGCGCCTGCTCTACACGGCGCTGGTGGCCTACCTCGTCTACCACGCGCGACCCGAGGAGAGGGACCTCAACTCCCTCATGCTGCTACTGAGCCTCGCGGAGGCGCGCGAGGAGGACGAGTCCTACATGAGCCCGCTCGACCTCATATTCGAGGAGCTCGAGACGGGCATGCGCTTCATGGAGCGCGGGCGCGGGCGCGAGGCGCGGGAAGAGCGCCCCTTCGACGACGGGGGCGACTGGGGCTGGGTCCGCATCGCCGAGCCCCGCGACCCGGAGGAGGACTTCGCGCTGTCAAACTACCGCGCCTTCAAGGTGGCGGCCGGGAAGACCCTGAAGTCGATCATCATTAGCTGCAACGTGCGCTTGAAGCCCCTTTCGGTCGATGCGGTCTCCGATCTCGTCGCATACGACGAGATGGCGCTCGACTCTCTCGGCTCGGGAGAGGGCAGCCACGCCATCTTCGCGAGCATGTCGGACTCGGACTCGACTTTCGACTTCCTCTTCGCGCTGCTCATGTGGCAGGCCACGAGCGTGCTCTACAAGACGGCTCTCGCTCGCTTCGGGGGCTCGCTCAAGCGCCCCGTGCACTTCCTGCTCGACGAGTTCGGCAACATCGGCACGGTGCCCGACTTCGAGCGCGTCATCGCCACGGCCCGCTCGCGCAACGTGAGCTTCAGCATCATCCTGCAGTCGGCCAGCCAGCTCGAGCGCGCCTACAAGAAGGAGGGCGCGAAGACCATCCTGGACTGCTGCGACACCGTGGTGTTCCTCGGCGGCAAGTCGACCGAGACCAACGAGATGGTCTCCAAGATGGTCGGCAAGCAGACCGTGAAGGTGCTCACGGAAAGCGACTCGAGGGGCGCGAACCGCTCCACCACCCAGAACTACAACGTGATCGAACGCGACCTCATGACGCCCGACGAGGTGGGAAGGCTCCCGCGCGACGAGTCGATCGTGCTCATCAGCGGGACCTACCCCCTGAAGGGCGCGAAGTACCGCATCGAGGAGCATCCCTCCTATCCCGAGGTGGACCCCGGGCATGCGGGCGCGAGGCACGAGGAGCGTTTCGACTTCAAGGAGTACCGGGAAAGGAGAGGCGGTGATGCGCCCATGAGATGAGAGATGGGACGGCGGGAGCCGACACTCCCTTGACAAGCGCGGCGCGGCCAGCTTCCACACAAGCCCGCCGCGCGCCGTCCCGGATGCAAAGGGGCGCGAGATGCGCTCCACGACCAATTGTACCAACCGGGGCGGCCGCCTCAAACCCAACCGTTGCGGCCGCCCACAAGCAAGACATGCAAAGGAGCCAAGATGCTCTCAAACATCATCGGACTCGTCTCCGGCTGCGTCACGTTCCTAGGGGGTTTCTTAATCGTCTGGGGCGCGGTGTCGCTCGGCCTCGCCATCCGAGAGCAGCAGGGAGGCGCTCAGATCGCCAGCGCGATCTCGACCATCGCTGGCGGGGCGATCATAATCGCCGCCGCCATCTACTTCGGCCAGCTCGACACGTCCTGGCTCCCCGCCTAAGGGAAGGAGGATGTGCAAATGCTATCCGTAAGGGTCCAGAAGGACATCGGCGAGTACACCGAGAAGATCGTGGGCAAGCTCTCCGCGCGCACGCTCGCGTGTCTCGCGGGAGGGCTCGCCTCTGCCGTCGGAGCCGCAGCGCTCTGCCAGTTCGCCCTCGGCATCGAGGTGCGCGATGCAGCCTTGCCGGTCATGTGCGCATCCATGCCGTTCTGGCTCGCGGGGTTCTGGCGGCCCCATCACATGAAATTCGAGAAGTTCGTCCCGCTCTGGCTCGACTTCAAGCTCGAGGACCAGAGGATCCTCTACCGCTCCACACCCGTGCTCGAGGGTGCGCAGACCTCTCCCGTGCCGGGACGCCCTTCGCGAAAGGCCAAGCGCAAGGCGAAGAGGAAGGGGGCGGAGGCGAATGCTGCTGTTCGATAAGACCAATAAGAAACCCAAGGAAAAGGAGGCGGCGGCACGCAAGGGCAGGCTGCCCGTGCGCGGCGCGCATGCCCGCACGACGAGGCTCGAGGAAGAGGAGAAGAAAGTCGAGCAGGCGGCGCGCCGCAAGAGGCGCGCGCGAGCCGAGGCCAAAGACGTCCTTTCCGCGATCGGCTACGACGCCATGTACGCCGACGGGACCGCGCAGGTCGAGGAGGGCCTCTTCAGCCAGACCATCGAGTTCGGGGACATCAGCTACCAGTCCGCGCGCGAGGAGAACCAGCAGTCGGTGTTCGCGGCGATGAGCGAGCTCTACGACTACTTCGGCTCGGAGACCTCCGTGCAGCTCACCATAACCAACACTCCCATACCCGAGCGCGAGATCGGGCGCAAGCGCTTCTTCGAGAAGAGCGACCCGCGCGTCGACGAGTACGTCGAGGAGTACAACCGCATCCTCAACGACAAGATGCGCGAGGGGGTCTCCAACCTCGTGCGCCACCGCTATCTCACCTTCCTCGTGGGGGCGGACGACCTCGATGCCGCAGCGCCCAGGCTCGCCCGAGCCCGCGGCGACTGCATGCAGACGCTCGCCCGCATCCGCTGCGAGGCGCGCATGCTCGACGGGGCAGAGCGTCTCGAGCTCGTCCAGTCGCAGCTGCGGCCGAAGGCGGAGTTCGCCTTCTCGTGGGACAAACTGTCCCAGCTAAGCGGGCTTCGCACCAAGGACCTCATTGCGCCCTCGGTGCTCGACTTCAAGCCGGACGGGCGCGCCGACTGCTACCGGGCGGACGGCACCTGGTGCCGCGTGCTGGTCTTCCGCGGATTTGGCAGCGATCTCGAGGACGACTGCATCGCCAACGTCGTAGACCTGCCGATGCCGCTCAACGTCACGCTCCACATCCATCCCATGGGCAAGGCCGCCGCGGTGGCCTACGTGAAGAAGCGCATCGCCTGGATGGACAAGGAGGTCATCGACGAGCAGATGAGCGCGGTCAAGAAGGGCTACGACTTCTCCATCCTGCCTCCCGAGCTCTCGCACTCCAAGGAGGAGGCCGAAGAGCTCCTCGACCAGCTCCAGAACAAGAACCAGCGACTGTTCACCTACACGGGGCTCGTGTTCACCTACGCGGACACGGCAGAGGCCCTCGACCACCAGACCCGCCAGATCATGGCGGCGGCGCGCCAGCGCTCCATCGAGGTGGAGCCGCTTTCGTACCGCCAGCGCCAGGGCATGAACTCGATCCTGCCTTTGGGGCTCAACCACGTGGAGGTTTCGCGCTACATGACGACCGCGCAGATCGTCATACAGATGCCCTTCGCCTCCCAGGAGCTCAACCAGGAAGGCGGCGGCTACTACGGCCAGTCCAAGCAGTCGGGCAACCTCGTAATCTGCAACCGCAAGAAGCTCGCGAGCCCCATGGGGTTCGTCTGCGGCAAGCCGGGCTCGGGCAAGAGCTTCAGCGTCAAGCGCGAGATCATGAACACTATCCTGGCCTATCCCGACGACGAGGTGATCGTCTTCGACCCGGCGGGCGAGTACGCGCCGGTCGTGGAGCCCGCGGGCGGGACCTGCATACGCTTCTCGCCGGACACCGACACGTTCATGAACCCCTTCGACCTCTCCGACGTCGCCGACAAGGCCAACCAGGCGCAGCTCGCCTTCAAGATCGACGCGATACTGGCACTCTCGAGCGCGACCATGGCAGAGGGGCGCGAGGGGCTGCCCGAGGCGGACAAGTCGATCATCAGCCGCTGCGTGGAGCTTGCCTACATGCGCTGTGAGGGCAAGGGGCGCCTGCCCGTCCTCGGCGACTTCTACGAGCTGCTGCTCGAGCAGGAGGAGCCCGAGGCGCGCGACATCGCGCTTCGCTACGAGCGCTACGTGAAGGGGGCGCTTTCGTTCTTCAACCACCAGAGCAACGTGGGTTTCACCAACCGCATCACCAACGTCGACTTCAAGGACCTCTCGCAGAACATGAGGGTCTTCGGCATGCTCACGGCGCTGGAAGCGGTGCGCAACCGCATGTACGCGAACTTCGAGCGCGGCGTGACCACCTGGCTCTACATCGACGAGGTGCAGAGCCTCTTCGGGCACCCGGCGATCATCAGCTACTTCTCCAAGTTCTGGGCGGAGGGCCGCAAGTTCAACCTGATCTGCACGGGCATCACGCAGAACTCGACCTACATGCTCGAGCACGAGGACGCCCGCAACATGGTGCTGAACTCGGATTTCGTGCTCCTGCACAAGCAGAGCCACCTCGACCGCAAGAGCTGGGTCGACCTGCTGGCCCTCTCGGCCCAGGAGGAGGGCTACATCGACGACTCGATCAAGGCCGGCGAGGGCCTCCTGGTGGCGGGAGGCGTGCGCGTGCCGCTCAAGGACGACTTCCCGAAGGGCGCGCTCTACGACCTGTTCAACACCAAGCCCGAGGAGATCGCCCAGATAAAGCGCGCCCAGGCGTTCGCGCGGGCCCGGGAGGGCGGCGATGCCTGAGAGCGCGGCGACATACTCGGACGGATCGGCACGGCTCGAGGCGGCAAGCCGCGAGCAGGCGCGTGCGCTCGGGATGGACGACCGGCCAGACGCCATCTCGGCGGGGATCGTGAAAGGATCGACCGAGCGCGCGGGCGAGGTGCTCTCATCGAAGGGCGAATCTCCGGGGCGGGGCAGGGCGGACTTCGCCGAACCCTCCCCTGTCGGTGCGGGCAGGCCGAAGGTGAAATCCCGCCTCGCCGCCCAGGCCAAGGGGAACCTCAAGCGCGCGATCGCCGATGCCGCCGCGTCCGAGGCGGACGACTCCGAGGAGCTCTCCGGCATCGGACAGGCGAGCAACACCTTCCGCGGCGCACGCTCCGTCATCGCACGGCATTCCGCCTCCAAGAAGGCTACTGCCGCCTCGAAGCCTAAAGGCCCGCTGAAAGGGGCCGCAAAGCATGCCAAGGCGGGGGCCTTCGGTCAAGGCGCTGCCGCGAAGGCCCGGCATGCGGCCGTCAGCCAGGCATCTGCCGGGGCTGCGAAGGCTGCGGCATCCGCCGGCGGCAAGGGCGCGGTCGTGAGCGCGGGCTCGTCGGTTGCTGTCCCCGTGGCGGGCGTGCTCGCGGCGATCATGGCGTTTTTGCTCGCCGTGCTCGCAATCTCCCAGATCGTGAGCGCCCTTTTCGGGTTCTGGGAAAACGAGGCGTCCAAAGCCTCCCTCGAGGGGCTGCCGCCCTACATCACCTACGAGATGGTCGAGGAGGCGCTCGCGTGTCAGGAGGAGTACGGGCACCCCGCAGGATGCACGATCGCGCAGATCATCGTCGAGTCGGGGCAGGGCGACCACCTCTCGGGGCTCGCCACGCAGGACCACAACCTGTTCGGCATGAAGTGGTCGAGCTCGTATGCGCTGTGCGAGGAGGTCGCGGGGAAGAGCTCGTGGAGGACCGGCGAGGAGTACGGCGGCGAGCAGGTCACCATCACGGCGGACTTCATCAGCTTCGTCGGCGACGCGGAGTGCATCCGCTTCCGCAGCCGCGTCTTCCTGCAGGCCGATCGCTACGCGTCAAACGCGCTCATACGCGAGGCGATTGCGAACCACGACTCGGACAAGATGGCCGAGGGGCTCAAGGACGCGGGATGGGCGACGAGCTCGAGCTACGTCGAGAGCCTGAAATCCACCATGGAGACCTACAACCTCTACCGTTTCGACGGCATGAGCCTGGAGGACTTCAGGTCCGGGGCGGTCTTGGCAGATGCGATCGTCTCCGCCGCCTACAGCCAGCTCGGTGTCCCCTACGTGTGGGGCGGGACGACCCCGGGCGTCGGCCTGGACTGTAGCGGGCTCACCCAGTATTGCTACAAGCAGGCCGGCATCTCGATACCGCGCAACACCGAGGCCCAGTACGCGCAGGGAAAGAAGATCGCGCTCTCGGAGGCGCAGCCCGGCGACATCCTCTACCGCATGGGGCATGTCGGCATCTACATAGGGGGCGACCGCTACATCCACGCGCCCCATCGGGGCGAGGTCGTGAAGATCGCAAGCGGGATCTCGAGCTTCACCTGCGCCCTGTCGTATCGATAGACAAGGAGCAAGAAGATGGACAAGAAGACGAAACTGATGGCCATATGCGCCGCGGGCGCCGCAGCGATCCTGATAGGGGCAGGGCTCGCGCGTTGCGCGATAGAGCCGAGCGAACCCGAGGCCGTCGTTCCCGTAGAGGAGCGAAGCCAGAAGATAGAGAAGGCGGACGAGTCGCTCGCGGGCTATGCGGGCACCACCTGGGAAAGCGAGGACGGAGCGTGCACGCTCACGCTTTCCGACTCGACGATCGTCGAGTCTGGAGAGGCCGGGGTGCAGGTGATGTACTACGAGGTGCTCTCAGAGGAGTCCGCCGACGCTGGCGTCTCGGCGCAGATATCCTTCACGCGCTCGGCGGGTGAGGCCGCCTCCCAGACACTGCTCTCCATAAGCGATGCGGGAGGCCGAAAGAGCATCTCCTGCGACGCGTTCTCGCTGTCGAAGAACTACCTCATCGCCGAAGGCTCCGATGCCGGGCTCGAGCTTGCCGCGCACCCCTCTGAGCTAAACGACCTCCTCGATGCCGAGGATCCCGAGATCGCCTCCGCCATCGCGCAGAGGGCGTCGATCGCATCCCCGACGGCGACGCTCGCCACCTGGGACGGCGAGGTCTACATCGACTTCAACGAGGACGTCCTCACGACCTCCTTCCACTTAAACGACGCGGCTTCGACTATCGTGCAGCTCTCCCTCGACCGCGGATCCGGGGAGCTGAGCGCGCTATGAGGCGGGCGGCGGCGATGATCGCAGAGAGGCGCTTTCTCCTCGCGTTCGCCCTCACGCTTCTCTTCGCGACGCTCATGCTCGTTCCGGCGTCCCCCGCCTACGCG
>DBFEBE010000004.1:0-3670 GCA_048318985.1 Collinsella sp.
GGGACCTCGGCGGGGTACACGCGGAGCGAATCGAGGAAATCGGCGAGGAAGCGCTGCTCGCCGTCGATCATGCGCCAATCGATACGCTTGCGCTCGATGAGATCATCGAGCTGCGTCTCGGTGAAATCGGGCCACTCGGCTCGGATGAGCTCGAGCGCTCGCGGCCGGCTCACGCAGAACTGCCGCGCGAGCCGACCCATGCGATGGCGCTCGATGCGCAGGCATGCGGCGAGCTCGGGCTCGATGTCCTTCGCCTCCAGAGCGGCGGCGCACGCCGCGCGCGCCTCGTCCAGCCTGCCGAGCGCCTTGAGCCGCGCGATCTCGGCAGGCAGCCCGACGTCCAGAAAGCGGTAGTCGCCGTTCCGCGCTCCGTCCTCATCGCCCAATGGTCCCTCGACGGCAACGACACCGTCCGCCGGAAGCACAGTCTTTACGCTCATGATCCCCTCCGCATGGCCGTGGACACAGTGCCTTGAAGTGTATCCGAACGCATCGCCCTCGGGGAGACCTCACGACAGACCGGAGCGCAGGCGATGCGCGCCGTGCGGCGGGGACGCGCGCAAAAAGGGACGTACCCTTTTGGCGCGGCGGACCTGAGCACGGACGAAACGCGCCAAAGAGGCGCATCCCTCTTGGCACGCAGGAGGAGCCCGCCGAAAGGTCCCGCGGCGCGGCGCGCGGCGGAAGCGGGACATCGGCGGGCGGGCACTCGTCCAAGATGCGAAACGGGCGGCACCCGTGAGGATGCCGCCCGTTCTGTCGACGCATGGTGCCGGAGGCGCGCTTAGGCCTTGTTGACGGAGCCGAACTGCTCCATGAGCTCCTTGGTGCGCGTGACGATGGCCTCGCGGCCGGGCTTGAGGAGCTTGCGGGGATCGTAGCCCTTGCCCTGCTGGTCGAGACCGGCCTCGATGTACTCGCGGACGCCGCGGGCGAAGGCGAGCTGCAGGTCGGTGTTGACGTTGATCTTGGAGACGCCAAGGGAGATGGCCTTCTGGATCTGGTCAACCGGGATGCCGGTGCCGCCGTGCAGGACGAGCGGCAGGTCGCCGACCTCGGCCTTGATCTCGCCAAGGCGCTCGAAGGACAGGCCGGCCCAGTCCGCAGGGTACACGCCGTGGATGTTGCCGATGCCGCAGGCGAGGAAGTCGACCCCGAGGTCGGCGATCTGCTTGCACTCGGCGGGATCGGCGAGCTCTCCGTTGGAGGCGACGCCGTCCTCGACGCCGCCGATGCCGCCGACCTCGGCCTCGATGGACATGCCCTTCTCGTGGGCGAGCTTGACGAGCTCGGCGGTGCGGTCGAGGTTGAGCTGGAAGGTCTCCTCATGGGAGCCGTCGTACATGATGGAGGTGAAGCCCGCCTCGATGCACTTGAAGCAGTCCTCGTAGGAGCCGTGATCGAGATGCAGGGCGACCGGAACGGTGATGTTCAGGGCGTCGACCGCGGCCTTGACCATGTCGGCGCAGACCTTGTAGCCGCCCATCCACTTGGCGGCGCCGCCGGTGCACTGGATGATCAGCGGGGACTTGGCCTCTTCGGCTGCCTGTAGGATGGACAGCGTCCACTCGAGGTTGTTGGTGTTGAAAGCACCGAGCGCGTAGTGGCCGGCCTCGGCCTGCTTCAGCATATCAGCTGCGTTAACGAGCATGGAAACCCCCTGTTGTCTCGTTGTCGAAATGACGCGTATAGAATACCACGCGGCTTATATGAAAGGTTTTTTCACAAGCAAAGTAATAATGGTCATAAAACTTTCATCCACGAACGGGCGGTTCGGATCGACGAACGGCATCAGGACGCATGGGCGCGCAGAGCTTCACGCACGAACGGGTTCGCGCAGAGCTCCTGGGCGACCGTCGTCGTCCCGTTGTGCCCGATGAGGCATAGGGTGTCCTCGGGCAGGACCGTGAACAGGCGCGCCAAGGTGCGCATGATCGTCGCGTCGTCGCCGCCTTCGAGGTCGGTGCGACCGTGCCCTCCCGGGAAGAGCGTGTCCCCCGTGAACGCGAGGTCGCCCTCCTCCGTCGCGGCGAACAGGACGATGCCGCCCGGCGTGTGCCCGGGGGCGTCGAGCACCTGGAGCTCGACGTCACCGAACGCGAGGGTATCGCCCTCGGTGAGCGTCCGGTTGGGCACAGGGGGCTCCTCCGTGTCGAGCCCGTAGAACCCGCGGAGATGGCGAATCGCTCCGGGAACGATGGAGATATCCGCTTCCGACATGAGAAAGGGGACGTCCTCGCCCAGCACGCGGCGCATGCCCGCTACGCCGCCTACGTGGTCGGCGTGCCCATGCGTGCACGCGATCGCGACGATGCGGACACCGGGGTGGCCATCGATGAAATCGCGCGCCAGGCGCTCGCCCTCGGATGCCGGGTCTATCACCACAGCCTCGTCGCCCGAGATCGCGAAGTAGGTGTTCGTCTGGATGGGCCCGTTCACCACGCATTCGATCCGCATCGCCCCGTGCGGCTCGCGGTCAAGCTCCGTATCGGCCAGCATAGCGGCCTCCCTCCCGCCCCGCAGGGCGCAATCGTTGGACAGGCCGATTGTACCGGGTTATTCCGTGTGCGCGCAGATATGCCCCTACAATACCTAGACCTAGCACGAAACCGAAACGGATTGGAGTCGGATGCTCGATATCGAACTGTGGATAGCCGACGAGCTCGGCGTCGCCAAGGAGCACGTCGAGGCCGTCATCAAGCTCATCGACGAGGGAAACACCATCCCGTTCATCGCTCGGTATCGCAAGGAGGCGACGGGCGGCATGGGCGACGAGAAGCTGCGCGACCTGGACGCGCGCCTCTCCTACCTGCGCGGCCTCGAGGAACGCAAGCAGGAGGTGATCCGCGCCATCGGCGAGCAGGGCAAGCTCACCGACGAGCTGCGCTCCGAGATCGAGGCAGCGGATAAGCTGCGCCGCGTCGAGGACCTCTACAAGCCGTACCGCAAAAAGCGCGCGACCCGCGCCTCCAAGGCGCGCGCCGCGGGACTCGAGCCGCTCGCCAACCTCATCATGCTGCAGGCGGATGCGCCGGCGGGCGCCCTCGAGACGGCGGCGCGCTTCGTGAACGAGGAGGCGGGTTTCGGCACGCCCGCCCTGGCGCTCAAGGGCGCGGAGGACATCGTCGCGGAGACCATCGCGGACGACGCGGAGAACAACGAGGCCCTGCGCTCCTACACGGCCCAGACCGGCTCGGTGAGCGTGGAGGCCGTCGACGCGAGCGAGAAGACCGTCTACGAACCGTACTACGACTTCGCCGAGGCGGCGGCGCGGATCCCCAACCACCGCGTGCTCGCCATCAACCGCGGGGAGGCGGAGGGCAAGCTCAACGTCCGCGTGCGCACCGACGCCGACGCGGCGGTCGGCCTTTTGGGCAGGCGCTACCCGCGCCGCCACGGCGCGTTCGCGGAAGCCTTCGACGCCGCGCTGGCCGACGGCTACAAGCGCCTCATGGCGCCCTCGCTTGAACGCGAGGTGCGCAGCACCCTCACCGAGCGGGCGCAGACCGACGCCATCGCGGTGTTCGCCAAGAACACCGAGGCCCTCCTCTCGGCCCGCCCCGTGCGCGGGGCGCGGGTGATCGCGCTCGACCCGGGTTTCCGAACCGGCTGCAAGGTCGCCGTGCTCGACGAATTCGGCAAGCTGCTCGACTACGCGACGGTCTACCCC
>DBFEBE010000005.1:0-15339 GCA_048318985.1 Collinsella sp.
CTCGTCGCCGCGGCAGGCGTCGCGGCGGCGTTTTCGGCGATCCAAGTCATAAGCGTGGTGATCGGCGTGTTGCTGGTCCTCGTCACCCAGGCGGGGGCCGTCGTCGATCAGGCCGTTGCGAGCGGCGCCGCGATCTCCGAGGTGGATGTCGATATGGCCCTCGAGCGCGTGCTGGAGGTGCTCGACGATCCGTCCTCCATCCAGATGGCGTTGATAGCCGTCGGGGGCCAGCTGCTCGCGCTTGCGGTCATGTACCCCTGGTGGCGCCACGTTGCGCGCCGGTCGCTCATGCCGTGCATCGATGCGGCCCGCATGCCCGTGAGCCCCGTGCGCGCCGGGGCGGGATTGGTCCTGCTCGGGTTCGCGGTCCAGATCGTCCTCGGCGTCGTGCTGACGCTCGTGCTGCCCCTCTTCCCCGAGACCTCGGCCGAGTACGACCAGATCATGGCACCGGCGACCGGGGACGCGATCCTTGTCGAGATGGCGTCGGTGGCGCTGCTCGCCCCGCTGCTGGAAGAGGTCGCGTGCCGCGGCATCATGCTCGAGTACGCGCTGCGCTGGGCGCATCCCGGCTGGCGGGCCGCGAAAGGCGCCTCGTGCGTCGCCGCGCCGCCTCCGGCCGCCACCGCGTCTGCGTGCGGCGAGGGGAGCCTGACGGCCCCCGTTCCTGCCGCGGCGTGCCCCGGCGCCGCGTCGGTTCCTGCCGTTGCGACCGTCTCCGTGCCTGCGCCCGCGGTGGGGATGAGGGCGTTCTGGATCGCCAACATCGTGCAGGCGCTGCTGTTCGGCCTGATGCACGGCAACATCGTCCAGGGCCTGTATACGTTTGCGACCGGGCTCGTGCTCGGCTTCCTGTATTGGCGCCTTGGGGACCTGAGATACCCCATCCTGCTGCACTTCGGGCTCAACGCGAGCTCGTACCTCGTCGATCCGCTGTCCGAGCTGCTGTACGCATGCGTGCCCGAGTCGCTTCAGTTCGGCGCCTATGCGCTGGTCGGCATCGTCGCGCTGGCCGTTGCGCTGCGGATGCTCGCCCCGGTCTTCCGCCCTGCCGGGCAAGGCGGCGAGGCCGCAGCCTCGGCATGACGCCGTGCGGTCCAGCGACATCCAAAAGTTCAGTGCCGGTTGGCTCCTTGGCGTCCCTGGGCGGCGCGGTTGCGCGCATGCGGGTTGGTGCCTGCGGCGCCCTTGCCCGTGCGCCCGAAGGCACCGCCGCGACCGGCGTTGCCCTTGCCGCCGTTCCCGCCGAAGCCCGATGCGCCGCTGCCCCCGCGCTTGCCGCCGCTCCGCTTCTTGCTCGAGCCGCCCTTGGCGCCCGATCCCGCCGGCGGGACGGGCCTGATGAGGCACTTGGGGCCGTAGCCGATGAGGTCCTCGCGGCCGGCGCGCAGCAGCGCCTCGCGGACGAGCTTGTAGTTCTCGGGCTTGCGGTACTGGATGAGCGCGCGCTGCATGGCCTTCTCGTGCGGGTCGCGCGGGATGTAGACCGGCTCCATGGTGCGCGGGTCCACGCCGGTGTAGAACATGCAGGTCGACATCGTGGACGGCGTGGGGTAGAAGTCCTGCACCTGCTCGGGCATGTAGCCCATGTCGCGCACGGCGCAGGCGAGCTCCACGGCCTCCTTCATGGTGGAGCCCGGATGGCTCGAGATGAGGTAGGGAACCACGTACTGCTTGAGGCCGTACTCGGCCGAGAGGCGCTCGAAGCGCTCGACGAAGGCGTCGTAGACCTCGCGGCGCGGCTTGCCCATGACGGACAGGACGGCGTCGCTCACGTGCTCGGGCGCCAGGCGCAGCTGGCCGCTCACGTGGTGCTGGAGCAGCTCGACCAGGAACTTGTCGCTCGCGTCGGCCATGGTGTAGTCGAAACGGATGCCGCTGCGCACGAAGACCTTCTTGACGCCGGGGAGCCGCCGCAGGTCGCGCAGCAGGTCGGCGTAGGCGTCCTCGTTGGTGTCCATGTTGCGGCAGACGCTCGGCCACAGGCAGCGGCGGTTCTTGCACACGCCGTGCGTGAGCTGCTTTGTGCATGCGGGCTTGAAGAAGTTCGCCGTGGGGCCGCCCACGTCGTTGATGTAGCCCTTGAATTCGGGGTCGCGCGTGAGCGCTTCCGCCTCGCGGATGATGCTCTCGCGGCTGCGGACCTGCAGCATGCGGCCCTGGTGGAAGGTGAGCGCGCAGAACGAGCACTCGCCGAAGCAGCCGCGGTTGCTGGAGATGGAGAAGCGGATCTCGTCGAAGGCGGGGATGCCGCCGGCCGCGTCGTAGTCGGGGTGCCAGTGGCGCGCGTAGGGCAGCTCGGCGACCTCGTCCATCTCGGCGGTGGTGAGGGGCGCCGACGGCGGGTTCTGCACCACGTAGACGCCGTTGGGGTAGGGCTCGACCAGGCGCCCGCCGGTGATGGGGTCCATGTTCTGCTGCTGGATGTTGAAACCGCGCGCGTAGGCGAGGCGGTCGGCTTCGAGCTCGTCCCAGGAGGGGAGCAGATCGTAGTCGTAGACCTCGTCGAGCGCGCCCGCGCCGCTCGTGCGGTAGACGGTGCCGTTCACGTAGGTGATCTGGTCGACGGACAGCCCGCCTGCCAGCGCGTCGGCGATCTCCATGATCGCGTGCTCACCCATGCCGTAGATCAGCAGGTCGGCGCTGGAGTCGAGCAGCACGGAGCGCTTGAGCTTGTCTTGCCAGTAGTCATAGTGCGCCAGGCGGCGCAGGCTCGCCTCGATGCCGCCGATGATGATGGGCTTGTCCTTGTACGTGCGGCGGATGAGGTTGCCGTAGACCGTGACGGCGCGGTTGGGTCGTCGCCCCGCCTCGCCGCCGGGCGTATAGGCATCCTCGTGGCGCGGCTTCTTGTTGACGGTGTAGTGGTTGACCATCGAGTCCATGTTGCCCGCGGACACGAGGAAGCCCAGGCGCGGCTCGCCCAGCGCGGCGATGCTTTCGGGGTCGGTCCAATCGGGCTGGCAGATGATGCCGACGCGGTAGCCCGCGTGCTCGAGTACGCGTGTGATGATCGCCATGCCGAAGCTCGGGTGGTCGACGTAGGCGTCGCCGCAGACGTAGACGAAGTCGCAGACGTCCCAGCCGCGGGCGTCCATGTCGGCGCGGGAGACGGGCAGGAAGGCCTCGCGGGAGGGACGGCCCTTGGGGTGGACGGCACGGACGGTGGAGTGCTTGGCTGCGTGTTCGCCGGCGGGTTTGGATGGCGCGCCACCGTCGGCCTTGCCGTGTGCGGCGGCCTTGCGGTTCTTGGCGGGGCGGGTGCCGCTCGCGGCGGGCTTGCGGTTGGTCGGGGATTTTTCCGCTCTCGCCGGCTTGTCCTCTCCAGGCTCCCGGCTGGTTTTCCTCTTGGCGGCCTCGGGTCGAGAGGGCGAGGGCTCACGGTGTCCCCCACGGGCAGGGGCAGGGTTCTTGGCGGGACGTTTGGACATGTTGCTCGCTTTCGTCGGATTCGATCGCGTTCCAGCATACGACAAGCGTGCAGCCCATCGCCGAGGCATCAGATGGGCAATCCATAAAACAGAAGCTCGCGCCGCGGCGAGCGGCTCGAAGCCGTCGGTGCATCCCCGCGCGGCGGTCCGTGTCCGGGTGCAGATGCGGGGCGCCCGCGCTGTTGCGGTGCTAGATGTCCGCGGATCCCATACGCTCGAGGGTCGCGGGCAGCTCGTGGAGCGTGGGCAGGATCTCGTGGCACAGGGCGCGGATCTCGGGCGTGGGCTCGTTGTAATCGGGGACCATGATCACGCGCATGCCCGCCGCGGCGCCGGAGCGCACGCCGTTGAAGGAGTCCTCCACCGCGACGCACCGCGCGGGCTCGACGCCGAGGCGCCCGGCGGCGACGAGGTAGACGTCCGGCGCGGGCTTGTGGTGCTGGATGTCTTCGTCGAAAACGGCGGCATCGAAGAGCGCCATGAGGCCGAAGCGCTCCATGCTGGCGACGGCGCGCTCGCGGACGCTCGAGGTTGCGAGCGCCACGGCCGCCCCGGTTGCGCGGGCGGCGGCGACGGCCTCCGCTGCGCCCGGTTTGAGCTCGAGCTCGTCCTCCCAGGTGGCGTCGAAGATCTCGTGGCGGCGGTCGAAGAGGCGGGCCGTGAAGGCGGGGTCGCCGAACTCCGCGTCGATCATCTTCATGGCGTTGGGGATGCTGCAGCCCACGAAGGCGTGGAGGATGTCCTCGGGGATCGCGATGCCGAAGTCGCGGGCGGCGGCGCGCCATGCCGCCTGGCTCACGCGCTCGGTGTCGACGAGGGTCCCATCCATATCGAAGATGACTGCCTGCATGCCGGCTCCTTGGTCGTAATGGTCCACAGCATGGTAGCAGCTCGGCGGCCTGCGGATGGTGGCGCCCTGCGGCATGCTGGCGGCCGCGTTGCGGTGTGCCGCGCGCTGCGAGCGGGAATCTGGGCTGCGCGGGGCGATCGGAAGTGGGCCTGCGTGCGCATGGGGCACGTTTTTCGTACTCGTTTTGGTTTTCGCCAAGTAGACCGCTGGATCCTGCGGTAAAACCCCAGTTCGTGGAAGAGCGAATTCGGGGTGTACTTGGCCATGCGCGTGACCAGTACGAAAAACGTGCCCGATACGACGATCGTCGGCGCGGGCCGCACGGAAACCGTGCCGCATCGGCCTCGGATCACGGGTCAAGCGCTCCGGTCCCCGTGCGCAGGGCGACCGGCTTCGGCTGATCGCCTGGGCCGGTCGCCCCATGCGCCCCCGGCCGCCGCGCTAGAGCAGGCTGCCGTGCCGGCGCACGTACGCTGCCTTGACCGCCCCGCAGAGCAGCAGGTAGAGCACCATGCATGCGAGGAGCAGCGCGAAGAACGGCAGCGGGAGCGGGTGCAGCCCGAGCGCCGGCCCCACGACGGGCAGATAGGGCAGCGCCGTCACCGCGGCGACTCCGCCCACCGTGAGGACGGTGAGGGAGACGGCGGGCCTGCTTCCCACGAAGGGCAGGTGCTCGGTGCGCAGCATGTGCAGCACGAAGGTCTGCGTCCACATCGACTCGACGAACCAGCCGGTCTGGAACACGGCGGCGAACAGGGCGGCCTGCGCGGGGCTCGTGAGCCCGGAGAACGGGGCGCCCACCACGAGCGGGCAGACGAAGAAGAACATCCCGAGGTAGGTGAGGATGTCGAACACGGAGCTCGTCGGCCCGAGCCACAGCATGAACGACACGATGGACTGGGCGTCCCAGGTCTTGGGCTCGCGCAGGAACTCGTCGTCCACGTTGTCCCAGGGAATCGCCGCGCAGCTCACGGTGTACGCCACGCCCAACAGCAGGAGCTGCAGCGCCGTCATGGGCAAAAACGGCAGGAACGCGCTGGCCACGAGCACCGAGAACACGTTGCCGAAGTTGGAGCTCGCGGTGGTCTTGATGTACTTGATGGTGTTGCCGTAGGTGCGGCGGCCCTCCATGATGCCGCGCCCGAGCACCATCAGGTCCTTCTTGAGCAGGATGATGTCGGCGCTCTCCTTGGCGATGTCCACGGCGGTGTCCACCGAGATGCCGCAGTCGCTCGCGCGCATGGCGGCGGCGTCGTTGATGCCGTCGCCCATGAAGCCCACGGTGTGGCCGCCGCGCTCGCGCAGGACGCTCACCACGCGCTGCTTCTGCAGCGGCGACAGCTTGGCGAAGAGCTGCGTGCCCTCGGCGCGGCGCGCGAGCTCGGCGTCGTCGAGTGCGTCGACCTCGCTGCCCAGCAGCATGCCGGAGGGGTCGATGCCCACCTTGCGGCACACGGCCGCGGCGACGCCCTCGTTGTCGCCGGTGAGCACCTTCACGCCCACGCCGTACTCGGCGAGCTTGGCCACGGCGGCAGCGGCGCTCTCCTTTGGCGGATCGAGGAAGGCCAGGTACCCGATGAGCACCATGTCGGACTCGTCGGCGCAGGAGAAGGCGCCCGCGGGGCGCGGGTCGGTCTTCTGGGCCACCGCGACGACGCGCATGCCCTCGTCGTTGAACCCGCGCACGCGATCCAGCACGCGCTCGCGCAGCTCGTCGGTGAGCGGCTGGACGCGGCCGTCGTATTCCACGCACGTGCACGCGCCGAGCACCTCTTCCACCGCGCCCTTGGTGATGAGCAGGGTCTTGCCGCTGGCGTCCTCCACGACCACGCTCATGAGGCGGCGCTCGAAGTCGAAGGGGATCTCGTCCACCTTGGTGTAGCGGCTATCGAGTCCACGCACGGCGGCATCGGTCTCCGCGAGCTCACGGGTCTTCTCGATCACCGCGACATCGATGAGGTTCTTGAGCCCGGTCTGGAAATAGCTGTTGAGGAAGGCGTGGCGCAGGACGCGGTCGTCGTCGCGGCCCATCACGTCCATATGGCGCTCGAGCACGACCTTGTCCTGGGTGAGCGTCCCGGTCTTGTCGCAGCACAGCACGTCCATGGCGCCGAGGTTCTGGATGGCGTTGATGTTCTTCACGATGACGTCGTGGCGCGACATCTCGGTGGCGCCGCGCGCCAGGCAGGTGGTCACGATGACGGGCAGCATCTGCGGGGTGATGCCCACGGCGATGGAGATCGAGAACAGCAGCGCGTCGAGCCAGTCGCCCTTGGTGAGGCCGTTCACCACGAACACGATCGGGCACATCACGAGCATGAATGCCACCAGCACGCGGGAGACCGCGGCGACGCCGACGTCGAAGCTCGTGCGCACGGGCTTGGCCTCCAGGGCGCGGGCGACCTTGCCTAGGTAGGT
The DNA here is from genome assembly GCA_048318985.1 of Collinsella sp. Taxonomy (GTDB): domain Bacteria; phylum Actinomycetota; class Coriobacteriia; order Coriobacteriales; family Coriobacteriaceae; genus Collinsella. The sequence goes on from DBFEBE010000005.1 coordinate 6,700, forward strand.
GCTCCGTCCGGTGCAGAGCACGACCGCGGCGGCCGAGCCGCTCTGCACGGTGGTTCCGGCGAAGGCGATGTTCGCGCAATCGGAGATGGACAGCGCGCGGGGCGCATCCTGATCCCCAAAGACCGCATCGGGGCACTTCTCGACCGGCTCGCTCTCGCCGGTGAGCGCCGACTGGGTGACGAACAGGTCCTTGGCGGTGACGATGCGCACGTCCGCAGGGACCATGTCTCCGGCGGAAAGGCGGACGATGTCCCCGGGGACGATCTCGTCCATGGGGATCTCGGTGCCCGCGCCGTCGCGCCCCGCCGTCCCGTCGCGCCCGGCGTCGTTCGTGCGCACGACGCAGCAGGTGGTCGTTACCATGTCCTTCAGCGCGGCGGCGGCGCTCTCGCTCTTGGACTCCTGGGAGAAGCGCAGCGCTCCGGAGATGAGCACCATGATGCCGATGATGACGGCGGTCGAGGGGTCGGCCTCGCCCGGTGCGGCGAGGATCACGTTGGTGTAGACCGAGATGGCCGCGAGCGCGGCGAGGATGAGGGTGAAGGGGCTGACGAAGGCGGCCGCGAGGCGGCGGAGGGGGGAGTCGCGCCGCTCCTCCTCGACGACGTTTTTGCCGTAGGTCTCGATGAGCTCGCGGACGGCGGCCTCGTCGAGGCCGTGCACGTCGCTGCCAAGCTCGTCGAGCACCGCGGCGGCGTCGTGGGTCGCGGCATAGGTCACCAGGCGGTCGAGTTCGCTGGTCTGAACGGTCCGCTTCTGGGAGCGGAAGCGGTGGAGCTGATGAATCGTGCGCGTCATCTTGGACATATCGCACCTCCTGATCCTTGCTGTACGGGGCGCCGGGCGGGCGCCGACTCTGAGGAAGGGCAAAGGATCGCCGTGGATAGCCAGGGGAGCTCCGCTCCCGACGCGGCGGTGCCGCACGGGAGGGGCGCTCGCTGGAGGCGGGCGGTGCATGCTGGTATCGATTGTGGTGGGGTGGCGGGCCGCTCGGGATGCGCGGCCGGGGCGCTCTGCTTCTAGCGGAGCGCGCGAGCGGTGCGGAGGGCCTGCCACGGACGCAATCGAACGTGCGCCGCATTGGGCGATCCGCTGCCGGGGACACCGTCCATGGCTGCACCTCCTTGCTGTCTGGCCGAGGCCTCGTATAAACCTAGCGAAAGTATAGGTAATGGAAGGCGCCTGTCAACGGGATTTGAAGGCATATTCCAAAACCTTACGCGGAGCTTGCGGAAGGCCGGCTCCGAAATCGGCGATAACGATACACCTGTTGCAAATCATTCGTATGTACACCATATGACGATTGCCTGAAGAAACGGGGACGGTGCGCGGGAGGGCGGCGCATCGTCAAGGGCATGCCTCGATAGCGCGACGGGACGCGCCCCGGCCTCGGCGCCGACCTCGACCGGGGGGCTCGAGCCGGGGGGCGGGCGTGTTTTCGAGGCCGGCACCTGCCGACGTGAGCGGCCGGCCCCGTCTTGTGCGGAGGTCGTTCCCTTTCGCGCCGAGGGTCTCAATGTGGTCCGCATCCCCGGCCTCAAGTTGGGGACTGTCCCTAATCTGAGGTTGGCGCGCAGGCCGAGGGCGCCGTGTTGCGGTTTTACGTCGTATTCGCGCCGGCGGGGGATACGGCGCGTGCGGTGTCGTACCCTAGAGGCGGAAGGTCCCGCCGCGCAGGCGGGTGATGTGGGAAGGGGGCGCATGGAGCGCGCGAAGCAGGTCTCGGAGTCGATCGAGCTCGGCATCATCCTCGCCCTCGTGGGCGGCTTCATGGACGTCTACTCCTACATGGGCCGCGACGGCGTGTTCGCCAACGCGCAGACGGGCAACATCCTGCTCGTGGGGGTGCATCTGTCCGAGGGCAGCCCCGAGCTTGCGCTGCGCTATCTCCTGCCGGTTCTCTGTTTCGCCGCCGGCATCATGGCGAGCGACCTCGTCCACGAGCGCATATCGAGCGCGATGCACTGGCGGCAGGTGACGGTGCTCGCCGAGGCTGCCATCCTGGTGGTCGTGGGCCTGCTTTCCGCCGAGTGCAACATGCTCGCCAACTGCCTTACCTCGCTCGCCTGCGGCATGCAGGTCGAGAGCTTCCGCAAGATCCACGGGCGCGGAATCGCCACCACCATGTGCATCGGCAACCTGCGAAGCGCCCTGCAGAACGTGGACGACTACATCATCACGCACAACCGGGGGTATCTCGCGAACGGCGCGCTCTATTTCGGCGTCATCGCCGTCTTCGTGCTGGGGGCCGTGCTCGGCAACTGGTGCCTCGAGCGTTTCGGGCTCTCGTCCATCGCCCTCTGCTCGCTGCTGCTGTTCGCTGCGTTCCTGCTCATGTTCTCCGACCGCGAGGCGCGCGCCGACCAGGGGGCTCGCGAGGTTGCAGACGAGCTCGAGTAGCCGGCTGCCGCCGCTTCCCGCCGGGCGGTGGGGAAGCGCGGCGGGCGGCCGGATGGCGGTGCGCGCCGTTCCTGTGGAAGAGGGGCGCCGGCTGCCCTGACGGCATGCGCGCCGTCGCCCCTGCGTTCCGCCTTACCGGAGCGCTCGCACCACGGTTCCTCCCCCGAGCACGACGTCCCCGGCGTACGCGACGACGGCCTGCCCGGGCGCGATACCCCGTTCGGGCTCGTCGAACGCGATCTCTATGGAGCCGTCCGCGCCGTGCCGCATGCGGCATGCGCGCGTGGGGTGGTGGTAGCGGATCTTCGCCCCCGCGGCCAGCCCCCGCTCGCCCGCCTCCTCGAGGAGCCCCTCCATGGCGTCCGCCGGGGCGCTCCAGATCCAGTCGTCTGCGACGAGGCCCGTCGCCATGAGGTCCTCGGCCTCGCCGAGCGTCACGGTGTTCGCGGCGGCGTCGACGGCGGTCACGTACACGGGGTGCGCACAGGCGACGCCCAGCCCCTTGCGCTGGCCTATGGTGTAGCGGATCGCGCCGCGATGGCGGCCCAGCACGTTCCCCGCGGCGTCGACGATGTCGCCCTCGGGCAGGGTCCGTCCGCGCCGCGTTTCGATGTAGCTCGCGAAGTCGTCGTCTTCCACGAAGCAGATGCCCTGGCTGTCGCGCTTGCCCGCGTTCTCGAAGCCCTGCTCGCGCGCGATGCGACGCACGTCGTCCTCCTTGCGCAGGCCGCCTAGGGGCAGCAGGACGCGGGCGAGGCGCTCCTGGGTGAGGGAGTAGAGTACGTAGCTCTGGTCCTTCGTCGGGTCGATGCCCGTGCGCAGCGCGTGCACGCGCTCGGGTCCGCCGCAGCGTGCGGCGATCTCGTCGAGCAGCTCGGCTGCGGGGGCGTCGGGGGCCGGCATCCCGGAGAGCAACCCGGTGCGGCCGTAATGCCCGGTCGCGATGAAGTCGCAGCCCTCAGCGCGCGCGTGGTCGAGCAGGGTGCCGAACTTGAGGTGGCGGTTGCAGTCGATGCAGGGGTTGGGGGTGCGTCCCGCCTCGTAGGTACGGACGAACTTCTCGACGACGGAGGCCTCGAAGGCCGCGCGCATATCGAGGGCGTGCCAGGGGATGCCGAGCCGCCCGCAGACCGCCGCCGCGTCGTCGGCCTCCGATGCCGTCCCGCAGGACGACGCACCGGCGCAGCCGCCCGAGAGCAGCATCGTGGCGCCGATGCACTCGTATCCCGACGCCTTGAGCAGGTACGCGGTCACGCTGGAGTCGACGCCGCCGCTCATGGCCACGAGCACGCGCTGCATGGGGGTCCGCCTTTCGCTCGGATGATGCGCGGCGCGAGGGCCTGGGTGGGCCCGCGGCGCCGCGCGGACAGGTCTAGGTAGTGTAGGGGATACGCCCGGAGGCGTTCAAGAAGTCCGCGCACCGAGGCGCGTGCCAAAAGGGACGTACCCTAACGGCACGCCGAACGTTCAGCCGTGCCGTTAGGGTACGTCCCTCTTGGCGAGGGCCTGTCCCTTTTGGCACGCGGCGGCGGCGCTGACGCGCTATTCGGCGAACAGGGGGCCGGAGAGGTAGCGCTCGCCGGTGTCGGGGCAGAGGGCGACGATCGTCTTGCCCTCCCACTCGGGCCGTCGCGCGAGCTCGATGGCGGCCCAGAGCGCGGCGCCGGAGGAGACGCCCACGAGCACGCCCTCGCGGCGTGCCATCAGGCGCGCGCCGGCGAAGGCGTCCTCGTCGCGCACGGGCGCGATCTCGTCGTATACGGAGCGGTCGAGCACCGCGGGCACGAAGCCCGCGCCGATGCCCTGGATCTTGTGGGGACCCGCTGCGCCACCGGAGAGCACGGGGGAGCCCGCGGGCTCGACGGCGACCACGCGCACGTCCGGGTTGCGCTCCTTGAGGTAGCTGCCCACGCCCGTCACCGTGCCGCCGGTGCCGGCGCCGGCCACGAAGACGTCGATCTTCCCGTCCGTGTCCTCCCAGATCTCCGGACCGGTGCCGGCGACGTGCGCCGCAGGATTGGCGGGGTTGGAGAACTGGCCGGCGATCCAGCTCTTGGGGGTCTCGCGGGCGAGCTCCTCGGCGCGCGCGATGGCGCCCTTCATGCCCTCGGCGCCCGGGGTGAGGACGAGCTCTGCGCCGTAGGCGCTCATGAGCAGGCGGCGCTCGACGCTCATGGTATCGGGCATCACGATGACGGCGCGGTACCCGCGCGCGGCTGCGAGCGCGGAAAGGCCGACGCCGGTGTTGCCGCTCGTGGGCTCGATGATGGTGTATCCGTCGTGGGGACGGATCTCTCCTGCCGCCTCGGCAGCGTCGAGCATGCTTTTCGCCACGCGGTCCTTCACCGACCCGGCGGGGTTGAAGTACTCGAGCTTGGCGAGCACGCGCGCCCGCAGGCCCTCGGTGCGCTCGATGTTTGCGAGCTCAAGCAACGGGGTGCGCCCGATGAGCTCGTCAACCGATCCGTAAACCTTCCCCATGGTCTCCTCCTCAGACATGCGATTTCCGTTGGAAGCATTCAATCGCTATAACCCCACCAAGTCAATAGGAATAATGAAACGGAAATAAAAGCGCCCTTAGCCCTGTCGCGCGCATGCCGCTTGGGACGGGCGGCCGTGCGCCCCAAGCGGCATGCGGGGTTCACGGCTTTATCGATGCCCTCTTCTCTAAAGGAGAATCATATCGTTTCGGGCGATAGGGGCGTGAGGTCGCCGTCGCTTGTTCGGCGAATGATCATGCGGAATCAACACCTGCGTTCTGTGGTATGTTTGTCTCGTATGTATGAACGGGAGGAAACATGCTGGTTTCGACTAAGGGACGGTATGCGCTGCGCGTCATGGTGGACCTCGCTCGCCACCAGGGTGCGGGCCGCGTCCCGCTGAAGGAGATCGCCGAGCGTCAGCGCGTCTCCGGGAAATATCTTGAGAACATCCTGTCCGTGCTCGTGCGCAACGACATGCTGTCCGGCGCCCGCGGCAAAGGCGGCGGCTATCGCCTGACGCGCAAGCCCGAGAGCTATGCGCTCGGGGAGATCCTGCGCCTTACGGAGGGCTCCCTCGCGCCGGTGGCTTGCATCGATTGCGGGCGCGATGGCTGCGAGCACGCGGAGACGTGCCCCACGATCGGCGTGTGGCGCGTTTTGGACCGCCGTATCTCCGAGACGCTCGACGGCGTGACCCTCGCCGACCTGGTCGACGGAACGCCACTCGAGGGCGAGATGGGGCCATGCGCGCGCTAGCGCGGCACGGCGGCCCCGGGGCGCGGCGCCTCGGCACAACAGGACGATGACCATGGGGGCTGCGGCCCCCATGTTCGTATAGAGGGGGGGTGCAGCGGTCCCGTGCGCGGCGCGCGGGACCGCCGACCGGATGTACGGAGGGCCGCATGCCGGCGGGTCCGTTGGCGTGCCTGGGGGCATCCGCCCCCGTGCGGCGCACGACCCGCTCCGCTAGTCCTTGAGGACGCCGAGGACCGCCCCGACGATGCTCACGATGATCGCGCCCACGAAGGCCGACCAGAACCCGGCGATGGAGATGCCCGCGCCGAACAGGTTGACGGACAGCCAGCTGGCGAGCTCGAGCATGAAGCCGTTCACCACGAGCTGGAAGATGCCGAGCGAGATGATGGTGACCGGCAGCGAGATGACGGTCACGAGCGGTTTCACGAGCGAGTCGACCACGGAGAGGGCGAGCCCCACGAGCAGGAAGCAGACCCAGGGGTCGGCTCCGCCGAAGGGCGCGATGCCGGGGACGATGGCGGCCGAGACGGCGACGGCGACCGAGGTGAGCAGCCAGTTGAGAATAAAGCGCATGGAAGCCCTGCTTTCTGTCGTATGCTGATCGCGCGGCGCCTGGCTGCGCCGCGCATACCGTAGATTGTTCCCAAAGGAGGCGCGGCGTTGCAGCAGGGGCCGAGTCATGTTGAGCCGAGCGCGGCGCGCTCCCCTTCGGGCGGGCGCGGCCCCCGCGAGCTCGCCTTCGAGGTCTTCGACACGCGGGTGCGCCTCGCGATTCACGCGGACGACGGGGTCGATGCGGACGACGCCTGGGCGGCGCGCGCGGACGCGGCGCTGCTCGATGCGCGGGGCCGCTGCGCCTTCTTCGAGCGCACCCTTTCGCGCATGCTGCCCGATTCCGACATCTCCCGCGCGCTCGCCGCCGCGCCGGCGCCCGTGCCCGTCGAGCCCGAGACCGCCGAGCTGGTCGATGCGGCCCGCGCCTATTGCGAGGCGAGCGGCGGCCGGTTCGACATCACGATGGGCGCCGTGACGCGCCTGTGGGATTTCAAGCGGGGTGAGGTGCCCTCGCGGCTCGCGCTGTCCCGGGCGCTGGCGCATGTGGACCACCGGGCGGTGCGCGCATGGCGCGGCGCGGACGGCGCGGCCATGCTCGCCCTGGACGATCCGGCGTCCGCCCTCGACCTCGGCGGCATCACGAAGGGCTACGTCGCCGACGACCTCGCCGGCCGCATCGAGGCCGCGGGCTTCCACCGCTATGCGCTCAACCTGGGGGGCAACGTGCTCGTGGGCGGTGGCCGCGCGGCGGGCGAGCCCTGGCGCATCGGCATCGTCGACCCCTGGTCGCCCGACCGCTGCATCGCGACGGTCGCGGTGGGGGACGGGTCGGTCGTGACGAGCGGGGCCCACGAGCGGCGCTTCGCCCGCGGCGGGCGCGTGTACCACCACATCCTCGACCCGGCGACCGGCATGCCCGCCGAGACGGACCTGGCGTGCGCCACGGTGGTGTCGCGGCGCTCGATCGACGGGGACGGCTACTCGACGACGCTGTTCATGATGGGCTCGCGCGAGGCGCCGGCGTTCGTCGAGGGCATCGAGGGCGTCGAGGCGGTCTTCGTGGACGCGCGTCGCGGTGTCAGCTGGACGAGCGGACTCGACGGCCTCGTCGAGCTTGCGTGAGGGGGCGGCCTCGTGGCGAGGTCGTGAAGCCCGCGCCGCTCACGGGTCGTGCGTACTTTAGCCAAGTGGTGTGTTACACTGCATCAGGCCGACGTGGACGCCTAGGTTCCGCGCGCCGTCACGCAACGCAACGTGCCCCGTCCGCGGCGGGGCGATGGGATACGGTGATGAGCTATGAATATTGAGCAGATGTTTGAGCGGGCGGATGTCGAGCAGCTCGTCCGCGCCTTTCTCTTGCTTGAGGGCGAGGAGGAGGCGCGCGCATTCCTCACCGACCTGTGCACCCCGCGCGAGATCTGCGACTTCGCCCAGCGCCTGCAGGTCGCCCGCTACCTCGACGAAGGGGAGCCCTATGTGGAGGTCCAGGCCCGCACCGGAGCCTCCTCGACCACGGTGAGCCGCGTCTCCAAGGCGCTTAACGGCGAGCACGGCGGCTACCGTCGCCTCCTCATCAAGCTGGAGGACGGGGAGTAGCCCCGTCGCCGGCAGACAGCATACCGAGCGCACCGCCGCCCCCGCCGTCGCAGGCGGGGGCGGTCTTGTTTGCCCCCGTGTCCGCGCGGGCGTGTAGGATAGGGTCGGACACAAGACTATCGAGGATGGGGAGCATGGCGCTTACGGTCTATTCAACTCAATCCGGCTCGCGGCTCTCGGCAGCCGAGGTCGCGCTGGTCGCGGCGGGGGCGCGGGAGCATGGGCGCGCGACGCTTCTGGTGCCGACGCGCTCCGAGCGCGACCTCTGCAGGCGTGCGATGGCGGACGCCGGCGTCGGCACGGCCGTCGACGTCGCGACGCCGGCGTCGTGGGTCGAGGGGCTTTGGGAGCTCTTCGGCGACGGGCGCCGCATCGTCGGGCCGCTCGAGCGCCGCATGCTCGTCGCCTCCCTGATGGCGGGCCGCAGCGACGCCTCGCTCGCCCCGCTGCGCGGCAACCCCGGCACGGCCCGCCTCGTCGCGCAGATCGCGGAGGCCCTGCTGCCCGCCATCGTCGCGCCGGCGCCCGCCGCGGATTCGGCTGAGCCCGAGGGCGATGCCGAGCGGGTCGTTTTCTCGCTGGTGTCGGGCTACGCCGAGATGCTTCGCGCGCGCGGCCGCATCGAGGCGTCCGAGGCGGCCTGCCTCCTGGCGCGCCTCGTCGCGGCGGAGTCCCCGGCCTGCGCGCGCTTCGTCGCCGTGCGCGACGTCGGCCGGATGCCCGGCCATGTGGCGCGGCTGCTGCGCGCCGTCGCCGACGCGGGCGAGGTCGCCTGGCTGCTCAATCCCGACCAGCGCTCGCTGGCCGCCGAGCTGGGCGCGGACGCGCGCCCCCTCGAGCCGTGCCCGCC
>DBFEBE010000006.1:0-5799 GCA_048318985.1 Collinsella sp.
CCGCAGACCCCCGCGACCCCCCGTCCCCGATTGGCTCCGCACATGCGCGGACACAGGGCGCACGCATCGAGGGTTCCGGCGAAAAGACTGCTATTCATATTTCTACCTGCGAGAATTCCATAGTGCAAGCCTGCAGGAGACAACGGCGCGCTCCGCGGGCACGTACATCGCCCATCTTCCGCCACCGATTTTCGTAAGTCAAGACTGGTATTGGAATCGCCCTGCCCTATGATGAAGTTGTTCCGCCCCACGCGGAGCAACTGGGTGAACCGTCGCGTTTATTTAGGGAGCCCACACAGTCGTTGCCGGTACAGGTATCCTTCGTTGTTAAGGACGCTGGAGGGTGCGATGAGGGCGCCCACCTTGAAGAGGTGGGTTCATTATCGTGAAGTGTGGGGCGGTCCTCTTCTGACGATATTTTTCGTTGACAGCCGCTTGATTGCTGCTATCATAACTTCTCGTCTTGGGGACGTAGCTCAGCTGGGAGAGCGCTGCCGTCGCATGGCAGAGGCCGAGGGTTCGATTCCCTTCGTCTCCACCAATGACTTATCAAGGCTCCGACTTCGGTTGGAGCCTTTTTCGTGCGCTCCCCGGGAATCGAACCCGGAAGGGCGCGGAGCCGAGAAGACGGCGAAGCCGTCTGCCGGCGGAGCGCGCGAGGGCCCGCAGGGCCCGAAGCGGGGCGCGGGCGGCGGTGCGCCGCACGCGGATTCCCTTCGTCTCCACCAATGACTCACATAGGCTTCAACTTCGGTTGGAGCCTTTTTCGTGCGCTCCCCGGGAATCGAACCCGGAAGGGCGCGGAGCCGAGAAGACGGCGGCGCGCGACGCGCCGGGTGCGGATCCAGGACGCGCATGCCGGGGAAGCGCGTGTCCCCCAACGGCGCACCAGGCGGCGCCCGCAGCGTGCAAATCCTGTGCCGCTCGGACCCCTGTGCTACCATATCCCCTCGTAAGAGATACAGACAAGCGTCGAGGAGCGACCTGTGGCAAACAGCCCCACCCGCGCGACGGCGTCCCACGCCCGAAGCGAATCCCAGAAGAACCTCTTCATCCTGAAACAGCTCGTCACCAAGGACTTCAAGCTTAAATACCGCCGCAGCGTGCTCGGCGTGGCCTGGTCCGTGCTGAACCCCCTGCTGATGATGGTCGTCATGAGCATCGTGTTCTCGTTCCTGTTCAGCGCCAACATCGAGAACTACCCCCTTTATCTCATTCTGGGCAACATCACGTTCGCTCTCATGACCGACTCCACGAGCGCCGCGCTCGTCTCGTTCATCGAAGCGGCCCCGCTGCTCAAGAAGGTCAAGGTCGCGCGTTTCGTCTTCCCGCTGCAGAAGGTCCTGTTCGCGCTCGTCAACTTTGCGTTCTCCCTGGTGGCTGTCGCGATCGTCATGCTTTGGTTCCACGTCATGCCCACCTGGCACCTCGTGTGGCTGCCCGTGTGCCTCGCGCTGCTCGTCGTGTTCTGCGTCGGCATCGGCCTCATCATCGGCTCGCTCGCCGTCTTCTTCCGCGATGTCATCCATCTGTGGAGCGTCATCCTCACCGCATGGACCTACCTCACGCCCATCTTCTGGGACTTCCAGATGCTGCTGGACCGCGGGGCCCCCGCGTGGGTCATCGGGATCGTCAAGGCAAACCCCATGTACAACTTCGTCACGTTCATGCGCGACATCTTCCTTTGGAACCAGAGTCCCGCGACCACGACGCTCCTCATGTGCGCGGGCTGGGCGGCGGTCATGCTTTTGGTCGGCATCGCCGTCTTCCGAAAGACCCAGCACAAGTTCATCCTCTACGTCTAAGGAATCCGCATGGCATCGACCACCGCACCCGAGTACGCCGTCGAGGTCAACGACGTCTCGATGATCTTCAACATGGCCTCCGAACAGCTCAACTCCCTCAAGGAGTACTTCATCAAGCTGATGCGGCACGAGCTGTTCTTCAGCGAGTTCCGCGCGCTCAAGCACATCTCCTTCAAGGTCCGCCCCGGGGAGGTCGTGGGCCTTGTGGGCACGAACGGATCGGGCAAGTCGACGATGCTCAAGATCATCGCCGGCGTCCTCGAGGCGAGCGAGGGCAGCTGCATCGTCCGCGGCAACATCGCGCCGCTGATCGAGCTCGGCGCGGGCTTCGACCTCGAGCTGACCGCCCGTGAGAACATCTACCTCAACGGCGCCCTGCTGGGCTACACCAAGGAGTTCATCGACGGCCATCTCGACGAGATCGTCGAGTTCGCGGAACTCCGCGACTTCATGGACATGCCGCTCAAGAACTACTCCAGCGGCATGGTCGCGCGCATCGCCTTCGCCATCGCCACGATCACCGAGCCCGACATCCTCATCGTCGACGAGACCCTCTCCGTCGGCGACGTGTTCTTCCAGGAGAAGTGCGAGCGCCGTATCCAGCACTTCATCGAGTCCGGCAACGTCACCGTGCTCTTCGTCTCGCACTCGCTCGAGCAGGTCGAGCGCATCTGCCAGCGCGCGGTGTGGATCGAGCACGGCGACCTGCGCATGGACGGCCCCGTTCACGAGGTCTGCGAGGCGTACCGCAACCAGTTCGCCTAGGCGCGGGGTCACCCTTGCCCTAGGGCACATGCTTCTCCCCAGAAGGGACGCACCCCTTTGTCGCGACGCTTCCGGCGTGCCGAAGGGGTGCGTCCTTTTGGCACGCGGTCCCATTGGCGCGGCGAGCGGCGCGCATTTCGCCCATGCTCCGCACACCGAAAGAAAGGGCCTCCTTCACAGGTCCTCGACAACCTTGGGCCATACTGGTCTGCGTGAACAGATACCACATGGCGCGGCGTCTCGCGGCGCCGGCAAGGAGGACCATCCATGGTTGCCCAAGAACGGACCGAGCAGACCCTGAAGTACCTCACGCTGCTTTCGCACCAGTTCCCCAATCAGCAGGCAGTCTTCACGGAGATCATCAACCTCCAGGCCATCCTCAACCTGCCCAAGGGCACCGAGCACTTCATGAGCGACCTGCACGGCGAGTACGAGGCGTTCATGCACATCCTCAACAACTGCTCCGGCGTGGTCCGCGAGCACGTCGACGAAATCTTCGGGGACGAGCTCACCTCCGAGCAGAAGGGCGAGCTCTGCACGCTCATCTACTATCCGAGCGAGAAGATCGCCCGCGTGCGCGCGGCGCGCCTCGACTCCCCCTCCTGGTACAAGGAGAACCTCGACAACCTGATCCAGATCGCCCGCGCGCTCTCGAGCCGCTACACGCGCTCCAAGGTGCGCAAGGCCATCCCGCACGACTACGCCTACATCATCGACGAGCTGCTGCACACGCATCCCGATGAGAACAACTACCGCGTGCGGTACCACGAGCGCATCATCGACTCGATCCTGGAGACCGCGTCGGCCGACGACTTCATCCGCTCGCTCTCCGCCCTCATCAAGCGCCTCGCCGTCGACCACCTGCATCTCGTCGGCGACGTGTTCGACCGCGGAGGCGGGGCCGCCAAGATCATGGACAGCCTGATGGAGTACCACTCCCTCGATATCCAGTGGGGCAACCACGACATCCTGTGGATGGGCGCCGCCGCGGGCGAGCCCGCGTGCATCGCGAGCGTGCTGCGCAACAACCTGCGCTACGACAACTACGAGATCCTGGAAAACGATTACGGCATCTCGCTTCGCGAGCTCGTCGCGTTCGCCGACCGGACGTACCGTGACGACGAGGCCTGCTCCCCCCTCATCAAGGCCATCAACGTGCTCCTCTTCAAGCTCGAGGGCCAGATCATCCAGCGCCATCCGGAATTCGACATGGAGGACCGCCTGCTGCTGGACAAGATCGATGTCGATCGCGGAACCGTTTCCATCGCCGGCACCGAGCACGCGCTCAACACCCGGGATTTCCCCACGCTCGACCCCGAGCACCCCTACCGCCTGACCGATGAGGAGCAGCGCATCGTCGACAAGCTCATCTACGAGTTCACCAGCGACGACCGCCTCTGCCGCCATGTCGAGTTCCTCTACAGCCACGGCTCGATCTACCTCGCGCGCAACGGCAACCTCCTCTTCCATGGATGCGTGCCCATGAACGAGGACGGCACGTTCTCCAGCATGAACTGCATGGGAACCTGGCGCGCCGGCAGGGACTACCTCGACTTCTGCGACCACATCGCCCGCAAGGCATGGCGTGACCGCAGCCAGGAGGCGCTCGACTGGATGTGGTACCTGTGGATCGGCTTCAAGTCGCCGATCTCCGGGCGCGTCGTCAAGACCTTCGAGCGCTCCTACATCGACGACAGGTCCACCTGGGAGGAGCCCATGGACCCCTACTTCGAGCTGACGCACGACATCTACGCGTGCGACGCGATCATGCGGGAATTCGGGCTCATGCCCGGGTACGGCCATATCATCAACGGGCACACGCCGGTCAAGACCAAGAAGGGCGAGCAGCCCATCCGCGCAGACGGTCGCCTGCTCGTCATCGACGGCGGCTTCTGCCAGGCCTACCACCCCAAGACGGGCATCGCGGGCTATACGCTCATCTCGAGTTCGCGCGGCATGCGCCTGAAGGCCCACGAGGCGTTCAAGAGCGTCGAGGAGGCGCTCACCCGCAACGCCGACATCCAAAGCGAGACCAACCGCTTCGATGTCGCCACGCGAAGACTCATGGTCTCCGACACCGATACGGGCGAGGTCATCCGAGGCCAGATCAACGATTTGCGCCTGCTGCTCGACGCCTACCGCAACGGCACGATCGCCGAGCGGCGCGTTCGCTGACGTTAGCCGCCGGAGCTGGACAGACGAGACGGAATGCGCCCGATTGTGGGCGCATTCTGATGACTTGGCGGGATTTGATGCGGCACCTTACATTCTCTTTGCATATGGGATAGAGTGATTGAGCTCGAAGAGCCGAGACGTCCATGGGATACCGTAGCGAGGAGGGGCACGTGCGCGAAGCGCTCAGAAGCACCGCGACGAAGCAGTTTGGCAGATTCGCCATCGTGGGCCTCATCTCCCTTGCCGTCGAGTACTCGCTCCTGCTGTACATGGTCGAGGTCCAGAACATCAACTACCTGCTCTCAACCACCGTCTCGTTTTTCGCCTCCGTCGTGGTGAACTACCTCCTTTCCATGCGCTATGTGTTCGAGCGCCGCGAGGATATAAGCCGCAAGCGCGAGTTCACGATCTTCGCCATTCTTTCCGCCGTCGGCCTCGGCCTCAACGACCTCTACATGTTCGTCGGGGTCGGCATCCTCAATATCGGGTACCAGGCCATGAAGATCATCTCCACGTTCTTCGTGACGTGGTACAACTTCTTCTCCCGCCGTCGGTTCCTCGACGCCGGCAGGGCATAGGATCGTTTGACGGACCGGCGCGACCGGTCCGTTTTTTTCGACTCGTCGAGGTCGCAACGGTCCGCTTGCAAGGCGAACGCGGCGCTCGCCAGGCGGGATCCGAGCATCGCCTCGCGGCGCGGCGATCGCGCGTCGGCGAACCGCCGGAATTGCGGCGCGCACGGAAAGGTATGGCATGGTGTAACAGGGTCGAAATGTTCACTGCCGTCATCGCCTGCTGCCTTTACTGTGCTATAGTGCACATCAACGCGGAAAGCACCGCGTCTTGACGATTGACCTCGCTCACGCAGAAAGGAGCCACCAAGATGATCTCGAACGTTTCCGTTTCCCTCAACAACTGGTGGTGGCGTGATGCGATTGCGGTCGGTCGACTGTAGGCTCCCTCACGCCTGTTTTCATCAGCATTCGTGAAGCCTCCGGTTTGACCGGGGGCTTTTTTGCTGTCTCGCAGCAGCGAACGCCCCCCCCTCCGGCCC
>DBFEBE010000007.1:0-3922 GCA_048318985.1 Collinsella sp.
ACGGGCGCGGGCTCAGCCGCGTCGGTTGGCGCGGACCCTGCCGCGAGTCGGGCCGAGCACTCGGTTGCAGGCGCCGCGCCATCGGCTGCGCGCTCGTCGTTCTCGCATGTCAGGCTCATGGGGCACCTCCGTAACCTCGTATGGACCCATGATACCCATAAAGCGCATAGGAATGGCCCCCGACCCGCTACGATGGAGCGGGTCGGGGGCCAACGGCACCGGATATGGAAAGAGCCCGCAGCCGGACGGAGCGAAACGCCCCGGGCGCGCAGACGAGCTACCGGCTAGCGACGACCGCCGCCGTCACCGGGTCGGCGGCCCGAGCCGCGGCCGCCGCGCGGAGCGGAGCCGTAGCTCGAGCGGTTGTCGCGCCCGCCACCGCGGCCGCCGCGCGGCGCGTGCTCAGACCCGCCGCGTCCGTCACGAGCGGGACGACCGCCCGCGCGCTCGTCGCGAGACCGGGAGGAACGGCGGTCGGAGCGGTCGCCGGAACGGCCCTCGCCGCGACCGGAGCGCTCGTACTTGGACGCGTCGCCGAACTTCGCGGCCCGGCGCTCGGCGCGGTTGCCCTCCGGCGCGGCCTGCTCGCGTGCGGGCTCCTCGGCATGGACGCGCGTGCGGCCGCTGCGCTTGCGGCGGCTCGGGCGGGCGGCCTGCTCCGCCGAGCCGGGGCGCTCGCCGCCCGGACGGCGCGGCGCGCCGCCCTCCTCGCCCGAGCGGTCGCCCGAGGCGCCCCCGAACGAATCCAGCAACTCGCGATCACGGCGGCGCTCGATGTCGCGCTGGCGTGGCGCGCGGGCGGCCTTCTCGCGCTTGTCCTCGCGCTTCTTGGCGCGCTGGCGGCGGCGCTTCTTCTCCTTCTTGCTGGGCACGTGCTCCGCGGGGACGCGATCGGGGTCGATCTTCGGGGCGTTGGCGCCGAGCACCAGGTCCTCGGAATCGTAGAGGTCAGCGGTCTTGCCCATCAGCGCCTCGATGTCGAAGAACTCGTCCGCGTCGTCGCGCGTGACGAACGTGACGGAGAAGCCCAGCTCGCCGGCGCGGCCAGTGCGGCCGATGCGGTGGATGTAGTCGGTCGGCTCCTCGGGCACGTCGAAGTTGATGACGTAGCGGACGTCGGAGATGTCGATGCCGCGGGCGAGGACGTCGGTGGCCACGAGCACCTGAACCTTCCCCTCGCGGAAGTCGCGCAGCGCGCGCTCGCGCTGGGCCTGGCTGCGGTCGCCGTGGATGGCGCCGCACTTGATGCCGGAGCGCTCGAGACGGCGGGCGACGGTGTCGGCGCGGCGCTTGGTGCGCACGAACACGATCGCGCGCTCGGCGCCCTCGCGCTTGAGCACCTGGGTGAGCAGGCCGTTCTTGCAGTCGCCCGAAACGGGCAGGACGTACTGGTCGACGGTGTCTGCGGTGGAGGTCACCGGCGCGATCTCGACGCGGGCGGGGTCGCGCACGAGGTCGGTGATGGAGCCCACGGCCTCCTCGTCCAGGGTCGCTGAGAACAGGAGGGTCTGGCGCTCGTCGCGGCAGCGCTCGACGATGCGGCGCACCTGGGGCAAAAAGCCCATGTCGAGCATGCGGTCGGCCTCGTCAAGGACGAGCACGCCCACCTCGTCGAGGTTCGCGGCGCCCTGCTCGATAAGGTCGACGAGGCGGCCGGGGGTGGCGACGAGCACGTCGCAGCCCGCGGCGAGCTTCTGCTTCTGGGGACCGTAGCTCACGCCGCCCACCACGGTGACGGCGGTATGCCCGGTGCGGCGCGCGATGGCGGAGCACACGCCGTCGATCTGCTGGGCGAGCTCGCGCGTGGGGGTGATGACGAGCATCAGCGGTCCGCGCCCGCGGGCGGCCTTGGCACGACGGCGGCCGCGCTCGCCCTTCTTGGCGGGCGGGGCCACATGGCCGAGGTCGTTCATGGTGGGCAGCAGGAACGCCGCGGTCTTGCCCGTGCCGGTCTGGGCGGCGGCGAGCAGGTCGCGGCCGGCGAGGACCTCGGGGATCGAGGCGGCCTGGACGGGCGTCGGGGTCTCGTAGCCCATGTCCTTCACGGCAGAGAGCACCGTCTCGGAAAGACCGAGATCGGCGAAGGTCACATCAGCGCCGCCGAGGTCTGCAGGGCGATTCATGTCTTGGGTATCGGTGGAAGTCAAAATAGTCCGTTTCCGCACGGCAGCAGGCACAGCACGCCCCGAGGGCATGCTCGTCGCACCGTCCGCGCATAGGATGTCTGTACGAGGGCGCGGGCCGGTCCGCGCGGTGGAGCGCGATCGCACCGGCAGGTACGCCGCCGGCAACAATTCGCGCCGAGGGTACATCCGCAATCGCGTGGAGCAGGTTCCACCGCCGGCAAGTATAGGCGCTGGGGGCGCCCCTCCCCCGGCGGTGCCGCCCTTCCACAGCAGAACCCCACATGCTCCGCGCTGCGCTCGGGGCATGTGGGGCGCCTACGGCAGCAAGCACCGCGACGTGTGCGCGTGGCGTATATATACAGAGTAAGCACCGTAGCGCCGATGGTACAGGGCAAGCACCGCACCGATGGGGCATGCGCCGCGCCTGCACCCGAAAGCACCGGCCGGCCCGTCCCACCGTTCCGGGGCGATTCTCGGCGACGCGCCATCACTTCCGGGCACCGCACGGCCAACCATCGCCGACGCGCGCGCGTTCACTCGAGCAAAGACAGCGGAAACGGCTTTATGGGGGTCTTTCAATCTAAAACAACTAATAACCCCCTGCTTTTCTGGACAAATCTGCCAGATAATGACGATGGTAACGCACGCAGACTCACAATGAGCGGGTCGGATTCTTCAAAAACGCTTGCTTTGGAAGCATCCGGATGCCCCTGAAGGCCAATTCGGGCAAAACCGGAAATCTACAAACCCCCTGTCATCGTCATTATCTGGCGGATTTGTCCAAAAAATGAGAGGGTTATTGTTTAATATGGATATACCGACACCCAGCAACCCTTCTTCGGACCGCACCACGCGGACGATTTATGCCTTTTCGACCAATCCGCCGTCCGCGAACCAGTCGACGTGGCCGCAGGCGCAACACGTAAGGGTCACCGCACCCTTGCTCGCCCAGTCGAGACCCGCGAACGATGCGCCGCGCGAATCGAGCAGCGCGTCGGCCTCGAAGAGCCGCGTGCCGCCGCAATGCGGGCAGGTGACCTCGCGACCCGCCACGAGATAGCGATCGCCAGCCTCCTCGCCCCTCGCCGCCTTTGCGAATTCGGAAAAGAACCCCATGGTGCGTCTCCCTTCGGACACCGGGACAGCTCAGAGCGCTGCCCCTCATGCCGGCTTCTCGGTCCTGCGCCGCGAGCGCGCTCGCACGTCGCGGCCCTGGACTCGCGTCGGATTCGTCCTGCCCCGTTCCACGATGCTCGCAGACGGGCATCCAAAGCCCGCGCTGTACTCCATCCTACCAAGGCGCGCATCCCGGACCACGCGAAATCGCCGAACCGCCCTCCGCGCCACCGTCCATTTCCCGAGGCCCATAGCTCCGTGCTGTCCGGTCGAGCGACAAAGGCGGTAAAGGCCGCGCCCCGCTTTGGCGCCGGCATGCGGCCCGACACGCATGCGAGCGCCTATGTAACCCGAGTCAAACTTTTATCGCATTCTCGAATACCCCCGGGGGGTGTGGGGGTATGATAGCCGGGACGACCCCGTTTGGCGGAAAAGCGCGCCGCGGGAGAAGCGGCGATATCGATACCGGAGGAGCATCCATGGCACGCGAGAACTTCGACGTCGGCGGCATGACCTGCGCGGCCTGCCAGGCCCATGTGGAGCGCGCCGTCGCCAAGCTGGACGGCGTGAGCGACGTCTCGGTCAACCTGCTCGCCGGCTCGATGGCCGTCGACTTCGACGAGAACCGCCTCGACGCCGACGCAATCGCGCAGGCCGTCGACCGCGCGGGCTACACCGCG
>DBFEBE010000008.1:0-19981 GCA_048318985.1 Collinsella sp.
CCGGCGTAGCTCTGGTGCATCGCGTCGTCCTCCGGCAAGAGCCACGATTCCCATGCCTCTGCGATAGTCGGCACATGCACGTCATCGCCATGCTGGAGGCGCAGTTCCGCTAGCTTGCGGTCACCATCGCGCTTGCTGCCCTGTATGGTCATGGTGTGGCGCATGTAGCCACGCCCGTCCTTGGTGTCGGCCCAGTAGCGCAGGGTGCGATACCCCTTGCGGCGGGCCGGCTTGTTGCTGCCCCATGATGCGCGCGATTTTCGTGGCATAATGTCATTACCGCCCTTCGTGGCTGGAATGGGCGCGGTCGGCTACGGCCCCGCGTCCCCTTGCTCCCCTCCACCCTGTCTTGCTTTGGTCGGCGGCAGGGTGGAGGGGCTATTTTTATTTGCTACTTCCTCTGGCCCACTTAAACACGAAGGCGAACAGCAGCAAAACGATTATTTCTGTTAGAAGCCAGCTGATTGATGGCTCAAATTCTGTCAACCCATACAGAGCCGTAAAGAGGATGAGTGCAGCCAAGGCATATCGAGCGATCGCCCTTGGGGGCTTCTTCGAATTGCATTCAATGCCCCGAGGTGAATCCACCCGTCCCCCACTAATCGGAAGTGACTTATTCGATAGATTTTCCCCAATGGCTTCAGCAATGATTCCGTCTTCAGTTATGTTAGCCGTGCACTTGGCTTTCCCTGCGGCCACCGTCATAATCGCCTGACATTTTATCGAGCGTGGAAATTGTTCTTGTTCGACCGCCATGAACAGACGACCGATCCCTTCCATCTCTCCATAGCCTTGCACTCCGACGCATAAATCGTCAATAAAGCACTCGTACCGCGGAGCACCCTTGTTGACTCCCTGAGTAATTGAAGCAAGGCGAAGCTCGGCTGGAACCGGGGCTGTGGCACCTTCTGACACAAGGTGGATGACGTTCTCGGCGGAAGTCTTGTTTTGCTTTAGGGGAACACGTTTCAATTGCGCCGCAATATCCGAAAAGCGGCGATTCGCCCAAATTGGGTCGGCAAGCATTGAGCGATAGCAGTGCGCCGCCGCCACGGAGTCTTCAAGTGAGTTGTGCGCGTGGAACCGATACCCATAATAGCTGGCGCATTCCGCGAGCTTCGACCATTGGTAGCCCTCGCGACCGTACCGCGCTGGCTTCGTCCCATGCACCATTGCATATTGCCTCATCACGTCGAAACGAGCCGGAGGCATCTCATCGATGACACCGGCTGCATCTAGCATCATGAGGTCATATTCGACGTTGTAGCCTACAACCAGCTTATCGCCAAGAATGTGTGAACGTATCTCATCTTCGAGCTGCTTGATCTTGGGCGCGTCTTTAACTTCTTGGGGCGATATGCCGTGAATCTTCTCGGCTTCTTTCCAACTTCGCTTTCTCGTCGGTTTTACAAGGCTGTAAAAGAGCTTATTACCGTGTCCGTCGCAGATGCCGATTGAAACGATCTCATCTCCACCATAGGGGTCTAGTCCGGTTGTTTCGGTGTCGAATACCACGACATCATCAAGTGAAAACCCTGTTAGCGCGTAGCTCAGATCAACTTCACTTTGCATCTTAGAACCTCCACTCAAACGGTAACGTGTACCAAACGACGCGCCCGATGACCGTCACCGTCTCCGTGCCCGGCTCGCCATAGTCGTATACGGTCGGCTTGTAGGTGGGGTCGGTCGAATCGGGCACGAGCTCGAATCCGTTGGAGAGCGTGCGCACGCGCTTGATGGTGGCATCGAAACCGTTGACGCACACGGCGTAGGGCTGCATCTCGGCATCGACGACATCGCAGGGGTCGACGAGCACGTAGCAGCCGTTGGGAATGACGCGGTTCATGGATTCGCCCTTTACCCTCAGTAGGAAGGCGTTGGGGAACCTGTCGTGAACCTCGGATGGGATCGGATGGGTTTCGTCCACGTCGATCATCTCGATTGGGGTTCCCGCTGCGATGGAGCCATAGAGGTTGCAGTCGTAGAACTGGCTCGCAGTTTGACTTTTCAATTTGAGTTCACGGAAGTCGTCATCCAAGCGGGCTGTGTCCCAGTCGATATTCAGCTTTCGGTAAATCTTGTCGGTCAACTCGGTCCTCGTGTTGGCGAGACCACGGTCGAGCGCGTTGTAAATCGTTGTCGGTGCGATGTCTATTACTTCGGCGAACTTCGGAATGCTCTTGTATTTCTCTTTAATAAGTCGCCTAACGGCATCTTCAAGGGTTTCCATCGGGACTCCTATGTTTGGTAATTCACCATATCTATAAATTACCGATATTAGAAAACACTTTCAATATCTTATTGACAGATTACCAAACACGGTATTAAATACTTAATCGTACCAAGTTTGGTAAGAAACGATTTGGAGGTGAAGATGGCTTACCAGAATATGAAAGCTGAAATGAAGAGATACAGCATCACGCAATCGCAAGTGGCCGATCTGCTTGGCATGAGCACCAACAACGTGTCTCTAAAAATCAATGAGCGAATCCCAATGACCGTTGAGGAGGCGAAAGAAATTCAGCAGAAGTTTCTTCCGCACGCAAACCTCGACTACCTACTCGCATCCGACGGCGACGTCCCGACCAAGCGTCAGCGCGACGCGAGTCAGCTCGACGCAATCGAGGATGTTCTAGATGCCGCCGGTGCTTCGCAAGAGTTTTACGAATCGCTCAGTCGCATGAGAGCGGAGCTCGGAGTCTAGGCAAAAACGGTCGCCGCCATCCGCTAAGGCGGCATAAGAGCGCTCCGCGCGGGCACGGCTGCAAGCCTCGGAAAGATAGCTGCTGTGTCCGGCTCGCTTGTTGAACAACAGCCGTGCCCGCGCGGGGTCGCTCGCAAACCCGCCCCTCCACCAAGGTCATCCCGCCGTTACCACATGTCTCCAGACGAGATTCGGGATGGCCTCGACGGTGGGGCGGAAGGAACCTTGAGAACCTGATAGACGCATGGGCGGCGGCGAGATTGGAGCCGCCGATGAACAAAGAGAGAGCGGTCGTTGCCCGCGTCGTGCCCCAGCTCGAAGGGGTCGATGAGATCGAGGACGCGCTGTCCAAGGTCTCGGATGCCGTGCTCTACGCGCGGGGCCTCCTAGACAAGGTGAAGACCATGACGGTCGAGGTCACGGCCTTCACCGAGTTAGAGGACGCTACAGATTCCCGGTGAGCCATTCGTGGTACTCGCGGAGCACGATCATCGCAGCGGAGACGCCTGCGGAGATTTCCGCATCCATCGCGCTGTCGTTGGGGCCGTACAAATGGAAGCCACCGCGCTTTATCAGCTCCTTCGTGACTATCTGGTTACGCCTCTGAGCCGTGTCGAACTCATTGAAGTCCTTCATTCACATCACCTCCCCTCGCACAAGATTCTAAGCCGCCGTCCATACGTCTATCAGGCGCGTACCTTGACATGAGAATCCTGCCGACCCCTTGCAAGAGCCGAGCGCTTCACGCGATGACACTCTCGATTGGGCAAGTGGCAGGGGTGGGCCACCGGCCGCACAAGCGGTGGCGGAAGAAACGCGTGCGTAGTTCAGCTGGCAGAACGTCTCCCTCCCAAGGAGAAGGTCGCGGGTTCGAGTCCCGTCGCACGCTCCAGGCAAACGAAAGGAGACACATGATTCGATTCATCATCGGCGCGGGCCTCGGGCTCGTCGGCGGCATCGCAGCCGTCGCCATGAAGCGCGCCAACAAGAAGGCCGACGAGGAAGGCAAGGAGTGGATCAGCTACGGCGACGTCCGACGCTGGCCGGTGCCAGCAGCTATTATCCCAGTCATCGCGGGCGCCATCGTGATAGCGCTCGGCAGCTTCTACGCGCAGGACATCGGCGAGGCCGTCGTTCTGCGCAACCTCGGCGGCTCCATCGCGGGGCACACGTCCGAGGCCGGATTCCACCTCAAGGCCCCGTGGCAGGACGCAATCGGCTGGGACATCCGCAACCGCCAGATCAACTTCTTCAAGGACTCCGAGTACGCCTACGACGGCGGCTCCTACGAGGGCTCGGAGGTCTCGATCAACGACGCATCGGGCACCAAGGCGAACATCGACATCCAGGTCATCTACAGCCT
Organism: Collinsella sp.; assembly: GCA_048318985.1. GTDB lineage: Bacteria > Actinomycetota > Coriobacteriia > Coriobacteriales > Coriobacteriaceae > Collinsella. The sequence continues at coordinate 4,068 of DBFEBE010000008.1, forward strand.
CGACTCAGACAAGGTGGAGGACCTTTACGCGGAGTACGGCACGCAGGAGGCGTTCGTCACCAACTACGTCTCCAACGACCTGCGCGCCACGGCCCGCGAGGTTGCGGGCAGCTATGACACGCTGACCCTCCTCACCGACCGCGCGAAGTTCACCGACGCGGTGCAGGCGGCGCTCGCCGAGCAGTGGAAGGGCAAGGGCGTCATCGTTGAGCAGGTGCAGGTGCAGGACATCCGCTACGCGAAGTCCATCACGAGCGCCTACGCCGACGCGCAGAGTGCCGAGGTGGCCAAGCAGAAGGCGCTGAACGCGCAGGAGACCGCCAAGGTCGAGGCGGAGACGAAGAAGATCGAGGCGAAGGGCGAGGCCGAGGCCAACGCCATCCTGACCCAGTCGCTCACGCCCGAGGTGCTTGAGCAGCGCTACATCGACGCGCTCAAGAGCATAGGCAAGGAAGGGAACCTCGTCGTCGTTCCCGAGGGCTCGCAGCCCATCGTCGGCAAATAGTCAAAGAAGCGCCCTCATACGTGCTGCAACACGTACAAGGGCAAATGACCAACCCAAACAGAACAAGAAAGGAGGTCGCACATGATTATAGCGACTGAAGCGGCCAATCAGCCGGACGCGCTCTCCACCTTCATCGCGGAGGTGGAGGGGTCCCTGTCAAAACTCAAGAAATCGCTCGCCGAATCGCCGATGCCGTGCGGGTCGCGGGCGCTCGCCTTCGCCATCGCGGCGGGCCTGCCGCCGAGCATGGCCTACACCGTCTCGGAAACGGCGCGATACATGGGACTCGACGAGAAGACGCTGCGCAACGAGAACGAGGCGGGGCGAATGGCCTTCATCCTCCCGGCCGGGCAGTCGCGCGGCAGCCGCATCGCCGTCGACGAGGTGGACCGCTGGATGGACGAGAGGCGGGGGGACCGGAGATGACATGTCTCGCGGCTCGTCGCGCACCGCTCGGCGGGCCGTCCGCCCCGGGCACCTGGGGAGACGGACGAGACGAAAGCGCCCCCGTACGCGCGGCAACGCGTGCGAGGGCGAATGACCATCCAACCCAAGGAAGGTGAGGTGATTATAACCGATATCTATGTGGAGGTTGTGTGAACGGAACAAAAAGATGCAACCCGGAAGTTGCATCGCTCGTCAAGTCGGCCCGCAAGACCTACCGGAAGTGGACCGACGAGGAGGAGCGGTTCCTGCGCGAGCACCGCAGGGACGGGGCCGAGATGATCGCAGAGGTCCTCGAGCGCCCCGTCCCGTCCGTGAAGGCGAAGGCGCACGTTCTGCGCGTCTCGCTGTCCTACGTGCCGCACGGCGCGAGGTCCGTCTGCACGCGGTGCGGGCGGCACTTCGTGAACCCGGACACGGCGGCGGGAGGGCACGGCCTGTGCCAGACGTGCTGGGACACCGACAAGGTGACGGCCCAGCGCGAGCGCACGGCCGAGGCGCTCGCCCGCAAGGAGTACGACGCCGAGCGCCAGAAGACGCGCCGGGCGAGGTCCGGTGCGACCGTCGGGGGCGAATCCTGATGGCGCGCCGGAGGATATGCCCGGGGTGCGGCAAGCCCCACGACGCGTCCGGCCCGTGCCCGAGGTGCGGGTCGCGCAGCGCCTCCGGGAGGACGAGGAGGACGCCCGAGCAGGAGCGCGACCGCAAGTCCGCGAACCCGTGGCGCTCCGGATACTCCACCGCCGCGTACCAGTCGGCGAGACAGGCCGTCATGGCCCGTCAGGACGGCAGGTGCGCGGTGACGGGGGAGCGGGTCGCCGACCTGAAGGGCGGAAGGTGGGTGATGCGGCCCGGCAAGGGCGGCGTCCACCACATCGTGCCGCTCTCGCAGGGGGGAGACCCTTCGGACCCGTCGAACCTCGTGCTGCTGTCGACATCCGCGCACAACCTTATCGACGCCGAAAACAGAAGGAAGAGGAGAGGGACCGTATGACATACATCGCTTCATGGCTCGACGCGCATCCCCGCGCGGCGGGCTTCTTGAGCATCGCCGCATGCCTCGCCTGCGTGCTGACGGCGGCGTACGTCGAGGGGGCGTAGGCCGCATGGAGCGCGTGACGTTCGAGGTCGGCGAGGTGATGGGCGCTCCGCGCCCGCGCCACATGCGCAACGGCCACACGTACATGCCCCGCGAGTACATGGCCTACAAGCGCCGCGTCGCCGGGGCGTACCTGGCCGCCGGGGGCACCGACATGGGCTCCGCGCCCATCGCCGTGTCCATCGACGTGATGCGCGAGCTGCCGTGCAGCAGGCCCAAGCGCGTGAGCGCGGAGCCGGACACGTTGTGCCCCGACGCCGACAACATCGCCAAGGGCGTCATGGACGCCCTCAACGGGGTCGCGTACGCGGACGACAGGCAGGTCGTGAGCCTGACCGTCCGCAAGCACGACCGCACGAGGAACCCGACCCGGATGCGGGTCGCCGTATCCGAGATAGGAGAAGGAGAATGAACGAGATCGCCAAGTTCACGGACGATTCCGGGATGGCCGTGCAGGTCACGCCCGACGACGTGCGCCGCTACATCTGCGATGGCGCGACCGAGAAGGAGGTGGGGCTGTTCCTGCAGCTGTGCCAGACGCAGCGCCTGAACCCCTTCGTCAAGGACGCCTACCTCGTGAAGTACGGCAGCGCGCCCGCGTCGATGATAACGAGCTACCAGGTGTTCAACCGCCGCGCGTGCAGGGACGCCAACTACGACGGCATCAAAAGCGGCGTCGTGGTGCTGTCCAACGGCTCGGTCGAGCGCCGACGCGGCAGCGCCGTGTACAAGCAGCTGGGAGACGAGCTGCTGGGCGGATGGGCCGAGGTCCGGTTCAAGGACGGCCGCGAGCCCGCCTACGCCGAGCTGGCGCTGGCCGACTACAGCACCGGCAAGAGCAACTGGGCCAAGATGCCGGGCGTGATGATCGAGAAGTGCGCCAAGGCCGCCGCGTGGCGGCTGGCGTTCCCTGACACGTTCCAGGGCATGTACACCGCCGAGGAGATGGACCAGGCGCAGCCGCAGGCCGAGGCCCCGCACCAGGTGGACCTCCAGCCCGTGCGCGAGCTGTTCAAGCCGTTCTGCGAGGCCAGGGGCATGACGCCCGCCGAGGGCATGGCGGCGGTGTGCGGGGCGGTCGGAGCCGCCGACATGCACTCCATGACCGAGGTCCAGGCGCGCCGCGCGCGGAGCTGGATGGAGGAGGAGATGGCCGCGCCCGTCGAGGCCGTCGAGGCCGTGGACGAGGGCGAGGTGTTCTAGATGGAGCCGGAGAACGACGCGCTCGCGGTCCTGTCGAGGGCGGGGATCCAGCGCGAGGACGGCGGAAGCTTCGCCGAGTGGCTTACCGGGATGGCGGACCGCGCGGCCAAGCAGGTCGAGCAGACCCCGGTCATCGCGAAGATACGCAACATGGAGGACTACAAGTACTGCAAGGCGGCGCTCGCGGCCTACCGCAAGGTCGAGAAGGAGGCCGAGGAGGGCCGCAAGACCATCACCTCCCAGCTCGACGCCGCCAAGAAGGCCGTCATGTCCTTCACGGCGGACAGCATCTCCCCGGTGAAGGACGGCATCGGGTCCATGTCCAGGCTCCAGAAGGAGTACGAGGACAAGGGCCGCGCCGAGAAGCGCGCCCGCCTCGAGGCGTGGTGGGAGCAGAGCTACCCGCTGCTCGCGCTCTGCACGGGCGAGGCCGAGGAGCCGCTGGTCCCGTTCCCCCGCATCTTCGACGAGGACTGGGTGAAGCGCGTCGGCGAGCTCGGCAGCGACGAGAAGGCGCGCGAGGCCATGTCCGCCCTGGCCGACGGCATCGCCGCCGCGCAGAGCGAGATCGAGGCGGCGGGCCTTGACCCGGACGTGCGCTCGCTCGCGCTGTCCCGCCTGTTCGACACGCTCGACCCGTGCGGGAACATCGCGTGGGCGACCGAGCAGGCGCGCCGGCAGCGCGACCTGGAGCGCGTCCAGGCGGCGGTCGTGCCCGAGGCGGCACCCGTGGAGCCGGAGCCGGAGAAGGCCCCGCGGGCGGCGTCTCCGCGCTGCGCGGCGGAGCGCTTCATCGTGCCGCTCGACATGCCGTGCGAGCCGCCGTGCGAGCGCGTGCTCTGCGTGTGGGCCGACGGCGACGGCGAGCTCGGCAGGGCGATGGAGGCAATGAAGGGCGCCGGGCTGCACGGCGCCATCGGAAAGGTGATGTAGGTATGAGCATCAACAGAGTGAACATCAGCGGCAACCTCACCCGCGACCCGGAGCTCCGTGCGACCGCATCCGGTATGCAGGTGCTGTCGTTCGGCGTGGCCGTCAACGACCGCGCGAAGAACCCGGCGACGGGGGAGTGGGAGGACCGTCCGAACTTCGTCGACTGCACGATGTTCGGGGCGCGCGCCGAGGCGGTCAGCCGCTTCCTCTCGAAGGGCAGCAAGGTCGCGATCGAGGGCAAGCTGCGATGGTCCCAGTGGGAGCGAGACGGGCAGAAGCGGAGCAAGCTCGAGGTGATCGTGGACGAGATCGAGTTCCTGTCGCGCGGGCAGCAGACGGAGTCCGCCCCGCACGCGCCTGCCCCTGCACCCGACGTGTACGGCTACGACATCCCGTTCTAGTAAGGAGGCCTCGCGGTGGACAACTTCAACTTCAACCGCGACTTTTACGACGGCTGCGCCGCCCTCGGCGAGAAGGACGGCGCGGCCCTGGCCTGGGCGCTTATCCGCTACGGCTACACCGGCGAGGAGCCCGAGGGCCTGAAGCCCGCCCTCATGGCAGCGTTCAACTTCGCTAAGGGCCGCGTCGAGGCGATGCGCAGGGGCGCGCAAGGGGGTACCAAGCGGAACCGGACCAAACCGCAACGCAAGGCGGACACCCCTAGCCAAGACCCTAGCCTACCCCCTAGCCTACCCCCTTCGGATGACCCTAGCCTAGACCCTAGCCTACAGAAGGAGAAGGAGAAGGAGAAGGAGAAAGAAATAGCTAGCGCTATTTCTAGCGCGCCCGAGTTCGCGGAAGCCTACCCCTGCGTCCCGGAGCCGCCGACCCCCGAGGAGGTCCGGGGCTACTTCGCCGCCAACTGCCTCCGGGGCGACCCGTCCGAGTTCTTCGACCACTTCGAGGCCCAGGGGTGGGTGCGCAGCAACGGGCAGCCCATCGCGGACTGGATGGCGCAGGCCCGGCAGTGGAGCCGCAAGCAGGTCGAGTTCGACCAGTCCAAGCCCGCCGACCTGCGGCAACCGGAGAAGCCGCTTCCCAGGGCGCAGAACGCCATCGACTGGGAGGCCGAGCTGGCGAAGCTGGAAGGTGGCGCGTGATGGCGATGGAGAGGCAGGCGGCCGCTATGGCCGCGTTCCAGCGCACGGTCGCCGACGGGAACCCCGACGTCACGCTGCTGTGGCGGGCGAACAGCTGCACCAGGGCCGAGTACGAGGAGGCCGTGAGGGAGTCGCAGGCGGCGTCGATCAAGCGCTACGCCGCGCAGCAGCGCAGGATGCGCGAGGACGCCTGGGCGGCGGACGCCCGGCCCTTGTCGTGACCGGAGGCGGAGCGATGGGATTCACGGAACGGCACATCGAGATGGCGGACAGCGCGGCCTACCGCATCGACCGCGAGGTCGCCTACGCCGACGGCGAGACGCGGCCGCACGTCCGCGACGTCGTCGTGCCGGTCGGCGACGGGACGCCCCTCACCGTCCTCGCGGTCGGGGAGAACGGCATCCTGCTCGTCCGCGACCGCGAGGGCAGGACGTACCGCGCGTCGTCCGAATGGTTCATGCCGCGCGCCGGATCCACACAGGAGTCGTGAAGATAGCCTGTGGCCGCGCTGACGCCTTTGGATTAGGCGGGCTGGGCATTGACTAGGGCCATGTGCCCAAATGGCCTCTATCGCGGCCACAGTTCCTCAAAACGGCAAGAACAACGAAGGGAGAACCATGAGAGTTCTTGGTTACGGGCGCGAGCTGCCCGATGCGGCCCGATGATGGCCGACAGCGAGCCGGATTCCGGATTCAACTTGCCCGCCGGGCTCATGGACGCGCCGGACATGTCGGGCATCGAGCCGGAGCCGGAGCGCACCTGCTCGACGTGCGACCACTGGTGGCCGGTCGGGGAGCGCCTCGGCCTGTGCGACGTGGAGGCGGAAGGGGCGCTGGAGGGCCGCATGTGCCCGTGGATGCTCGCGAGGCACCTGTCCGAGCACGCGCCGTCCGGCGACGGGACGTGCGGCAGGTGGAGGGAGATGGAGTGATGGCAAGGAACCTTTACAAGCGGTGGACCGAGACGCACGACGAGGTCCTTCGCCGGTCCTACGGCACGGTCTCGGTGGACCGCATCGCCGGGGTCCTAGGCAGGACGGAGTACGCGGTCCACAAGCACGCGAGGGTGCTCGGGCTCGCCTCCAGGCGCGGACCCAAGGACAAGGCGTGGACCGAGCAGCAGGTCGCCGACCTCAGGCGCCTCTACCCGTCCGCGCCGTGGCCGATGCTCACCGAGGCCATCGGCAAGAGCAGGTCGGCGATCCAGGGCAAGGCGAGGCAGCTGGGCGTCCGCCGCAGGAACCCGCGCGAGGTGACCGCGCCCGAGCTGGACACGATCGCGGCGCTCTGGGGGTCGTGCTCGGCCTCCGAGATAGCGAAGCGTATCGGGCGCGACCAGTCGACGGTCCGCTTCCGCGCGGCCCTCATGGGCTTGCCGCCGAAGAGCGCGGCGCCCCGCCCCGTCCGGGCGGTCGCGGATAGAAAGGCGGGCTGACGGTGGACGCGACGATCGTCATAGACGCGACCTCTGCGGCGCTGGCCCGCGAGGTCGAGGAGCTGACCCGCAGGCTCGCGGGCGAGCGGGCGGCGCACAGGCGTCGCATCGCGGAGATAGAGCGCGAGCACAAGCAGCGCGAGGACGCCGCGTTCGCGGCTGGCTTCGCAGAAGGGGCGGCGCTCGCGGACGGGATGCGCAGGCGGTGAGGGGCGGCGAGTCCTTCGGCGAGCGCATCCTGCGGGAGATGCCTGAAAACATTACCGAAAAGGAGACATATATGAACGAGACGGCGAGGAAGCTGCGCGATGTGGCTGAGACCATGAAGGGCGTTTACATCCCTTCTACGCATGCGATCAGCTTGGTGCGAAAGGCGCTCGACGCGGGAAGCACCCCTACATTCGCAGGCGATTTGGGGGCCGTCCTCGACGTAATCGCCGACGAGCTGGACGCGCTGGAGGACAAGGCCGAGCGCCGCAGGTCGCACATCGTGCAGCTGGAGTCCACCATCGCCGAGCGGAACCGCGAGCTGCGGGAGCTGCGGGGCCAAATCCCGACCGACAAGGAGCGCCGGATCCTCGACATGTGGCCGCGCTTCGAGGACACGGGGAAGCCTGTGATGGTCGGGGACGCCTACGTCGATACGGACGGTGACGACAACATCGTCGCAGCCGTGCGCTTCGACAGGGGGTGCGCGACCTCGTCGGGGCGGAGGGGTTCTACACCGGATTCGATCCCGGAGAGCGCGTCAAGCGCCCCGTCCTCAAGGTCCTTGACGCCGACGGCGTGGAGATCAAGGTGGGCGACACGGTGTGGCACTGCAACGGCATCGCTTCCGGTGTGGTCACGAGCATCGACGCTGACTCGCTTATGAATACGACACGTTATGTCGATGAAAGTGGCACCGAGTTCCGCAACGCCGCGAGAAACCTCACCCACACCCGCCCAGACAGCTGGGAGCGCCTTGAGGAGGATGCCGAGTTCAACGACGAGACCGGCATCGTCGGCGGAAACCTCGACATCGTCCGCCGCGCGAAGGCGCTCGCCGGAGTGGAGGTGACCGAATGAAATACGAGAACCTGGAGTTCATCGTCATGCGAACCGATTCAACCATATACGGCCCCGATGCAACCCCTGTGATGGTCGAGGTGACGGCGAGGTGCTGCGGATCGGAATTGACGTTCGACGCGCCAGCCGCCTGCGCCCCTCGCATCGGGGACGTTGCGACCGTGACCGTGGAGTGGGGTGAGGGCGAATGACCGAGGTGCGACAAGACTGCGACAAAGGTGCGAAATCCGCTGCGAAACCCGACGCCGTGTCGCACCCGTCCCATTACACATCGGGCGGCATCGAGGCCAAGGACGCGCTCAGGGCCGCGATGGACGGCAGCGGGCTGTCCCCGATGGCGTCGTACTGGCGCGGTTGCGCCTTCAAGTACCTGTGGAGGTTCGAGCGCAAGAACGGGGTCGAGGACCTGCGGAAGTGCCGCCAGTGCATCGACTTCCTGATCGAGGAGGTGTCCGAATGACGCGCGAGGAGTATGAGCGCCGCCGCTCCGAGATCGTCGAAAGCTACATCGAGGAGATTGACGAGCACGAGAGCGCGGGATGCCACGGTGATGCCGAGATCTCCCGCAAGTGGATGCGCCGCAAACTCTCGCAGCTCAAGGAGGAATACGAGGAGGACGCGTCGTGAGGTACGTCTCGGTTTTCAGCGGCGTCGAGGCCGCGACCCTCGCCTGGGACCAGCTCGGATGGGAGCCGGTCGCGTTCAGCGAGATAGACCCGTTCCCGAGCGCCGTGCTCGCGGAGCGCTTCCCGGACGTCCCCAACCTCGGGGACATCACGCAGATAGATTGGAGCGAAATTGGACCAGTTGACCTTGTCGTTGGAGGAAGCCCCTGCCAGTCATTCTCCGTCGCGGGGAAGCGGGAAGGGCTCGCTGGCGCGTCCGGCCTCATGTTCGAGTACATTCGCTGCGTTCGCGAGCTCCGTCCTCGCTGGTTTGTCTGGGAGAACGTCCCGGGAGCGCTCTCGAGCGAGGGCGGGGCGGCTTTCGGGCAGCTCCTCACAGAAATGGATGACCTCGGGTACGGTCTCGCATGGAGAGTTCTGGACGCGCAGTTCTTCGGAGTGGCCCAGCGACGCCGCCGTGTGTTCCTTGTCGGAAGTCTTGGAGGCGGGGGTGGGGCGGAGCGAGCTTGCGAGGTTCTATTTGAGCCCGAGAGCCTGCGATGGGATTCTCCGTCGAGCCGAGAGAAGAGGAAAGCCCTTGCCACCCGAGCTGAAGATGGCCCTGGAAACGCAGGTGGGTGCCTGACGCCCTGGGACAACCAGTCGAAGCGCATCTTCTCACCAGAAGGCTGCGGACCGACGCTGAACAGCGGGACCGGTGAGGGGATGAACATCCAGCCGAGCGTGCTGTGCGCGGGCTTCAAGTTCCACCAGGGCAGCGGTGCGGGCGGTATCGGATACGAGTTCGAGCAGTCCCCGACCCTCACCGCCGACTGGCACGACCAGACGATCTTCTGCATGGCGGATGACAACGTCCGCGCTGCCATCGACGAGGGGATGGCGGAGCCGCTCAAGGTGGGTGGCTCCTCGCCCGTGGTGTGCATGACCGACACGCAGGCGAACAGCATGGTCGACGTCGAGGTCTGCGGCACGCTGTCCTGCCACAGCAGGAAGGACCCGCCAGTGGCGTCGACGGACGCGGTGGTGCGCCGTCTCACGCCGCGCGAGTGCGAGCGGCTGCAGGGCATGCCAGACGATTGGACGCGCATCCCGTATCGCGGCAAGCCCGCCGATGACTGCCCGGACGGGCCGCGGTACAAGGCCATCGGCAACTCCATGGCCGTGCCTGTCATGCGATGGATAGGTGAGCGCATCGCCATGGTTGATAAGTTAGAAGGGATCAGCAAATGACATACATCAAGCTCGGCGGTGTCCGCGCGTTCCCGTGCGTCGCGCCCGACAAGGAGCAGGTGCTTAAACCGTTGGAGGAGGCCGCCGAGGTATTCGGCGCGTGGCAGGAAGCCGAGATAAGCAAGACGGCTTACGCAGATCCGGAGGAGAGAGAGGTAAGCGGATACGCCTTTGGCTACGGTGAGGTGTTGCTCAACGAGATCGCCGACACCATCCAGGCGTCCTGCAACCTCGCGGCGGCGCTGGGCGTGACCGACCTGACGCCGTACCTCGCCGCCTGCGAGGAGAGGAACCGCGAGAGGGGGCGTTATGACGGTTAGGCGCTGCGCCGACTGTATCCACCTCGCGCCGTGGCCCGAGCGGGTCGAGCAGTACGGCCGAGAGGCCGAGTACGCCCCCTTCTTCCCGCTCCACGCTTGCATGGCTGACGGATGCAGGGTCATAGCGGTGTCGCCCTCGTTCTCGCCCGACGGTAGGGGCAGCATCGCGTTCGGGTGCCAGAGCTTCGAGCGCGGAAGTAGGAAAGAACGTTACAGGGAGGTATGACCATGACCGACGAAGAGCGCCGCAAGGTGGCGGCTGAGATGAGGGAGTATCCAGCCGAACTCACCGCCACGCTCCATCCCGCTGAAGAGGCGCTCGCCTACTACGTACTGGACCTGATGAGTATTGTCTGGCTGGAAGACGGGCAAGTGATGGGCTTCTTTGCCCGCCTCGCCGACCTCATAGAGCCGACCGTAGAGACGTGCGAGGCCGACATGACCGACGTGATTGAGGCGCGCGTGGCCGTCCGCGAGTACGAGTGCTCCAAGTGCGGGATGTCGTGGGAGACGGTGTGGGCTTACGATTTTTCGTACTGTCCCTACTGCGGAAGGAGGGTCGAGTATGCCGACTGACGAGGAGCGCTGCGAGGTGGCAGCGAGGTTGCGCTGGCTCACGATGGCCTATAAGGATGTGTTCGGTGTCTATGTCCTCAACGCAATCGGACTGGATTTTACCAACAGGCGCGGTACGTACTGCTCCAACGACAGCGTGCGCCGTCTCGCCGACCTCATAGAACCGGAGGAGCGGACGTGCCGCATGGTGCTCGACGAGGATGCCACGAGCCTGCTCGAATACGACGATGTGTTCAGGTGCACCGCATGCGGCGAGGAGGTCGTGCGCAAGACCGGCACGACCGTCCGCTTCTGCCCGATGTGCGGGGCGAGGGTGACTGACTGGGTGGTGCCCGGATGAGCCGGTGTGAGCAGCAGATGGTCAAGTTCCGCGACGACGGCATCATCGAGTTCTTCGATTGCTCGGTCTATGTGCCGTCAGAGCGCATGGACCAGCTGATAGACGACAACGAGCGCCTCATAGACCGGAACCGCGACTTGGAGTGCGAGCTTTCGCGACTAAGGTCCAAGCTCGGCCGCGTCGTGGACATGGCCCGCGACCTGCACTCGGACGCCCGCATGCTGTCCGAGCTGTTCGCGGACGGGGTGATGCCCGAGGAAGCGGCGCGGGAGTGCGCGGTAAAGCACGGCATGGCGGAGCGAATCATGGAGGCGATAGCGTGAACGAGACGATGGATGACGTCCTCGCCGACGTCGACAAGGTGTTCCGGTTCGAGCCGGACGCGATCTACCAGGAGCGCGCGCACGACTACCTGCGTCGGCGCAAGGTCGACCGCAGCTACGAGGACACGGCGGTACAGCGAGTCGTGATCGACCTCGTGGAGCGCGCCGCCCGGGTATCCGGCTCGGGCCTCGGCGACCGCATGGTAGAGGAGGCGACGTCGCTGCTCGAGCTTGCCCGCGACATGAGGGCTGCGGGCCTGTAGCGCCCCGCCCGGGTTTGCGAAAAGATCACCCCCGCCGGGCGTGTCCCGACGGGGGTTCTCGCGTTAGTCACTTGTCCGAGTAGTGGCCCTTTACCGAGACGACGCGGACGACATCGCCCTCGACCTTGTAGACGAGGCGGTTTTTCGGATCTATGCGCACGCTCCTGAGCCCATCCGCTCCCTTCAATATCTCCGCCTTGCCGTGGGGCTTGCCCTCGCCCCTGGCGATCTCCTTGAGCAGGGAGTTCACGCGCTTGAGGGTCTTCTTGTCCTGACTGAACCAGTACTGGTAGTCCTCCCATGCCTCGTCGCTCCACAGATACGGCACCGCCTACGCCTCCATGAGCTCGTGCTCGGACTCCTCGCCCGCGAGCATGCGACGGTAGCGGGCCTCCATCTCGGCGGAGAACTCGGCCTCCGTGGGGACGGGCCTGCGCACGGCGAAGGGGAACCCGCCGTCGCTCACGAACCGTTTCATGAACACCGTGATGGCGGCGGTCGATGTCATGCCGATATCCTCGGCGGTCTTGTCGAACTCGCGCTTGAGGTTCACATCCACGCGGTTTCCGAGGGGCGCGGTCGCTGTTGCCATGATTCCTCCATTCGCATTCAGATGATTGCAACTGAAGTATAACAGTATATCATGTGAAAGCAAAGGCCCCGAGCAATGAACTGCCCGGGGCCGTCTGGCCTAGTAGCGGATGGACTTCGAGCCCGTGCGCGCCTTGCGCTTCGGCTTCGGGGCCTCCAGCTCGTACGAGACGTCGTGCGTCCCGGCCAGGGTCTCGGCGTTCATCATGCCGAGGCAGAACGCGAAGTACGCATCGCCCAGGTCGGTGAGGTAGGCGACGGGCTTGCCCGGGTCGAGCAGCTCCATGCCCTTGAGGTCGGCGCGCGTGAGTCCCTCGTCGATGCAGACGCACCCGAACTCGCCGTTCATGCGCCTGAACAGGTAGCCGACGGGCGCGGTCGCCGGCTCGGTCACTATGTAGGCCTCGCCCGGCTGGTCGGTCCTGAATATCTCGAACGGCAGGCCGTCGAAGTCGTAGCGCGCGTGCCGGGCGCGCGGCCCCTTGGTGCGGTTCATGGTGGTTTCCTCTCTCCTGTACTTGGATGGTAGCGCGGCGGGCTGGCTCGTTCGCGCCGCGCGTCGGGTCGTTTCGGCGGGCGGGGCTAGGCGGTCTTGTCCAAAAGGTACTCGACAGGCTCGCAGATGCACGGGAAGCCCCAGACCTCGGAGTAGTTGGCGAACTGCTCGGGGTGCGCGGCGATGATCCGCCCGACGGCCTCGAAGGCGTCCCTGTGCGCCTCCATCGCGCGCTGAATTGCGGATGAGGCGTTTGCTATGGTGCTGGAGTCGTGGTAGTCGGCCATGTTCCCGGCGCGGTCCATGATCTCCGTCAGGTTCCAAATGTCCTGCTCGATGCAACCTCCGATGTCCTCGGCGATGTCAGCGACGGTCTCGCCCTCGTAGTCGTACGTGAATCCGTAAACCTTCGTTGCCATTGTGGTTCCTTTCTGGTTAGGCGGGCGACGGCCTGCCGCCCGCCTTCGGCTTCTTCCTTCTACCGGTGGACCGGCATGATTATGGCCTCGGCTTCCAGGTCGCCGGACGCAAGCCTGGCGCGGAGCTGGTCCTTGTAGCTCCATGCACTGACCGCCTTGCAGCCCATGGCGCGCGCGAGCTTCGCGAGGTCGGCGAGGTAGGCGGGGTTTATGTTCACGTCGAAGGTCCCGCCTTCGTGCCCGCCGAACAAGTTGCCCGCGCTCGGGATGCCGCTGCGGTCGCGGTCGTAGGGAATGAGCGTCTTCCCAAGGCGGACGCCGTCCGTCTCCAGGCACGCGGCGACGTCCTTCGCCGTCATGCGGTCGAACGTCTCCGGGTCGATCGCGGCCCCGTCGAGCTCCTCGTGCTTGCCGATGTGGACGCGGGCGATTCGGTAAGAATCCGTTGCATAGAGCCAACCATCCTCGTAAAAGACGGTCGCAAGCGCGGGCCTTCTCTTCGCCTGCGCACTGCTCGCGCACCAGTGGCTGAGCTCCTTCAGGGCCTTGGCGGGAATGGTCGCGATGGTGTTGTCGTTCATGGTCGTTCCTCTCTTCCTGAATTGTTCTAATCCCGGGCGCGCCTACCAGAAGAGGGGCGGCACGTCCATGCCGTGCAGCGGGCAGCCGATCGCGAGGACCGCCCAGCACATGAGGCGGATCAGTTCGGACACGGCGACCATTGCGACCAAGGACGCCGCCGCGAATGCTGCCATCTGCTCGATAGTGGTATGCTTGCTCATGGTCATTCCTTTCGCGTTGACCTTGCGGCCTCGGGTGAACGGACCCGGGGCCGCGCTTCGTTTAACGGCAACGGATATCGGCGCGGGCCATGCGCACGGCCTCGTCGATTAGTCGCTTCTCGTTCTCGGGCGTGGCCGCGAGCATCCAATCGAAGTCATAGACGCGACCGGCACCGCCGCGCTTCTCGGTCGGGTTGTAGTAGCCCCAGCAGCGGCCGTCCCCGTCGTAGAAGTACGTATCAACGTGCAGGCGCTCGGGGATGAACTCGGGCAGATACCCGTTCTTGACCCAGTGGCCCATCACGTCGTGCTTGCTGTTGCGGTCGGCCTTGATGGTCTGAATCCAGATAACGAGCTCGCCGCCGTTCACGTGCGTGGTATAGATGCGCTTTCCGGTGATGGGGTCGGTGGTCTTCTTCATGGTCGTTCCTTCCTTCCGCAGTGGTACAATGACCCCGATGGGCGGGGCTGCGGCTTCGAAACAACAGCCCCGCCGTTGGTGTTTAGTCCTCTGACCTCTTGGGGTTGGGGGACTTTCTCGTATCGCGGACAATGCCGACGATGCTTGTCACAAGGTCAACAATTGATGCCGCAAGCTCGAGAATCGACGCCAACGTTTCCATGGGGTGGCCTCCTTGGTGGTAGCGCAATTCCCAGGGGGCCGCGCCTCGGGGTGTGCCCCCTTGGCTTGATTGCATTATGCATCACGAACGTTAGACGTCTAGCGAGTGTTATCCATCTTCACATTACCTACACAACGAACGTTAGACGTTTAACAGACGTGCTACAATCAAGATGTGTGTAAAGGGGGTAAAAGTGCAGGTAAATAAGCTATTGAGAGCGATTGTTGAGCGGAGCGGGAAAAGCTATAGACAAGTGAGCGCCGACCTTGGCAAGTCTCCTAATTGGGCTGGGGCGGTATCGATGCCGACGCGCTCGCCGGCATTGGCAACCGTGGCCGACGTGGCAGACGTGGCGGGCTGCGACGTGTGCATAATCGACCGCGAGACGGGCGCCGTCGTGGCGACCGTCACCCCGCCGCGCCGCGTGCAGGAAGGCTAGACATGCGCAGAGACATGGACCTGATTCGCGCGTTTCTCATCAGAACCGAGGAGAGCGACGGCCCGGTGCGCGATGCGTCGCTGACGACTTGGGCGGGGAGCAGGGCGAAAGCCCTCTATCACGTGGAGTTGATGCGCGATTGCGGACTGGTGCGCGCGTCCGTGCGCATGGTCACGGGGCCGGACCTCGCGACGTTCTCGATCGACGGGCTGACGTGGGAGGGTTGCGACTACCTCGACGCCATCCGCAGCGATTCGGTTTGGAGGCGCGCCAAAGACGCGGTAGCCGCGGTCATAGGGGACGCGCCTTTGTCGGTGATGAAGAGCGTGTGCACGTCGCTTGTGCTGAAGGCTGTTCAATCAGAATTGGGAATCTCATAACTTAAACAGCGGCCTATTTGGACGAGGCGCGACCACTTGAGACGGTGGCCGCGCCTTTTTTCATGCCGCGAGCAAGCTGATACGCACGCACTCAGCAAACCTAAGTGCAACCGACTTAGATAAGCGAGCGCGCGCCGGAACAGCGGACCCCCGAGGGAGGGGAAAATCACGAAACCCCGGCACTGGGACCCAGCGGCGCCCCCTGATTTTTTTCTCGCGACGAAATTGCCGAACCGGAAATGACGCAACGTGACGCAACGGTGACGGAACGTGTGACGCAACGCGCAAGCTCCTGAGAAAACGGGGGTGATCGCGTGGAAAACACGGCGGAATGCGCGTGGTGCGGCAGGAAATTCGAGAAAAGGACGAAAAGGGCGGTCTTCTGCAGCCCGAAGTGCCGGCAGGCGCACTACATGGCGAGGAAGCGGCGCGAGACGGTGGGGGAGCGCGTCGTACACATGCCGGAGCCGAACGAGGTACGGCTGGACGTGGAGATGCCCACGGACACGAGCCTGCGCGTCACCGAGAAGATGGTCTCGGACGCCCTGATGATGATCCGGGGCGGCACGGCGGTGCTCGACGCCGCGTCCGTGAACGGGCCGAGCCGGATGCGCTCCGCTTGCGCCATAGCGTCCGAGAAGATAGCGGGCTACCTCCGGGAGGTGGGCCTGTGAGGGGCAGGAAGCCTGACGCGAACGCGATAAGGAGGTCCGACGGGGG
>DBFEBE010000009.1:0-27804 GCA_048318985.1 Collinsella sp.
CGGGAACCCGAACGGGAACCCGAAGCCCCCGCCGTAGGAACCGGAATATCCTCCGCCGAAGGGACTCGCCCCGGAACCGGACGGCGCGCCCGCGAAGGGATTGCCCGAGCGCATCGCATCGTAGCGCGCCCTCTTCTGCTCGTCCGAGAGCACGGCATAGGCCTCGGAGACCTCTTTGAAGCGCTCCTCGGCGTCAGGCTCCTTGTTCACATCGGGATGGAGCTTGCGCGCTTTCTGCTGAAACGCCTTCTGGATCTCCTTCTTCGTGGCGTCCTTCGAGACGCCGAGGACGGCATAGTAGTCTTTTTCGTTCATAGAGGCCATATCGGGCGCACTCCAACCATTCGCATACGCAGTGGGAGCCATTATATCCCGGCGCGGCGGAAGACCCTCCATAAGATGCGGTCGGCCAAAATATGACCCGAAACCGGTAGCTGGGCCCCGCGCGCCGCACCCCCATGGGAGGACGGCCGTCGCGCGCGGCGCGGTGGCAGAGCGAGATCGAACCGAAGGGCGGCCGCGCGCGATCGGATCCTCGTCAGGACGCAGGGCGGAGCCCCGCGTCATCGATTCCTACAGCGAGGAACCCTCAAGCCTGACCTGGCGGTACGTCACGCCGCAGCGGTCGAGGATGCTCTTCGAGATCAGGTTGTCCTGGGTTCCGCAATACTTGTCATCGAGGTAAACGACCTCGCCGATACCTGCCTGGACGAGGGTCTTGGCGCACTCGTGGCAGGGGAACAGCGTGACGAACACCGTCGCGCCCGCCATGTCCTTGAGCGAACCGCGATAGTTGAGGATGGCGTTCGCCTCGGCATGGATAACGTAGTTGTGCTTGTCGAGCAGCGGGTCGTCGGTGGTCTCCCAGGGAAAGTCGTCGTCGTCCAGGCCTGACGGGGTCCCGTTGTACCCGACTGAGAGAATCCTGTTGTTTGTGTCGGCGATACAGGCCCCCACCTGAGTGTTCGGATCCTTGCTGCGCAGCGACGCGGCGACCGCGGCGCGCATGAAGAACTCGTCCCAGCTGATGACGTCCTCGCGTTTACCCGGCATGGCGGCTCCTTTCCGTTGCGCATAGCATGGCGCAAGCGCAGCCTCCGCGCAAGGGCATCGATCGCTCGAGGGGCCGGCCGCATCCGTCGTGCACACGAAGGGTGCCCGCGACGGCGCGCGTCAAGCGAGGTCCCAAAAGATCCCGTACAGCTCGTTGCCCTCGAGCCAGCCACGGTGCGTCGGCTTGAGGGACCCGTCGACCCACATCGCGAGGTTCTGCCTGACGGCGCGCTCACAGGCGGCGGAGAGCTCATCCGCCGGAATCACCTGCACCGTGCGCTCGAGCAGTTCCGGGCCGATGCCATCGGTCATGCGGCACGAGAGCATGAGGTCCTCGGCCATGGCCTGACGGGGCGTGAGGAGCTCGCGATCGAACTTTTCGCCCGCATCGTCGAGCTGCGTGAAGCGAACGCGCGCGGCAGGCATGCCGTTAGAGACGTACCCCAACGGAACGTCGGAGTCGGCTGATGCGGCGCGCATGCTGGCGGCGGACCGGCCGATTCCGAGATAGCTCACCCCGGTCCAATATGCGATGTTGTGGCGGCACCGGTACCCGGGCTTCGCGTAGCTCGCCACCTCGTAGCGCTCGTAGCCCGCCTTGGACAGGACGTCTCGCGCCATATCCATGCACGCGGCCTGGAAGTCCTCGTCGGGGACCTCGACGACACCCGACCGCTCCAAGGCCTCAAGCGGGGTTCCCTCCTCGAGCTGCAGCGGATAGACCGATACGTGGTCGGGTGTCTCGGGCGCGGAGAGGATGCCGTCGAGCGTCGAGCGCCACGACTCGAGCGTCTGCTCGGGAAGTCCGCACATCAGGTCGCACGACGTGGAGAGCCCGGACCGCTTGGCGGACGATACCGCCGCAAGGGCCTCCTCGGGCCCGTGGATGCGCCCGATCGCCTCGAGCTCGGACCGGACGAGCGACTGCACCCCGATCGATGCGCGCGTCGCTCCGGCCCGGCGAAGCGCGCGCGCCAGGTCCTCCGTAAACGACTCCGGGTTAGCCTCACAGGTGAACTCGACCGGGTCGCAGAACTCCCGGACAGCGCCGACGAGCTCCACGAGGCGGGCGCCGGCAAGACTGGGGGTCCCTCCGCCGATGTATACCGTCTCGACGCTCGAAAGGTCCCCCATCGCCCCGCAGGACCGAACGCGTTCGAGCAGGAGGCCCATATACCGTTCGAGCCCGCCTTGCGCCGCGGCGCAAGGGTCTGAATCGAAATCGCAATACAAGCATTTTGACCTGCAAAACGGAATATGCAGGTAAAGGGCACGGTAATCCATATTGGGAACCTCGTCAGCCAACGCGGTCGCCGTGGAAACCCGGAACGGAGGCGCCTCGCCTCGTCAGCTCCTCGCAGCGCGCGACATCGGCTTCGATCTCGTCGACGAGCGCCATGAAGTCCTCGAACTCGCTGCAGCCCACGACGCGCCCGCGCCAACCGGCCGCATGCGGCATGCCCTTGAGATACCAGGTGGCGAACGTGCGGGCGCGCGCCATGTGCGCGTCGCGCTCATGGAGCAGCAGCAGATGCTCGCGCAAGGCGGCCAGCTTCTGGCGGGAACCCCGCGGCTCAACGGCCCTGCCCTCGAGCGCAAGCGCCCGAGCGTCCTCGAACACCCATGGGTTGCCATAGGTGCCCCGAGCGACGAACACCGCGGTTGCGGCGGTCTGCTCGAGCATGCGACAGGCGTCCTCAGCCGTGAAGACGTCGCCGGAGCCGATGACGGGGACGGAGACGCGGTCGGCGACGGCATCGATGACCGACCAGTCGGCGCTCCCGGTATAGAGCTGGCCGGCAGACCTCCCGTGGACAGCCACGGCGGCCGCGCCCGCCTGCTCCATGCGGGCGGCGAACTCGGGGGCCAGCAGCCTGCCGCTCTTGAAGTCTTTGCGCATCTTGACCGTCACCGGGACATGGGCGCGCTCGACGCACGCCCTCACGATCGCCTCGGCGCGGTCCGGCTGCTCCATGAGCGCCGAGCCCTCGCCCTTCGAGATGACCTTGCGGGCCGGGCACGCCATGTTGATATCGATGAGGACGAGCTTCTCGCCTACGCGGCGCTCGACCGCCTCCACGGCGGATGCGAACTGCTCGGGCTTCGACCCGAAGAGCTGGACGCAGACGTCGGGCTCGTCGGATGCGGGCAATACGAGGTCCCAGGTCTTCTCGCTTGCATAGGCGAGACCGGCGACCGAGACCATCTCGCTGTACGCCGTGCGCGCGCCGTGCCGACGGCACATGATGCGATAGGCGGCGTCGGTGACGCCCGCCATGGGCGCGAGCAGAAACGGCTGGTCGGCGAAACGCGCCTGCAGGGTTTCGGAAGGGTTGGAGGTTGCCACGATGGTCCATTCGAAAACAGGGCCCTGCGGGCACATGCCCGCAGGGCCGGTTACAGCGTCACGTGAGGCGCGGTCGCACGCGGGCACGCGCCCCGGGCGGCATGCGATGCGGGCGCGCGGGCAGCCCTACTCGTCGACCTTGAGGATAGCGAGGAACGCTTCTTGGGGAACCTCGACGGACCCGATGGCCTTCATGCGCTTCTTGCCCTCTTTCTGCTTCTCGAGCAGCTTGCGCTTTCGGGAGATGTCGCCGCCGTAGCACTTGGCGAGCACGTCCTTGCGGCGCGCCTTCACGGTGGAGCGGGCGATGATCTTGTTGCCGATAGCCCCCTGGATGGGAACCTCGAACAGCTGGCGCGGGATGATCTCCTTCAGCTTGTCGCACAGGCCGCGTGCGAGCCCGTACGCCTTGTCCTTGTGGACGATGAACGAGAGGGCGTCGACGTCGTCGCCGGACAGCAGGATGTCGAGCTTCACGAGCTCGCTCGTGCGGTACTCCGAGAACTCGTAATCGAGGGACGCGTACCCCTTGGTACGGCTCTTGAGCTGATCGAAGAAATCGAGGATGAGCTCGGCGAGAGGCATGTCGAACCGCATCTCGACGCTCTTCTGCGAGAGGTGAATCATGTCGGTCGTGACGCCGCGGTGGTCGACGGCGAGCTGCATGACGGCACCGGTGTACTCGGGCGGGACGATGACCTTCGCCTTGAGGTACGGCTCCTCTATGTGATCGATGCGCGTGGCCTCGGGAAGGTCCTGGGGACTGCGGACGCACACCATCTCGCCATCGGTCTTGTAGACATGGTAATCCACGCTGGGGCTGGTGGCGATCAGGGCGAGACCGAACTCGCGCTCGAGCCGCTCCTTGACCACCTCCATATGAAGCAGGCCGAGGAACCCGACGCGGAATCCGAAACCGAGGGCGACAGACGTCTCCGGCGACCACACGAGCGAGGGATCGTTCACATGGAGTTTCTCGAGTGCGTCGCGCAGGTTCTCGTAATCCTTGTTGTCGATCGGGAACAGTCCGGTATACACCATGGGCTTGGCTTCGCGGTAACCCGGCAGCGGCTCGGCGCAGGGGCGCGCGGTATCCGTGAGGGTATCGCCCACGTGCACGGCGTCGGGGTTCTTGAGGCCGGTCACGACGAACCCGACCTCTCCCACGCCTATGGCGTCGACCGGGGTCTCCGCGGGGCGCTTGACGCCCACGCCGTCGACGAGGAAGTCCTCGCCGCCCTGCATCATGTGCAGGGTCTGGCCCTTCTTGATGCAACCGTCGAAAACGCGGACCGTCGCCACGACCCCCCGGTACTCGTCGAAGTACGAATCGAGGATGAGCGCCTTGAGGGGCTCGTCGGAACTGCCCTGGGGAGGCGAGACGAGAAACACGATCGCCTCGAGCAGGTCATGGATCCCCTCGCCGGTCTTGCCGGATACGCATACGGCGTCGTCGGCGGGAATGGCCAGCTCGTCTTCGATCTCGACCTTCACCTCGTCGGGATGCGCAGAGGGCAGATCGATCTTGTTGATCGCCGGGACGATGTCGAGGTCGGCGTTCATGGCGAGGCTGGCGTTGGAGACCGTCTGGGCCTCGACCCCCTGCGTCGCGTCGACCACCAAGACGGCGCCCTCGCACGCGGCGAGGCTTCGGCTGACCTCATAGGTGAAGTCGACGTGTCCCGGGGTATCGATCAGGTTGAACTGATAGGTCTCCCCGTCGTCGGCGTCATACATGACGCGCACGGCGTTGGACTTGATGGTGATGCCGCGCTCCCGCTCGATGTCCATCGTGTCGAGCAGCTGCGACGCCATGTCGCGCTCCTCGACGGTCCGGGTGAGCTCGAGAATGCGGTCGGAGATGGTGGACTTCCCATGGTCGATATGGGCCACGATCGAGAAGTTCCGGATGTGTGAGGTATCTGAAGTATTCATGAGTGCAATGATAGCGCACAAACCTTTTGCGATGCGACCCCGCGCGACGTGTGCGGCGCGTGAGATTCACGTCTAATCCATAGGGTTCTCTCTTTTCTTGCGCTGCGTCGCGTGCTATACTCCCCTGACTGTATGACCTCAACCGTGTCTCAGAGGCCGGATAGTAAGGCTTTTTGTAACATTCGAAAGGAAACCTACCAGTGGCAAACATCAAGTCTCAGAAGAAGCGCATCCGCACCAATGAGATCGCTCGCGTTCGCAACAAGGCGATCCGCTCCGAGCTCAAGACCGTTATCAAGCACGTCCACGCTGCCGTCGAGGCTGGCGACAAGGCCGCTGCCGCCGCTGCCGCCACCACCGCCTACCGCAAGCTCGACAAGGCTGTCGCCAAGGGCGTTATCCACAAGAACCAGGCTTCCAACCGCAAGTCCGGCATCCAGAAGCTGGTCAACGGCATCAACTAGCAATCTATATAATCAGTTGCTTGAAATCCCCGCCCCGGCGGGGATTTTTTTATGCACGACGGGTAGGTGAGAATCGGCGAGCAATGGCCGCGTGCCCGAGGCCGACTTGGCGGACGCCTGCGAACGCGGCTGTCACCGCTCGCCTCCGCGAGCCCCCCGTCCCTGGCGGCGACACAGTGATATCACCCACATGCGCAAAGCCAGGCCGGAATCTTTCGATCCCTTGAGCGCGGCCTCGACCTCCACCGCCTGCGACAACGCATCGATCAGCTCCCCCATCTTCCAGGCGCGCGCCCAGGCGAGGTGGTTCTTGACCTGCCACGATTGGACCCCAAGCATCCGAGCCAGCTCGGAGCCCGCCCCGCGCGCATCGAGCGACCGCGCGACGATCAGCTCGCGCAGGCGCGTGACGAGCAGGGAGAACAGGCGAATCTCGCTATGCTCGGGCTGAAGGGAAACCAGCTCGAGAGCCAAGGGCATATCGCGGGCAGCGACCGCGTTCAAGAACTCCCAGGGCTTGACCTCCGCGGTACGCATCACCAGGCGCTCCACGTCGGCGAGCAGGATCTCAGGCCCCTCGACCATCTGCGCGAGCCGCGCCAACTCGTTATCGAGCATTCGGCTCGACTCGCCCGCACGGGACACGAGCGCCTCGGCGGCGGGCAGGCCGATCGACTTGCCGTGAAGGCGCGCCATGGCGAGCACCTGCTTCGGCATCTCCCATGCCTTCTTGGGCGTGCAGTCGACGACGGCCTTTGCCCCCACCTTGGCGACCGCCTTGTACAGCCTCGTATTCTTGGCAAGTGAATTGGCGACCAGGAGGCAGACCGTCGTCGGGGCGGGTGAAGCAAGGTATTCCACGAGCGGCTCGCTTACCGATTTGGGGAGCTTGTCGCAGCCGTCGAGTATGACGAGGCGGAACTCCGATCCCATCGGGAACGTGTTGAGTGACGCGATGATATCGTCAATCGCGGGGTCTTTCGTCATATCGCGCTCATCAAGGTTGAACGCGGTCATCCCGCTCTCATCGAGCCGTGCGCGCATCTTGGAGACCGCATGGGATCTCTTGTACTCGTCGGCTCCTACGATCAGGTATGCGGGCAGCAGCTCGGGCTTCGACATGAACGCTCCTAGGTGGTCGGGGAAGCTCCATTCTACCGCGCGCGATGCCGCCATGTTACGCGCGGGCCCGTATCGTCCGGCTCGACCGTGATGTCCCCGCATTCCGCCGTGCAGAGCATCCGAACGGCATGCCGCTCCAGCACGGCGGCGCACTCCTCGTCCGGATGCCCATATGGGTTGCCCTCCCCCGCGCTAGCGATTGCGACCTCCGGCGTCAAGGCCACCATCAACGGGTCGTCAACGGACTGCCGCGAACCGTGATGCCCGAGCTTCAGCACATCGATATCGCCTATCGCATCAGCGACCATGTTGGTCTGAGGGGCCTCCGCATCTCCGCACAGGAGCATACGGAAGCTCGAAGCGCCGTCACGGTAATCAAGGGAGAGCACAATCGAATCAGCGTTCTGATCTCCGGATACGGGAGCAAGGGGCCACATCGCCGTGGCGAGAAAGCGGCCGCAAACGACTGCGTCACCGCATCGAATCTCCTCAACGGGGCCGCGATACGCACGGTCGACATCGTCGGGCATGGACGATACGGCTCCTTCAGCGACGATCAACCGATCGACGGCGACCGTGCGCAGCAGCTCTTCGAGCCCTCCGCAGTGGTCGCGGTCCCAATGGGTGATCATCACGGCATCAAGCCGGTAGACATGGCTTCGCGCGAGCGCGCGGGCACACTCTTCGTCGACGCCGGCGTCGACGAGCACCGCCGACGATCCATCTCGTATCAAGATAGCATCAGCCTGCCCGACGTCCATGACCACGACCTGTGCGGGAGCGAACCGCGTCCACGCGAGCACCCAGGCCAACATGGCCGCCAAGATCGCGAGCGCGCCCATACGGGCACATCCGCCCGTATGCGGCTTCCATCGGATGTAGACGATCGCCGCGGCCCCGTACAGGAGGACGGGCAGTCCGGATCCCCCATCCACACCGATGCATGCGGCGGGAACACCCGCGAGCAGGTCTGCGAGAAATATCGAGGATCGGGCGAGCGCGACGACCACCTCCGCGACAACCTCCAGCGGAGGAAGTGCAGCGGATAGTGGGAAGAGGATGATGCCCATCGAGAGCACGCCGTTCATGAGGGGCGCCACGAGGAGGTTGGCAAGCGGCGAGATGAGCGAAACCTCACCGAATACGGGGACCGTCAGCGGGATCGTCGCCCACTGGGCGCACAGCGTGCACGATAGCGCCTCGGACAGGCCTTCGGGCAGCCCGGCGTTCTCAAGATGCCACCGGACATACGATGAGAAAAGACCGAGGAACAGAACGCTCAGCACACTCAACTGAAACCCCATGTCGAACACGCAACCGGGATCTGCAACGGCCATGCAGGCCGCCGCGACCGAAAGCCCCGATATGCCATGCGGTCGCCGTCCGCCCGCCGCAGCCGCGGATGAGGCCAGCACCATGACGGCGGAGCGGACGGCTGAGGGCGCGCATCCCGTGAACACGGCGTACGCACAGCAGACGGCGGCGAGCAGGGGTATGCGGAGCGAGCGACGCACATGCAATGCGGCGAGCACGCGCCGGAAGAGCTCGGAGAGGAGGACCAGGTGCCCGCCGGACACCGCGACAAGATGACTCAGCCCGCACGCGGAAAACGCATCGGAGGCCTGGCTTCCGCTCAGGTACGTCGTGTGCCCGCACACGATCCCGGCGCAAAGGGCCCGGGCGTCATCGCCCTTCGGACCGATAGCGCCGAGCACCGCTTCCCGAAACGCTTCGAGCGGGCCCGACAGCGACCCCGTGACCTCAGCTCGCTTCGCCGAGACGGTTCCGATCTCGCCGCGCGCGAACCTCGAACGACCCCACGGGCTGTCGGGAAGCTTGCGCGCCGCACCGTGAAGGACCGCAACGGATCCGCGCGGCAGCTCCTCTCCGGAAGATATGCGCAACCGCACGGGGCCATCCGGGGACGATGAGACGACGCCGCTCGACGACCACCCGGAATCCGTCTGGGAAGCATCCCCGAACACGGTGACGACGATAGGCGAAGGAAGACATTCGAGCGCGCTCAGGGCCGCACTCATGCGCACAAGCCAAATCGCGCTCGCAAGCATCCCGAGAAGACATCCCGCCGCCGTGAACCTCAAGACGGAGGACAGCGTGACGGACAGCGCGGACGACGTTCTGAAGAACGACCGGCCCGAGATCGCCAAGAGCGCGCACGCGACACCGGCCACGAGCACCGAGCGCCACGCATCGATGAGCGCACCGGCGCCCTCGACGTAAGACGCCCAGCCCCCGTCGACCGCGAGAGCGCAGCAACCGATTGTTGCCGCTGCGGCACAAGCCGAAGGAGGCAGGAGCGGCCGGACGGGAATGCCCGCATCGCGCCTTACGTGCATACGAGGTCCCTGAGCCGTTCGAGCTTCTTGTCGCCGATCCCGGAAACCCGGAGCAGGTCGTCCACGGATGCATAGGGGCCGTTGGCGGCTCGCTCCTCCACGATGGCGGTGGCGGTCGCCGGACCCACGCCAGGCAGCCCATCAAGCTCCGCCTCAGAAGCCTTGTTTATGTTCACGAGCGATGCGGGGGCGGCGGAAGGGGACGCTTGGGCTACGGAGGGAGGCGAGGCCTCTCCGAGAATGGGGACGTAAACCTTGTCCCCGTCCGCGACGAGGCTCGCCCGGTTGATTCCGGAGGTGTCGGCATCCTCGCTCAGCCCGCCCGCCGCCTCTATCGCGTCCCGGACCCGCGCCTCACCGGAAAGCTCGTATACCCCAGGAACCCGCACCGCTCCGGCAACATCGACCACGAGAATATCCTTGCGCTCCCCAGTATCGGCAAGCGCGGCGTTATCCTCCTTCGGCGAGCTGCCCGCGACGGCACGGCCGGCGGCCTCTGAGCCCGTCGCGACATCGACGTCCTCCGTGGAGCCGGCGGGAGCCCCCGAATCGCCGCCACGAACGATGGAGAAAGATCCGCCACCGTTCGCTTGGGCGGCTCCGAGGATAAAGGCGCCGATGCAGGTCGCGAGAAGGCAGGCTGCGAACGCGGCGTGTCGAGGCTGACGCAGCGCCCTGCGAAGCGAAGCTAAGACGCCGGACGTCGTATCGGGCCGCTGAACCATATCGATCACCTCCTCCCTCCATCATGAAGGCGGTGGCCGGAATGTGCCGATTCGATTCGAGATAGTCGCACGACGGCTAACGCATATGCCCTCATGAGCTTGCATGAAGGGAAAGGTTCCGGTAGGAACGGGCAAGAAAAACCCGTCGCCGCTTGCGCGACGACGGGAGGAGCGTACCAGGGGATGCGTTGCCTACCGCAACGCCGAATCGCCCTTATCGACCGGGCCCACGGAATCGGAGACCGAAAGGGATCCGGCGCGACCCGGGATGAAGGAGCGCGGAGCGAGCTCGTCGTGACGGGCCCGAAGGAAGCGGGGCGGCTTATAGCACCCGTGCTCGAAATCGATGTACTCCACCTGGTCGAGAAGGCGCTCGACCATCGACTCATGATCGAACATGCCCCATGCCTCGTGGACCTCATCGAGCTTGGCGTGCGTCTCGGGACGGCGCGGCATGAACAACGTGCAGCAATCCGGGGCGGTCTCGCAGGAGATGTCGTACGTGCCTATATGCTGAGCGCGGACGATGATCTCCTGCTTATCGGAACCGATCAGGGGGCGGAAGACGGGAATGTCGACGACCTCGTTAACCGCCATGATGTTCTCCAGCGTCTGGGACGCGACCTGTCCGAGAGATTCGCCGGTGACGATCGCCTTCGCGCCCTCTATGCGGGCGATGCGCTCTGCTACGGCATACATCACGCGACGATACATGATGACCCTCAGCTTCCCGGGGCACGCCAAGGAGATCTCGCGCTGGCAGTCGCCGAACGGGACCACATAAAGGCGACCGATCTGCACGGAGGGCGCGAGGGCGCGAATGATGTCCTGCGTGAGGTACTCGCTGGTGTCGGCGGTCTGCGGGCGACCGGAGAAGTGAACCGGAACGGGAACGGCGCCGCGGCGAGCCAGCATCCAAGTCGCGACGGGCGAATCGATGCCGCTCGACAGCAGCGTGACCACCTTGCCGGCGCTGCCCTGGGGAAGGCCGCCGACACCCGGCTCGCTCTTGGCGTAGACGTACACGCTGCCCTGGACCACCAGGACATGGACGCACACGTCGGGAGCGTGCATCTGGACCTTCTTGTCGGGAAACGTCGCAGAGCACCTCGCCGACCTGACGGTTGAGATCGAGCGAGGAGAGCTCGTAATCCGTGTTCGAGCGGCGGGCGGAGACCTTGAAGGTCTCGAATTCCCCTGCTTCGCGCATAGCGGAGATCGCCGCCCGGCAATACTCGGAGGGCTCGCGATTGGTATGG
The DNA here is from genome assembly GCA_048318985.1 of Collinsella sp. Taxonomy (GTDB): domain Bacteria; phylum Actinomycetota; class Coriobacteriia; order Coriobacteriales; family Coriobacteriaceae; genus Collinsella. The sequence continues at coordinate 11,263 of DBFEBE010000009.1, forward strand.
AAGGCCAACGAGACGCGTGCGACGCCCGGGGTGCGCGCGATGGTGTCAAACGCCTCCTCGGCCTGACCGTTGGCGGAAAAAGTCACGAGGATGTGCCCGGAGATACGCGTGATGCAGGAAACAGAGAAGGCGGCCAAAGCCGCCTTCAGGTTATCCATGAGGATGCGTTCAAAACGGGCGCGGTTCTTGCCTTTCAATCCGATCTCGTGATAATGGACCAGGCAGACGCGACTCGCCATATTACGCTTCCGCCACCTTGTGGCGCAGGGCGGCTTCGAAGCGGTCGGAATCGTAGGAGATGCCGCCGTCGATGATCTCCTCCATGGCCATGGAGATCGCGTCCTCGCCGGAAAGGGCGATGGTGATGTCGTCGACATCCTGGACCGCGAGCACGCGGTTGTGCTGACCGCGGAGCATGCTGTTGATGTCGCATGCGCGCTTGGAGGCGACGGAGGCCAGCAGGAAGCGGTTGTTATCGGTCTTATCGAGCAGGTCGTCGATACGAGGCTTGGTTACGGACACGTGACCTCAATTCCTTTCGTGCTTCTCGATCACGCGCGAGAGCTCCTCGCATGCGCAATCGAGGTCGTCGTTGATAACAACATCGTCGTAACGGTCGGAAAGCGCCATCTCGCGCTCGGCGTTAGCAAGGCGCACGGAGAGCGTCTCCGCGGTCTCGGTGCCGCGGTTCTCAAGACGCTCGCGAAGCACCTCGAGCGAGGGCGGCATGATGAAGATCAGCACCGCCTCCGGAAAGCGCTCCTTGACCTGGAACGCGCCCTGGACATCGATCTCGAGGATCAGCGAGGACCCCGCCGCGAGCTTGGAGGACACCTCTTCCACCAAAGTCCCGTACCGATGACCATGTACGGACGCCCATTCGACGAATTGGCCCGCGTCGACGCGGCGGCTGAATTCATCTTCGCTCAAGAAGTGGTAGCTGACGCCGTCGACTTCGCCCTCACGCGGCTCCCTCGTGGTAGCGGAAACCGTCAGGCCCAGGTTGGGACGGCTGTCGCGAATGCGCGCGACGATCGTGCCCTTCCCTGCGCCTGACGGCCCGGAAATCACAAAGAGCTTGGGCTCGATGCGGTCCACTACTTGGAGAGCTGCTCGAGCAGCTGCTCGCGCTGGCGGACGCCGAGGCCCTGGACGCGACGGGTGGCGGAGATGCCGAGCTCGTCCATGATCTTGGCGGCCTTCGCCTTGCCGTAGCCCGGGAGCGACTCGATGAGCGTGGAAACCTTCATGCGAGAAGCGATGGGGTCGTCGGAGTTGAGGACGGACTCGAGGGTGATCTCACCCTTCTTGATCTTCTCGCGCAGCTCGGCACGGGCGTGACGGGCGGCAGCGGCCTTCTCGAGTGCGGCCTTGCGCTGCTCGTCGGTGAGCTGAGGAAGGGCCATGAGAACCTCCAAAAATCGTGGTGCAGAATTCATGAAACGACGTCTGAGCAGGCATGATGCGGCCCAGGCGCCAGGTGCGACTGAATACATTAGTCGATGTGGCCCGAAAGTTCAAGCAAACATGCAGGAAGAAGCGATAATTGGTCGCTTTTTCACGAAATGCATGCCCAGAAACCCGCTGGTAGAGCGCGGTGCTTAAACATCGGCCACGAGCTCGGAGACGATCGCCTCGAACGCACCCACCGGATCGGACGCTCCGGTGATGGGACGGCCCACGACGATGTGGCTCGCACCGCTCCGGATGGCGCGGGCGGGCGTGGCCACGCGGGACTGGTCTCCCAGCTCGGCTCCTGCCGGACGGACACCCGGGGTGACGATGAGCGCATCGGGGCCGAGCAGGGCCCGCATGGACTCCGCCTCCATGGGCGAGCACACGATTCCGTCGATACCGTTAGCCTGGGCGAGCGCGGCGAGGCGGGCGGCCTCGTCCGCGACGGGGGCGTCGATTCCGATCTCGTTCAGGGCATCCTGGTTCATGCTGGTGAGCACGGTGATCGCCACGAGGCTGGGGCGGTCGTCGCGCTCGACCGCAGCGGCCTCCGCGCCCTCGCGGCAGGCGGCCAGCATGGCGCCGGAACCCAACCCGTGCACAGAGAGGAGGTCGGCCCCGGCGAGGGCCGCGGAACGCGCGGCCCCGCGCACCTGGTGGGGAATGTCATGGAACTTGAGGTCCAGGAACACCTTGAACCCGCGCTCCCTGAACGCGCGGACGATCTGCGGCCCCTCGGCATAGAAGAGCGTCATGCCGACCTTGAGCCAACGGGCATGGCCGGCAAGGGAGTCGGCGAGCTCGATGGCGCGGTCGCGGTCGCAGTCGATGGCGACGATGATGCGCTCGCGCGCGTCTGCCTCTAGCATTCGAAGGCTCCAATCAGCTCGTTGATGTCGCGGACGCCCTGGCTCTCGGCCCACTCCTCCAATTCATGGAGGATGCGGACGGAGGCCGCAGGCTCGATGAAGCTGGCCATGCCGACAGAGACGCAGCACGCTCCGGCGAGGATGAACTCCGCCGCGTCCTCACCCGTCATGACGCCGCCGACGCCGCAGATCGGTATGTTGACGGCGCGCGCGGCCTCCCAGACCATGCGCACGGCGATCGGGTGGCACAGCGGGCCGGACAGCCCGCCGGTGGGCTTGGACAGCTTGGACCGACGCGTATGCACATCGATCGCCATGCCGGGAATCGAGTTGATGACCGTAAGGCCGTCGGCGCCCTCGGCTTCAAGGGCGCGGGCGATCTCGGGGATGCGGACTGGGGCCATCTTGACGAACAGGGGCCGGTCGGTGACCTTGCGGCATGCGCGCATGACCTCGGCAGCCCCCTCGGGGGTGGAGCCGCAGGCAGCGCCGCCAGCGGCGATGTTGGGGCAGCTCACGTTGATCTCGAATCCGGCTGCCCAAGGGGTGAGCTCGCAGAACATCTCGAGAGCGCGGACGTACTCCTCGGTGGAATGGCCGGCGACCTGGCAGATCACCTGGGTACCGGCATCGGTGAGGTCGGACAGCCAGGGGCCGTAATCGCGCGCGAAGGCCTCGACGCCAGGATTCTGGAGGCCGACGGAATTCATCATGCCGCCGGGGACCTCGGTCATACGGGGTGCCGGATTGCCCGGCCAGGGCTCCGCGGCGCACCCCTTCGTGGTGATCGCACCGAGCTCGCTCACATCCATGAGCTCGCTGAACTGCCAACCCTGCCCGAACGTGCCGGATGCGGTGTTGATAGGGTTCTTCATCTTGACGCCGCCGAAATCGACGGCCATGCTCACCTGGCTCACCAGACCACCACCTTGGTCGCATCGAACACGGGGCCGCACATGCAGGCCCCCTTCATGCCGTCCGTCGTCTCGACGTTACAGGTGCTGCACGCGCCGAATCCGCAGCTCATCATGCGCTCGAGCGAAGCCTCGCAGAAGACGCCCGCCGCGGCGGCGGCCTCGGCGACCCTGCTCATCATGATGCCGGGGCCGCACGTGGCGACGTAGTCGTACTCACCGGAGGCGAGCAGCTCGGAAGCGGGCTCGGTGACGAAGCCGGAGAAGCCCGCGGTGCCGTCATCGGTCGCGATGCGGACATCGCCGCACCCGAGCTCCTCGAACTCATGCACGCCTACGAGCTTGTCCCCGCTCGCAGCACCGAAGCAGGCGTCCACGCGGACGCCGGCGGAGGCGAGCTCGCGCGCAAGGCAGAGCACGGGGGGCACACCGATCCCGCCGCCCACGACGAGCGCGCGGCGGCAGCCCTCCGGCGCGGACCAGCCATGGCCGCCGGGCCCCAGCAGGTCGCTCTTGAACCCGGGCTCCCATGCGGACATGCGACGCGTGGCGTTTCCAACCACGGCGTACCAGAGCTCGACGGTGCCAGACTCGGCATCACTGGAGACGTAGCTCAACGGAATGCGAAGCAGCTCGCTGGCGTCCCCGGGAACGCGGATGTTGACGAACTGACCGGGCTTGAGCGCAGATGCCAGACGCGGGGCCAAAATGACGAGCGAGAAGATGCCCTCGGCAATCTTCTCGTTCGATACGACCTCGAAATCGTGCATGCGCGCAGGTGAAGGACTCGGCATGTATGCTCCCTTCCCCATGCGAAGCATGGTGCGATAAATGCGCGCGGCCCTCCAGCCGGGAAACCGAAGGGCCGCGCAGCGTGTACGGTGCTATGTTAGCAAACAACCCCGTCGGCGAGCGTGCGCTTGCCACCGACGAAGACGTCCGTGGCGCGACCGAGCAGCTCGGCGCCCTTGAAGCCGGAATTCTTTGCGTGGCTCGCGAACTCGTCCTCCGAGACGGTCCAGGCAGCATCGGCGTCGAACACCGTGATGTCGGCGAGGCTGCCGGCAGCAATGCTCACCGGCTCGAGGCCGAGGATCTCGCGAGGCTTGGAGCTCATCAGCTCGACCATGCGGCCATAGCCCATCTTGCCGGTCTTCACGAGGTTCGTGTTGATCAAGGCGAGAGAGGTCTCCAGACCGATCATGCCGAACGGAGCGAGCTCGAACTCGCGGGACTTCTCCCAATCCGCGTGCGGCGCATGGTCCGTGACGATGGCGTCGACCGATCCGTCCAGGACGCCCTCGATCAGAGCCTCCGCGTCGGCGGCGGTACGCAGCGGAGGATTGACCTTAAGGCAGGTGTCGTAAGTGCCGTCGATGGCGTCTTCGGTGAGGAACAGGTGATGCGGGGTCGCCTCGCAGGTGACGGGCAGGCCCTTGGCCTTGGCGGCGCGAACCATGTCAAGGCCGCGGGCCGTGGAGATGTGCTGGATGTGCAGTTTCGCGCCCGTGAGCTCGGCGATCATGATGTCGCGCATGATCTGCAGCTCCTCGCCCTCCGCGGGCCAGCCGAGCAGGCCGAGGCGCGTGGAGACGGCGCCCTCGTTGATCTGCCCGTCGCCGACCAGGTCGTCGTCCTGGCAGTGGCTCATGAAGACCTTGCCGAACATCTTGCCGTAATCCATGGCGCGGCGCATCATGCCGGCACCCTGGACGCCGCGGCCGTCATCGGTGAAGGCGACACAGCCGTGGGCGACCATGTCGCCCATCTCGGAGATGATCTCGCCCTTGAGGCCCCGGGTCATGGCGCCGGACGGGTACACGCGGCAGTGGCCCTTGGCGGCGGCGACGGACTTGATGTACTCGACGACCACGCCGTTGTCGGTCACCGGATCGGTGTTGGGCATGGAGCAGACGCCGGTGAAGCCGCCCTTGGCGGCAGCGGCGGTCTCGCTCTCGATGTCCCCTTTGGTCTCGAAGCCGGGCTCGCGCAGGTGCACGTGCATGTCGACGAGACCGGGGACGAGGTACTTGCCGGAAAGGGCCATGACCTCGGCGCCCTCGACGGTGAGGCCCTCCCCCACCTTTGCGATGCGATCGTTCTCGATCAGGACGTCGCAGACGCCGTCCAACTCAACGGACGGGTCGACGACATGGGCGTTCTTAAGAAGCAAGGCCATTATCGGCACCTCCAAGCAGCAGATACAGGGCAGCCATGCGCACGCAGATACCGGCGTAGACCTGGTCGAGGATGACCGAGCGCTCCGGGTGGTCGGGCATGTAGGAATCGAACTCGACGCCGCGGTTGATCGGGCCGGGGTGGCACACGATGGCATCGGGCTTCATGAGGCGCTCGCGCTTCTTGGTGAGTCCGAACAGCTGGTGGTACTCGCGCAGGCTCGGGAACGGCGCGCCCTCGAGGCGCTCGCGCTGGATGCGGAGCATGTAGACGACGTCGAGCTCGGGCAGGACGTCATCGAGGCAGTAGGCGACGTGGTCGGCACCGAGGACGTCGGGGCGCGGCGGAAGCAGCGTGCCCGGGGCGACGACGGTCACCTCGGCGCCCATGATCTTGAGGGCGGGGATGAGCGAGCCGCAGACGCGGGAGTGGCCGATGTCGCCGACGACGCCGACCTTCAGGCCCTCGAAGCTCTGCTTGCGCTCCCAGATGGAATACAGGTCGAGCAAGGCCTGAGTGGGATGGCCGTGCTTTCCGTCGCCCGCGTCGATGACGACGGCGGGGCTCGCCTGGGAGACGATATGCGGGGCGCCGGCATGCTTGTCGCGGACGACGATGCAGTCGATCTTGTAGGCGTCAAGCGTCATGACGGTGTCGATGAGGCTCTCGCCCTTGACCGTCGAGGTCGAGGAGCCGCCGAAGTTCAGGGTGTCGGCGGAAAGACGCTTCTCGGCGAGCTCGAACGAGCTGCGGGTGCGCGTGGAGGGCTCGTTGAACATGTTGACGATGGTCTTGCCCTTGAGGGTCGGGACCTTCTTGATGGCGCGCTCGTTGACCTCGGAGAAGGCCTTGGCGGTCTGGAGGATCGTCATGAGTTCCGAATCGGAGTACTCGGAGATGTCGATCAGGTGCTTATGGTTGTTGAACACGGGTTACTCGCCTCCCAGAGGAGCGGAGCCGACATGGGAACCGGGCTCCACGTCCGAGATCTCGACGGACGTGCGGCCGTCCACTTCCTTGCAGAACAGGCGTACGCTCTCGTCGCGGGACGAGGGCACGTTCTTGCCAACGAAATCAGGGCTGATGGGAAGCTCTCGATGCCCGCGGTCGACCAGGACGGCGAGCTCGATGCGGCTCGGGCGGCCAAGGTCCATGATGGCGTCGAGCGCGCAACGGATGGTGCGGCCGGTGTACAGGATGTCGTCGACGAGGACGATGCGCTTGCCGTCAACGTTGAACGGAATATCGGTCGCGTGGACCTCCGGCGAGATGTGCGTGGCGAAGTCGTCACGGTAGAAGCTGATATCCAGGCTTCCCAGCGGGATATCCACGCCCTCGATCTCGCGGATCTCGTCGACAAGTTGCTTGGCGAGCAGGTCGCCGCGGGTGACGATGCCCACGATGGCGAGATTCTCGCAGCCCTCGTTGCGCTCGAGGATCTCGTGCGCGATGCGCGTCATGGCGCGGGAGATGCTGCTCTCGTCCATGATGACGGCCTTGGGTGAAGCGGTGCCCATCGATCTCCTTCCCTTCTTGCGGCGCACGCTGTGACGTAGCGCCAAAAAAATAGATGCCAACCGCGCAGCGGTGAGACATCCACACAGAAAGGGCCCCAAAGGAGCTATGTTGCAATCCATGCGAGCATCTCGTACTGCGCTTAATGGTCATATCAAGTGTATGAGCTGAACCGCCGGTGTCAAGCGGGAAGGTGAGAATTGGATGAGGCGGAGATGCCCAGCGCCCGGTACGGGGCGCCCATGGAGCCGGGCCCGAGCGCCGAAAGCGAAGCGGGCCCGCCGGAGTACGGCGGGCCCGCTGGATGCGAATGAGTCTGCAGGCGCCTACTGCTGGGCGTGCGGAGGCTGGAAGGGGTTCTCGCGGCGCATGAGCGTCATGAACTCCTCGCCGGTGATCGTCTCCTTCTTGTAGAGGTAATGCGCCAGCTCATGGAGCTTGAACTTGTTCTCTCGCAGCGTCTGGAGAGCGCTGGCATGGGCGTCCTCGATGAGCTTCTTGACGACCTCGTCCACGCGCTCAGCGGTGCCGGGGGCGCAGGTAAGGGAGGTGTCCTGGTTCAGGTAGGCGTTCTGGACCGTGCCGAGCGCCATCATCCCGAACTCGTCGGACATGCCGAAGCGGGTGACCATGTTGCGAGCGAGCTTGGTGGCCTGCTCGATGTCGTTGGCGGCTCCGGTGGTCATCTCCCCGAAGATGAGCTCCTCAGCGGCTCGGCCACCGCAGTAGACGGCGAGCTTGTTCAGGACCTCTTGCCGCGTCGTCAGGAACTTCTCGTCCTGCTCGACCTGCATGGTGTAACCGAGCGCTCCGGACGTGCGCGGGACGATCGTGATCTTGGTGACCGGAGCGCCCTCGCTCTGGCTGGCGGCGACGATCGCATGGCCGATCTCATGGTAGGAGACGACCTGCTTCTCGTGGTCCGATAGCACGGTGGACTTGCGCTGCTGGCCGGCGATGACGACCTCCACGGACTCCTCGAAGTCCTCCTGGGTGGCCCGCTTGCGACCCAGGCGGACAGCGCGGAGCGCGCCCTCGTTGATAATGTTGGCGAGGTCGGCGCCGGATGCGCCGGGCGTCGCGCGGGCGATTGCCGTCAGGTCGATCGGGGGCTGGATCTTCACGTCCTTCGAATGCAGCTCCAGGATGGCCTTGCGGCCGGTGAGGTCGGGAAGCTCGACGGGGACCCTTCGATCGAAGCGGCCGGGGCGCAGCAGCGCCGGGTCGAGGCTGTCGGGGCGGTTGGTGGCCGCGAGCACGACGATGCCCTTCTGGTTATCGAATCCGTCCATCTCGGTGAGGAGCTGGTTGAGCGTCTGCTCGCGCTCGTCGTTGCCGGAGAACCCGCCGCCGTCGCGCTTCTTGCCGATGGTGTCGATCTCGTCGATGAACACGATGCAGGGAGCCTTCTCCTTCGCCTGCTTGAAGAGGTCGCGCACCTTCGCGGCGCCGCGGCCGACGAACATCTCGACGAACTCGGAGCCGGAGATGCTGAAGAACGGCACGCCCGCCTCGCCGGCGACGGCCTTCGCAAGCAGGGTCTTACCGGTGCCCGGAGGGCCGACGAGCAGGGCGCCGCGCGGCAGCTTGGCGCCGATCTCCTCATAGCGCTGGGGATTCTCCAGGAAGTCGACGACCTCCTTCAGGGACTCCTTCGCCTCCTCCTGGCCGGCGACGTCCTTGAACGTGACGCCCACGTCCTTGGATGCCACGATGCGCGCCCCGGACTTACCGAGACCGCCACCGCCGAGACCGCCGAATCCCCCGCCGGAGAAGTCCATCGAGGGGTTGTCGTCGCCCATGGCCTTCTTCATGCGACGGTTCAGCCACCAGCCGAGCAGGACGAAGATGATCAGGGGGCCGAACACCGTGAGCAGGTAGTAGACCCAAAGGCCCGAGTCTCGATCCGGCACCACCGAGGTGAGGGAAGCCCCGGCGTCGACGACGCGGTCGGTGAACCCGGCATCATTCGGCATGCCCGTGGTCTTGTATGCGACGTCGTCGCCCTCGCCCTTCTTGGTCCACAGGATCTCGTACGAATCGGTGTTGTACTCGACCTTGTCGACCTCTTTCTTATCGAGCGCGTCGACGAGCGTCGTGTAATCGGTCTCCGTGATCTTCTGCTGATAGCGCATGCTGGGAAACAGCACGTTGCTCAGCACGAGATACACGGCGAACGCGATCAGCACGTAGAGGATCATGTTCCTCCGGCGCTTGTTGTCGTTCATCTCCATCTTGATCTCCACACGTGTCGGTTGCTTGAAACTTGCATTAGGGTACCCCGTTCCACCGAGGATAAACCCTTCCCGCACCCGATGCGGTCGGAGCGGGCGGGAAGGGCCGACGCCCTCCGGCGCGAGCGGGCGCGAGGGCGAAGCGGCGAGAAGGGGCCCGGGACAGGGCCCTGCAGGGCATGCGATCAGATCAGACGATGAGGTCGAGCTTCTCCGCACGGCGCTCGGCATGGGTCAGCCAATGGCCGAAATGATGGTATGCGACGAAGAGGGCCGCCGTGAGAATCCACGTCACGGGATATACGAGCAGCATGGTCTCGAGGGTGTGGTGTAAGGGCACCACAGCGAGCAGCCAGCCGACGCGGAAGACGACGGTCCCCACGACGGTGAGCAGCATGGGGCGCAGGCTCTCGCCGGAACCGCGGATCGCGCCCGATGTGTTGTCGACCACCGAGTAGAACAGGTAGAACGGGGCGATGAAGTGGATCATCTTCGATGTGAACCCGACCACGACGTCGTCGTCGATAAAGAATCGGGCGAGCGGATCGACAAACGCGAGCAGGAACAGAGCCATGCCTCCGATGAGCACGACGGTGATCACCAGCGAGGTATGGTAGCCGCGGCGCATGCGGTCGTAGTTGCGCGCGCCGAAGTTCTGCGCCGCGAAGGTCGTCATCGCGACGCCGAGCGCCTCGGTCACCATCCACACGATGCCGTCCAGGCGGGCGGCAAGCCCCCACCCGGTGACCGCGTCGGCACCGAACGAGTTGACCGTGGACTGCACGATGATGTTCGAGATGGAGTACAGGGAGGACTGGATGGCAAGGGGCAGGCCCGTCGAGAGCATGCTCCGGCAGATCCGGGGATCGACGCCCAGCCTCCTCAGGTCGAGGCGCCAGGGCCCTTCGGCCCGCAAGAGGCGCAGCAGGACCATCGAGGCGTTGATCGTGATGGTGAGCGCGGTCGCGATGCCGCATCCCAGAGCCTCCATGCGCAGCGCCACGACGAAGACGAGGTCGAACAGGACGTTGAGCACGCAACCGCTCGCGATGATGAGCGCAGGGGCACGCGTGTCGCCGACGGCGCGCAGGAGCGCAGTGCCCATATTGAGCACGAGCGAGCAGACCATCACGCCGAAATAGCATCGGGAGTACGCGACCGCTTCGGCCATGAGCTCGGCAGGGGTCCCCATGACGCGGAGGATGGCCGGAAGGAAGATGACGCCCGCCACCGAGATCGCGAGGCCGAGCGCGAGCGCGATCGTCATGGCGGTGTGCACGGACCGGGCCAGGCGCTCATCGTCTTTCTGCCCGAAGAACTGCCCCGTGATGACGGCGCATCCGGCACCGAGGCCGACGCAGAATCCGATGGCGAGCTCTGAGAGCGCGGTGGTCGACTGGATGCCCCCCAGCGCGATCTTCCCGCCGAATTGCCCGACGATGAACGTGTTCACGAGGTTGTAGGCCTGCTGGAAGAACGAGGCGAAAAAGATGGGGACGCACAGCGACAGCAGCTGCCGCCATATGACGCCCTCGGTCACGTCGATAGATCCGCTCTTCCCCAGTCGAGCCATATGCCACCCCAGCCCACTCACAGCACCCGTACTAGTGGCAGTCTACACCAGGCGCCATAAGTCGGGCCCGCGCACAGCGGAAGGAATGCGGGCGCAGAGCGTTTCGCCGATCGCCAAGACGGCGGGCAGACGCCTTCGGGGAACGACGCGCTCGCCTTCACTCCAAATGGAAGGTAGCCGAGCCGCCTGGAGGGAGGGAGGGCGCGGGCGGATTCCCGCTCAACGGGAGAACAGGGCAGTGCGGATGAAGGCGGCCGGCGGGACCGCGAGGATGGCGTCGAAGACGCACCCGGGAAATCACGACGCAGGCTACCCGCCGGTCCCCCTCCCCAGACGACGCGCCGCTAGGGGCCCAGGTCATGAGACCCTACGCGAACATGCCGGGACGATAGGAGTAGCCGTTGTCCACATGCGGGCAAAGCTGCCAGAACGCGACGGCGCTCGCCGCCGCGACATTCAGGGAGTCGACACCGTGCGCCATGGGGATGCGGACGGTCCTGTCGCATCCGGCGATGGTCGCCGGCGAGAGACCGGATCCCTCCGTGCCCATGAAGAGCGCGAGTCGATCGATCTCGTTCAGCGAAGGATCGTCCAGGGAGACCGAGTCGTCGGCGAGCGCCATGGCGGCGCAGGAGAACCCGGCGTCATGCAGGACCGCGAACCCGTCATGGGGCCAGGAGGCGGCGTCGCGGCCGATCCGGCACCAAGGGACCTGGAAGACCGTGCCCATGCTGACGCGCACGGAGCGGCGGTACAACGGGTCGCAGCACGTCGGACTGACGAGGATGCCGTCCACGTTGAGCGCCGCGGCGCTGCGGAAGATCGCTCCCACGTTGGTGTGGTCGACGATGCCTTCGAGGACGCAGACACGGACGGGCCTGCCCGCACCCCGCTCCGAGATCGCATCGAGGAATGCGGACGGATCGGGCATGGGCGGACGGCGAAACGCCGCGAGCGCCCCGCGCGTCACCTTGAAGCCGCACAGCGTCTCCATGAGGTCCATGGGGGCGACGAACACCGGGATGTCGAGTCCGGGGTTCGCAGCAGAAACCTCCCGCAGGAGCGGGAGCAGCTGATCGAGCCAGCGCTCCCCCAGCAGGAAGCTCTCGGGAACCAGGCCCGCGCGGACCGCCCGCTCGATGACCTTCGCGCTCTCGGCGATGAAGATCCCGCGCTCGGGCTCGAGCACGCAGCGGAGCTCGCGCTCGGTCAGGCGGGTATATGCGTACAGGCGGGGGTCGTCGAGCGAGTCGATGCGCAGGACGGAGGGCTCGCGGCTACTCATCGGTGCCCTCATCGGGCCCCTTGGAGCCCCCGCGGGGCCCGACGATCTTCTTGACGGTCCGCTTGACGTCGGCGAGCAGCCCGCCCGCGGGATGTGCCGCCGCCCAGGCGGCGCGCTTCTTGTACTGCTCGTGCTGCTCGAGGAAGATGTCCTCGTACTCATCCATGAGGCGCTGGTAATGGTCGACGGCACCCTGGACCTCCTCGTCCGTCGGGTGCCCCTTCTGGACGCCGCCCATGAGCTTGTAGGGGCCCCAGGTGTCGAACCCAAGGCATCCGTACGACGTGATGAAGTTCGCGCGCTGCATACGGCAGAGGGCGTCGATGTCCTTGCCGTACCATTTGTCCTGGCCGCCGTAGGTCATGAGCGCGAAGACCTGCTGGCCCTCGTGCAGCACGTTGGAGAGGACGCGCGAGAGGTCGGCGTCGATCTTGCCGTAATAGATGCCCGATGCGACCCCGACGAGCGGATAGTCGGACAAGTCGGGATACTCGTTCTTGCCGAGGGTCGCCACATCGATGGCTTCGACCTCGGGAAACGCGGCGGTGACCGCGTCCACGAGCTTCTTCGTGTTCCCGTGGTGCTTGGAACGGTACAGAATCATGGTCTTCATGCAGATGCCCTTCATGCGTGCCGGGGACGCCCGGCCCCTCGCGCCCTAACGGGCGGGGATGATCTCGATGTAGAACCCGTCCGGATCGGTGATGAAGTAGATGCCCATGGAGGGGTTCTCCTTGGCGATGCAGCCCATGGAGGCATGCAGCTCGTGCGCCGCTTCCATGTCATCGACGGCGAATGCGAGATGGATGTCGCGGCCGCCCTGGTTGTACGGCTCGGTCCGCCCCTCGTTCCACGTCAACTCGAGCTGATGCCCGCTTGCGCCGTCACCCAGGAAGACGAGCTTCCACGAGCCGTCTTCGGGCCCCTTCTCCCGCACGGGGACCAGACCGAGCGCCTTCTCGTAGAATGCGAGCGAGACTTCGAGGTCAAGTACGTGAATCTCGGTGTGCGCCATGGTGAACTGCATGGTTTGTCCTTCCTGATTGCAGATTATATGTCCCTCGTCGAGTCTTACGCCCTCGGCGTCCCGCAGGCAGCCTAGAGCAGCTCGGACGCGACGATGGCGATATCGGAGGCGATATCCAGGAACTTGAACGGCCCCGAACGGGCATCGTCGCGTTCGCAGCCGGACCGACGATACGTCACGAACTCGTAGCGAAGGCCGACATCGCCCTGGCCCTCGCCCACGACGCACTCGCCCTGGCGGTCGACGGCGAGCCAATCCGGGTCCTCGTCGAGGTTGGGAAAGAAGGTGTCGGCAGGATGCATCACGTGGTTGTGCGTGACCTCCGCCTCGACGCAATGCGGCAGGAGCTGCCGATAGACCGCTCCCCCGCCGATCACCCAGGCGACGTCCTCGTCGCAGACGGCGGCGAGCGCTTCGTCTATCGAATGGACGGTCTCGACCCCTTCGCGGGAGAACGACGCATCACTCGTGAGGACGATATTGCGGCGGTCCTTCAGCGGCTTCCCGCCGGGGAAGCTCTCGAGCGTCTTGCGACCCATGATGACGGGGTACCCCTTGGTACATGCGACGAAATGGCGCATGTCGGCGCGGTTGGAAACCACCATGTCGCCATCGCGCCCGATACCCCAGTCGTCGCAGACCGCGACGATCGCTTTCAATGTGCACGTCAACGCGACCACCTACACCGCGATAGGGATGTTCTTGACCTGGGGACCGTGCTCGTATCCCTCGACGATGAGGTCATCGGTCGTGAAATCGTAGAAATCGGTGACCTCGGGGTTGAGGGAGACCTTGGGCGCCGGGAACTGGGGCCGCTCGATGAGCTCGCGCACGATGTCGACATGGCGGTCGTAGATGTGCGCGTCGACAATCACGTGAAGCAGCTCGCCGGCGACCATGTCGCAGTGGCGGGCGACCATCATGAGCAGGATCGCATACTGGCAGACGTTCCAGTTGTTCGCCGCGAGGATGTCCTGGCTCCGCTGCATGAGAACCATGTTGAGGACGGGCCTGTCGCACCCGGGTTCCGCGGTCACGTTGTACGTGACCGAATAGGCGCATGGATACAGATGCATCTCGGACAGGTCGGAGAACGTGTACATGTTCGTCATGATGCGACGCGAGTACGGCGTATGGGTGAGGTCGAACAGCACGCGGTCCATCTGGTCGAAGTCACCCTCCTTGTAGTGGGACTTCTGCGCGATCTGGTATCCGTAGGCCTTCCCGATGGAGCCCGACTCATCGGCCCACTGGTCCCAGATATGGCTCTTGAGGTCGTTGATGTTGTTCGACTTCTTCTGGTAGATCCACAGGATCTCGTCCATGGCGGACTTGAGGGCCGTGCGGCGAAGCGTCAGCGCGGGAAACTCCTCCCGCAGGTCGTAGCGGTTGGTGACGCCGAAGCCCTTGATGGTGTAGGCGGGGGTGCCGTCCTCCCAATGAGGACGGACGAGCTCCCCCTCAGTCGTGGTGCCGTGGTCGAGGATGCCGCGGCACATGGACACGAACAGCTCGTCTGCCTTGCTCATGCACGCTCCTTGCCTAGATAGGTGTATCGAGGACCCATTGTACGGCACGGGGCGCGACGGGAGGCTCCCGCCCAAGCGATTCAGGAACGCTCCACCGCGACCTCCCGCCCCGCCTCCCCGTGCGGCTCGACGCCCCACGATGAGACCGCCTCGATGAGCGCAGACGAGATGAAGACCGTCACCAGCGAGAACGCGATGCGCGTCAGCGGGATGTAGCTCAGGGAGAGGACGAGGACGGTGATGTCCGAGATGAGGTAGCAGGCGCTCAGGCGCCACCCGCTCAGGCGCTCGATGGAGAGCGCGAGGGCGTCGTCACCGCCCGACGAAGCCCCCTGGCGGACGATGACGCCCACCCCCAAGCCCACGAACGCTCCGCCGAGCACGGCGGCTGCCAGCGGATGGGCCGTGAGGTCGGGGAGCATGTAGGGGAGGTGCTCCCACAGGGAATAGAACGCCGACACGATGGCGGAGCACACGAGCGACCACCCGAGAAACGCGCCACCGAGCACGCGGAACGCGAGCGCATAGCAGGCGATGTCGACGAGCGGGGCGGCGATCGAGGCGGGGATGCCGAACCAATGCCCCGCCAGCAGCAGAGCGCCGATCGCGCCGCCCTCGGTGATGCCCACCACCTGATGGATGTTATGGATGCCGAACGTGGCGATGCCGGCGCCAACGGCTATGACCGCAACGCGCTTGCCCGCGCCGAAGCTCCAAGAACGGAGTTTGCAGCCGAGACGTCCCATGATGCACGCTTCCTTTCCAACGCTCCTTTTCTCGTCATCTACGCTAAACTCTAGTACCGTACCAGGGTCAAGCGCCTTTGATGGAGAGATGGTGACGATGAGCGAACGGCCGAAGCGAAGCTATCGAATCGGGGAGATCTCGAAGCTTTTCGGTATCGGCATAGATTCGCTGCGGTATTACGAGCGCATCGGGATCTTGAGCCCGCGACGCGAGGAGAACGGCTACCGGACCTACGCGCTCGAGGACATGTGCCGCATCGCGCTCATCAAGGAGCTCCGGCGTCTCGACGTCCCCATGCAGCAGATCAAGGACTACGTCGACGACCAGACAGTCGAGGGCACGGTGCGCCTGATCGGGCGCGAGATCGACCTCGTGGACCAGCGCATCGAGGAGCTTCAGGAGCGAAAGCGGATGATGCGCGAGCGGCTCGAGGGCATCGAGCGGGCGCGGGCGCAAAAGACGGACGGGTTCTCGCTCGTGCACCATCCGGCCCGACGGTGCGTGGAGCTCGCCGCCCACCTCGAGCGAGACGAGGAGATGGACTTCGCTATCCAGCGGCTTCACAAGCGGCATGAAGACGAGATCCCCCACCTGGGCACCCTCGCCATCGGCGCCTTTCTGTCCACCGAGGACCTGTGCTCCGGAAAGACGAACATCTACGAGGCGGTCTTCTTCGTCCTGCCCGATGACACCGCGGAATGCGATTTCGAGCTGTCCGCAGGCCCCTATCTCACCTGTTGGTATCGTGGCAGCTATCAGCAGAACGGCACCATTCTGAACCGTATGCTCCGCTATGCCGAGGAACACGGCATGAGCGTCGTCGGCGAGCCGTTCGAGATCTACGCGGTGGACAACCGAGACACGTCGGTCGAGGAGGAGTTCCTCACCAAGATCGAGCTGCCCGTCTCGCTCCCCTGTCGCGCAAGCTCCAAATAGACGGCGCCCGGCCGCACGAAGCTGGCCGGGCGCCGCGGTGCACCGCTGTCTGCGTCGTCGGGACGGACGTTATTTGCGCATCTGGCGCTCCATCTCGCGCAGCATGTCCATCTCGGACCCCCCGAAGGGGTTCGCTCCGCCCATGCCGGGCATACCGCCCATGCCGGGCATGTTGCCGAGGCCGGAAATTCCGGGCATGCGGCCCTTCTTGCCCTTCTTCCCCTTCTTGCCCTTCTTGCCCGCAGCGGCCTGCTGCTGCATCGAGCGCATCTTCCCCATC
>DBFEBE010000010.1:0-17171 GCA_048318985.1 Collinsella sp.
GCGCAGACCACCGTCACCACCGCCACGCTCGAGCTCGGGATCGACATCGGCCGGCTCGAGCGCGCCTTCCAGATCGACGCGCCCTTCACCGTCTCGAGCTTCCTGCAGCGCATGGGCCGCACCGGCCGACGCGGCGAGCCGCCCGAGATGCACTTCGTGATGCGCGAGGAGCAGCCCGAACCGCGCTCGCTCATGCCGGAGACGGTCCCCTGGAAGCTGCTCCAGGGCATCGCGCTCGTCCAGCTCTACCGCGAGGAGCGGTGGGTGGAGCCCCCGCGCCTGGACCGCCTGCCCTACAGCCTGCTCTACCACCAGGTGATGGCGACCCTCGCCTCCTGCGGCGAGCTCTCCCCCGCCGAGCTGGCGGGACGGGTCCTCACCCTTTCCTACTTCCATCGCGTGAGCGCCGACGACCTCCGCTGTCTGCTGCGCCATCTCATCGAGACGGAGCAGGTGCAGCTGACGGAGGGCGGCGGGCTTATCGTGGGGCTCGCCGGCGAGCGCGTCACCAACTCGTTCAAGTTCTACGCCGTGTTTCAGGAAAACGAGGAGTTCACCGTGAGGTGCGAGTCCGCCGAGCTGGGCACCATCGTGAACCCGCCGCCGCCCGGCGAGCGCATCGCGATCGCAGGATGCTGCTGGGTGGTCGAGGAAGTCGACTGGAAGCGCCACCTGGTGTACTGCACGCAGGTGAAGGGGCGCGTACCGGCGTATTTCGGCGACTGCGCGGGCGATATCGACACGCACGTGCTCGAGCGCATGCGGCGCGCACTCGACGAACAGGAGGCCTATCCGTACCTGCTCGGCCATGCGCGGGCGCGCCTTGCGCAGGCGCGGCGCTCCGCGCGCGCCGCGCGAATCGCCGGCGCCGCGGCATGCCCACTCGTCAACCTGGGCGGAGACACCTGGGCGCTCTTCCCCTGGCTCGGCAGCTATGCGTTTCTGGCCCTCGAGCGCCTGCTCAAGATCAAGTGCGCCGATGGGCTCGGCCTCAAGGGGCTCGACCCGGCGCGCCCCTACTTCATGCAGTTCCGCATGAAGGCGGACGCCGAGACGTTCTTCTCCGTGGTGGGCGATGCCGCGCGCGAGGACTTCGACCCCATCGAGCTCGTCTATCCCGCCGAGGTGCCCTACTTCGACAAGTACGACGAGATGCTCCCCGCCGAGCTTGTGCGCAAGGGGTTCGCTGAGGGCGTGCTCGACATCGCCGGCATGCGCGCGCGGGTCGCGGAATGGGAGGAGCGCTACAGCTCGTAGGACACGATGCAGGCGTCGGGATCGTAATCGGGGCCGAGGACCTGTGCGGCGAGGTCGCGGCAGTACTGCGCGGAGAAGTCACCGCAACCCGCATGCTGCCGAACGTAGTTGGCGGCGGCGAGCTCCTCGGTGTAATCGGCCAGGCGGTACACCGTCATGGAGGGATCGAGCGCTTTGTGCGTGACGACCGGCTCGAGCGAGCAGGATGTCACGCGGACCTCTCCGTCGACGGTCCCGAACTGCAGCTTGGCCATGCCGCCCAGCATGCGCGGCTTCTCGATCTGCCAGGAGACGAAGTTGCCGAGGGACCAGAAGACGGGAACGCGGCGCCCCTCCAGACCATCGATGACCTCGAGCGGCTCGATGACGTGCGGATGGGTGCCGATGATGGCGTCCACACCCGCCTCGGCGAGCATCGGGGCCCAGCGCAGCTGGTCGCTATCGGGCGTGTAGACGTATTCCGTGCCCCAATGCGGGAAGGCGATCACGATGTCGGCCCCCGCCTCGCGCGCCGCGGCGACGTCGGCGCCGAAGTCTGAGCGCTTGAGGGTCTTGACGCAGAACGGCGCGCTGTCGGGAATGGGGATGGAGTTGGTGTGCTCCGCATAGCTGAGCAGGCCGAACTTGATACCGTTGCGCTCGATGACAAGCGGGGCGTCGGCGACCTCCTGGCTGTCGGCGATGCCCGGGACCGCCATCTCGGGATGCCTGGAGCGCCAGTAGTCGAGCGTCCAGCAGATGCCGTCGAACCCGTGGTCCAGCGCATGGTTGGTCGCGGAGACCGCGACGTCGACCCCCGCCTTGGCCTCGGCGTCGCCGAGCTCCTGGGGGCTGTTGAAGTACGGGAAGGACTCGAGGCCGCGCTCGGTACCGCCCAAGATGGTCTCCTGGTTGACGACGGCGATATCCGCCTGCGCGAACTCGTCGGCGAGCTGCGCGAAGAAGTGGTCGAAGTTGTACGTGCCGTCGGAACGCTGCCCGCTCACCCAGACGCCCTGATGGATCAGCATGTCGCCGACCATCATGAGGGTAGCGGAGACCGGCGCGGAGGCGGGACCGTCCAAAACCGTCGCGAGGTCGTCGAGGCCCGTCGACTCCCCAGCCGCAGGACGCGGCAGATCGCACCCCGCGAGCAGGGACGAGGCGCCGACGAGGGTGGCGGCGAGGGCGGCTCGGCGCGACAGCGCAACGGATCGCGCGCCGCGCATAAGGGGGTCCATCCGCTGATCAGACATCTCGGGCTCCCGGATCTTTCGCCGCAGGCGCGGCGCAATCAATACACAACACCCTATTGTAGCCTAGGATCCGATGCCCCCGGGACGTCGCATCCGGCAGCACCGTCCCGCGCAGCCAGCGGGCGGCGCGCGCACGCTGGCCGCGCGGTCGATACGGCAGCGCATCGCGAAGCGCGGGCACCTCCGAACGACGGCGACGCCGCAGCGCACCGCACGGAGCGGGCACCCTGAACGGCGACCGAGCCGGCGCGAGCGAGCGGATGCGAAACGGGCGGAGGGGCCGGCGGCGACTAGGAGCCGTCCTCGATCGGGGCGCCCAGGAACTCCTCGTCGAACGGTATGGACCCGGGGAGGTCGAACGGCACGTCGGATGCCGCGACCAGGTAGTTGTCCTCCCCGCCCCAAAACGGGTCCGCGCAGGGCGCGACGGCCACATGCGCGAAGACGCCCGCAAGCGTTGCCGCCTCGTCGCGCAGGAAGGAGAGGTCGCCGCCCCCGCCGCGCGAGACTACGTTCATGAGGTACACGCCGTCCGGATCGAGCGCGGCGCGAACCGCACGGGCCGCGCCCGAGGAGGCCAGCGCGCGAACGGGCTCGCTGCCGGAGAAGGCGTCGTTCACGATGGCGTCGTAGCGCGCGCCTTCCGCGGCGGCGCGCTCCAGGAAGGCGCGTCCGTCCTCCGTGAAGATACGGAGCCGCGCACCGACGCGCTCCTCGAGTTCTCCCAGGTAGAAGCTGCGGCGTGCGAGGTCGATGACGGAGGCGTCGATCTCGACCACGTCCATGCGGGCCGCGGGGCGCGCCGTGAGCACGTGCTTGGGCCAGGAGAACCCGCCGCCGCCGAGCATCAGCAGGCGCACCGGCGCATCCGCTGCGTCGCCCTGCCGCGCGCCGCGGGGCAGGAAGGCGGCGTCGAAGGCGCGGATGTAGGCGAACACCGGCTCGAACCTCCGCGCGCCCGCATAGGTCGCGGACTGGAGCACGCCTCCGGCGGCGAGGGCGCGGACCGTCTCGCCGTCGGGGCCGGCAAGCGTGCGCACCCGCGGGCGGCGGACCAGGCGGACGCAGGCGGCGGCGCCGAGCGCGGCGAGGCCGGCCACACGCGCCCTCACGAAAGGTCCCTTCGCTGGTACAGGCCGTTATCGTGAAAGCCGAGCGCGCGGTAGTAGCCCCGCGTGCCCACCGCGCTGATGACGTTGATTTTTCGGTAGCCCTCGGCGCGCGCGATCTCGCAGGCGCGCTCCACGAGCGCGCGGCCGAGGCCCAGGTGCTGCGCGGAGCCGTCCGCCTCGTGCAGGCGCGCCGCCGTCCCGTACACGTGCACCTCGCGGATCATCGCCTCGCCCGCCCCGACGGGGAGCTCGGCGGCATGCCGCTCCACGTATGCGGGGTCGGGAAGCGACAGGCGCAGGAAGCCCGCGATCTTGCCGGCGGGCGTCACCCACTGCAGGAAGCGCTCGCGCGTGTTGCCCGTCTCGTAGCCCACCTCATCGAGGGAGAGCTCGGCGGGGTCGGTGTCGGCCGATCCGATCTCACGGTAGCGGATCTCGCGGACGGGGCGGCCGCACGCGGCGGCGCGCCGCTCCACGAGCTGCCGCAGGTTGGGCTTCTTGTTGCCGGCCTTGATGTCGTCGGAGGAGAAGTCGCGGATCATGCGCGAGATGCGGCAGAACGCAGGCGTGGCGAGCACGTCGTCCACGAGGACCCCCAGCAGTTCCTCCTCGGTGTAGGGCCTCCACTCCCCGCGCTCGAAGTAGGCGTCGAGCCGCGCGCTGGCGATGAGGGCGCACGGATAGAGCTTCACCTCGTCCGGCTGATAGGCGCGGTCGGTGACGAGGCGGAGGTAGTCGCGCCGGTCCGCCTCGGGGGTCGCGCCGACGAGGTTCGCCATCGCGTGCGCGTGGATCTTGAAGCCGAAGATGCGCAGCAGGTCGAAGGCGCGCGCGATGCGGGCCGTGTCGATGCCGCGGCCGTTGGCGTCGAGGATCCGCTGGTCGGTACTCTGGACGCCCATCTGCACCTTGGTGCAGCCGAGGCGGCGGATGAGCTCGAGGGATGACGGGTCGATGGCGTCGGGGCGCGTCTCGATCACGAGGCCCACGACGCGGTGCCGGGCGCGTTCGTTCTCGCGCTGGAGGCGCTCGAGCTCGGCCAGGTCGGCCTCCTGCCAAGCGGACGCCGCGCGCCATGCGCTCGACGCGCCGTACAGGCGGGCGTGGGCGCGGTTGTAGCTGAGCTCGCCGGCGTCCACGGCGGCCTGCACGGGCGCGGCGGTGTGCTCGAGCTCGGCGGCGTCCGCGGAGATGCCGCACGCCTCGTAGCGCGCCCGACGGCGCGCGACGGCCTCGGGCAGGCCCGCGGCGGCAGCCGTGAGGTCCGGCGCCGAGACGGGCCCTGCGGACAGGCGCGGGTTCGCGGACGCCTCGCAGACGGCGCCGTCGTTGAGGGCACGGAACAGCTCGGATATGAACCAGACCTGGTAGGCGCGCGGGTAATCGCTCCACGTGCCGCCCAGCACGATGAGCTCGATCTTGTCCGTGGCGTGCCCCATCTGCGCGAGCGCGGTAAGGCGCGCGGACACCTGCAGGTAGGGGTCGAAGCGGTTCTGCTCGGCCCGGGCGCACGCGGGCTCGTCGTGCAGGTAGCTCTTGGGCATGCGCACGTCGTTGGGGCAGTACAGGCAGTCGCTGCCGCACGGCCAGGGCTTGGTGATGACGGTGATGGTGGCGACGCCCGAGGCGCTGCGGCGCGGCTTCATGCGCAGCGCCGCGACCAGCTGGCGCTCGAGCTCGGGCGTGACGCCCCACGACGCCCAGCGCTCGGGCTCCTCGGCGCGGACGCGCTGGTAGAAGGGCAGCAGTCGGCGCTTCGCGTACGCGCGCTTCTCGGCGCCGTCGCGCTTGGCCTGGGCGTTGACGATCCGGACGAGTGCGCGGTCGTCCACCGCGCGGCCGCGGCGCAGCTCGTCGAGTATGTGCAAGATGATGTCTTCCATGCCCGTGATTGTATCGCACGGCGCGCGCGGTGGGGTGCGCCCCTACAATCGATACCGGGACAGATACGAAAGGGGCCTTGTGGACGCAACCGACATCCGAGCGCTCATCGAGCTCAACAACACGTTCTACGCGAAGCACGCCGCCTCGTTCTCGGCGACGCGCACCCGGAGCTGGGACGGCTGGCGCCGCCTCGCCGACCTGCTCGAAGACGCGGGATGGAGGAAGGGCGACGGCGACGGCCGCGCGACGGGGCGCCCGGACGCGACGGGCGCCCATCGCGACATCCTGGACCTCGCCTGCGGCAACCTGCGGTTCGAGTCCTTCCTCGCCCAGGCCTTCGCGGGCGAGAGCATCGCGGCGCACGCCGTCGACTCCTGCCCCGCGCTCGCGCAGGGCGCCCTGGACGGGCTCGCCGGCAGCCTCGAGCTCGACTACCGCTGCGTCGACGTCCTGGACGCGCTGCTCGCCGACCCGGAAGGCGGAGCTGGGCTCGAAGGCGTCCCGCCCTGCGAGCTCGCCGTCTGCTTCGGCTTCATGCACCACGTCCCCGGCTCCGCGCTCAGGCGTGCTCTCGTGGCCGCGCTCTGCGGGCACGTGGCGCCCGGGGGCGTGCTCACCCTCTCCTTCTGGCAGTACCTGCGCGACCCGCGGCTCGCGCGGCGCGCCGCGGCAGCCGGGGCGCTTCGGGAGGAAGATCCCGCCCTCGCCGGGCTGCAGCTCGAGGCGGGGGACGGCTTTTTGGGCTGGCAGGACGACCCCTCGCCCCTGCGCTACTGCCACAGCTTCACCGAAGAGGAAGTCGACGAGCTCGCCGCGCTCGCGGCGGACCTCGGGTTCGAGGAGGCGGGGCGCTGGTCCGCGGACGGCCCCGCGGGCGACCTCAACCGCTACCTCGCGCTCCGGCGGCCCGCGAGCTGAGTCGAGGACGGAAGGCGCGCCGCCGCGACGCGGGCGCGGTCCCGCACCCCTCGTGACGCCGGCGCGACCGCGGTGCGCGGCGTTGCGGCCCTCCGCTCCCCGCGGCGCACCCATGCACTTCCTGCGCATATCGCCCCGCAGGCGCCGCCTTCGCCTACAATCCCCTCTCGGACGAATCCGCCGGAGGCCCCGGATGCGACGCCGTCCCCGCACGACCGCGAACGACCGATGAGAAGGACGCCATGGGATCCACCCGCGCACGCACGCCCAAGAACTTCGTGCTCGACGAGCGCCTCGAGCGCTACCGCGACGCCATCGAGTACCTGCCCGCCTCCTTCGCGGGGCGCTGGGCCGAGGCCTGCTGGCCGCTCGGGGCGGACGGCGGCGACCGCTTCCGGGAGGTCCGCCTCGACCTCGGATGCGGCAAGGGCTCGTTCCTCGTCGCGGCGGCGCTCGCCGAGCCCGACGTGCTGTTCATCGGCGTCGACGTGCAGCCGGTCTGCATCGCCTACGCCGCCCAGCGCATCGTGGAGTCCGGCGCGCGCAACGCGCTCGTGGTCCCCGGCAACGGCGAGCGCCTGGCGCACATGTTCGCCGCGGGCGAGCTTTCCGCCATCACGCTCAACTTCCCCACGCCGCACCCCCGCAAGCGGGAGGCGCACGAGCGGCTGACCACGGTCGACAACCTGCTCTCCTTCCGCCCGCTGCTCGCGGCGGGCGGAACGCTCACGCTGCGCACCGACAGCGAGCCGCTCTACGACTACTCGCGCCCGCAGTTCGAGGCCGCCGGCTACCGCGCCCGCTGGACCTCGAACGACACGCGCGCCGAGCACCCGGACATCCCCTGGAGCGAGTACGAGGAGCGCCTCGCCGAGCAGGGCGCGCGCGTCCACGGCATCTGCGCGGAGCTCGGGGGCGCGCCCTATGACGAGCAGGTCGAGGCGGGGCGCGAGCGCATGCTCGACAGCCTGTACGACTACATCCCCGAGGACCTCTACGAGGGGACCTACATCCCGCACGGCATGGACTTCGCCATCCGCAACTTCCGCAACCGCGCCCGCAACGCCGAGATGCGCGCGAAGCGCGCCGGGCGCTGACCCCCCCCCGCCCGCCGGGGAGGTCCTCGGACCGGATAGCCCCCGCGCCGCGCGCTCAGGATCGGTCCCGAGCGCGCGGCGTCCGCACGGGCGTGCTACATTGGTGGGCGTATGCACAGACCCCGGCAGAATGGACGCCCCGTGACCGAACGCGCACCGCAGACCGCCTCCCCATCGTCCAGCTCGTTTGCCGCGGGCACGGGCTCCATCGAGTTCGGCTCGCTCGGCGAGCTCTCCCCCAGCTGGTGGGAACCGGAGGACGGCTCGGCACCCGAGCCCTGGCTCTCGCCCGACGAGGCGTTCGAGCGCTTCCTCGGCTGGTGCGAGGCGCGCGGCATCGAGCTGTGGGACCACCAGGAAGAGGCCCTCATGGACCTTGCCGCCGGCGATCACGTCATCCTGGGCACGCCCACCGGGTCGGGCAAGTCGCTCGTCGCCCTCGGCATGCTGTTCATGGCGATGGCCCAGGGGAAGCGCGCCTACTACACCGCGCCCATCAAGGCGCTCGTCTCCGAGAAGTTCTTCGACCTCGTGGAGGTCTTCGGCCGCGACAACGTCGGGATGATCACCGGCGACACCCATATCAACACCGCCGCGCCCGTCATCTGCTGCACCGCCGAGATCCTCGCCAACCAGGCGCTGCGCGAGGGCGAGGACTCCGACGTGGGCAGCGTGGCGATGGACGAGTTCCACTACTTCGCCGACCCCGACCGCGGATGGGCGTGGCAGGTGCCGCTGCTCACGCTCCCCCATGCCCAGTTCATGCTGATGAGCGCGACGCTCGGCGACGTTACCCAGATCGCCGACGCGCTCACCGCGCGCTCCGGCGCGGCCGTCGACGTGGTCGCCGACGCCCCGCGCCCGGTGCCCTTGGCCTACGACTACGTCACCACCTCGCTCGAGGGCACCGTCGAGCTCGCCCTGCGGCGCGGCGAGGCCCCGCTCTACATCGTCCACTTCTCGCAGGACGCCGCCCTGGCGACGGCGCAGTCGCTCGCCAACTTCGGCATCGCCGGCAAGGAGCAGCGCGAGAGGATCAAGGAGGCGTCGAGCGGGACCCGCTTCACCACGGCGTTCGGCAAGATCTTGAAGCGCCTGCTCGCCTGCGGCGTCGGCGTGCACCACGCCGGCATGCTGCCGCGCTACCGCCTGCTCGTCGAGCGCCTCGCCCAGCAGGGCCTCCTGCCCGTCATCTGCGGCACCGACACGCTCGGCGTCGGGATCAACGTGCCCATCCACACCGTCGTGCTCACGGCGCTCACCAAGTACGACGGCTACAAGATGCGCCGCCTCCGCGCACGCGAGTTCCACCAGATCGCCGGGCGCGCCGGGCGCGCGGGCTTCGACACCGAGGGCATGGTGATCGCCGAGGCGCCCGAGTACGAGATCGAGAACGCCAAGCTGGTCGCCAAGGCGGGCGACGACCCCAAGAAGCTGCGCAAGCTCAAGAAGAAAAAGCCGCCCGAGGGCTTCGTGACCTGGAACGAGGGCACCTTCGAGCGCCTGATCGCCGCCGCGCCCGAGACCCTGCGGCCGCGCCTGCGCATCACCCACTCCATCGTGCTCTCCATCGTGGAGCAGGGCGGGGACGCGCGCGGGCACGTCGAGGAGCTCATCGAGCGCAGCCTCCAGACGCCGGAGGAGAAGCTCGCCCTCTCGGCGCGCGCCGACGAGATCTTCGCGACCCTCATCGACACCGGGGTCGTCGTGCGCAAGGACGGCGAGGACGGCGCGCCCGCGTACGCGCTCACCGTGGACCTGCCCGAGGACTTCGCGCTCGACCAGCCGCTCTCGCCCTTCCTGCTCGCGGCGCTCGAGCTGCTCGACCCGGAGAGCGAGACCTACACCTGGGACCTCATCTCCATGGTGGAGGCGACGCTCGAGGACCCCAAGCAGGTGCTGCGCGCCCAGGAGCGCGCCGAGCGCAACCGCGCGCTCGCCGAGATGAAGGCCGACGGCGTGGACTACGAGGAGCGGATGGAGCGCCTCGGGGAGATCACCTACCCCAAGCCGCTCGAGGAGCTGCTCGCCGGCGCGTTCGCCGCCTACTGCGAG
Organism: Collinsella sp.; assembly: GCA_048318985.1. GTDB lineage: Bacteria > Actinomycetota > Coriobacteriia > Coriobacteriales > Coriobacteriaceae > Collinsella. The sequence continues at coordinate 9,559 of DBFEBE010000010.1, forward strand.
AAGGTCCCCTGGGCCTCGGACTTCGAGCTGAGCCCGAAGTCGGTGCTGCGGGACATGCTCGAGACCGCATCGGATTTCAAGGGCTACATCCAGCGCCTGGGCATCGCGCGCTCGGAGGGCATCCTGCTGCGCTACCTCGCCGAGGCGTACCGCTCGCTCGACCGCACCGTGCCCATGGACAAGCGCAACGAGCAGCTGGCCGAGATCATCTCGTGGCTCGGCTTCATGGTGCGCTCCGTCGACTCCAGCCTGGTGGACGAGTGGGCCGCCGCGGGCGATCCGGCCGCGCTCGACGCGGCGCCGCCCGCCGCGACCGACGCCGTGGTGGCCGACCGCCGCGGCCTCACGCTGCTCGTGCGCAACGCCCTCATGCGCCGCGTGCGCCTCGCGGCCGCCGAGAACGCGGAGGCGCTCGGCGAGCTCGACGGCGATTGGGGCATGAACGAGATGCGCTGGCGCCGGGCGCTCGACGCCTACCTCGAGGCGCACGAGGAGATCCTGCTCGACGCCGACGCGCGCTCCGCGGCGATGTTTACCGTCGACGAGGCGGACGAGAAGGCGGCGCACGTGTGGCACGTGCACCAGATCTTCGCGGACGAGGACGGCGACCACGACTTCGGCATCATGGCCGACCTCGACCTGGACGCGACGCAGGACGGCGCCGAGGCCGTGTTCAAGAACTACCGCGTGGGCTTCATCGAGGACCTGCTCGACGCGGAATAGCGGATAGGTCAGGGCGCCGGCGACGATGCGACGGCGCGGCGCCGGCGCCCGGCGGCGCGGGAGGCGCTCTCCCCCGCCGCCCCGCCGGGCGCAGGCCCGGACGCTATGCGCGCGCCTCGCCCAACAGGGCCAGGAAGTCCTCGCGGGTGAGCAGGCCGGAGGGCGAGGACCCCCCGATCACGCTCTCGACGAGTTCCCGCTTGCCCTCCTGCATCGCCAGGATGCGCTCCTCGACCGTACCCTGGGCGATGAGCTTGAACACGTTGACCGCGCGCGTCTGGCCGATACGGTGGGCGCGGTCCGTCGCCTGGTCCTGCGCCGCGACGTTCCACCAGGGGTCGTAGTGGATCACCACGTCGGCCGCCGTGAGGTTGAGGCCCACGCCGCCGGCCTTGAGCGACACGAGCAGCACGCGCGTGCGCCCCGCCTGGAACCGCTCGACGAGGGCGGCCCGAGCCTCCTTCGAGCAGGAGCCGTCGAGCCGCTCGAATCCGACGCGCTCCGCGGCCAGCCGGTCGCCGACGATCTGCAGCATGCTCACGAACTGGGAGAACACGAGGACCTGGTGACCGCCGTCGAGCGCGGTGCGCACGAGCTCGAGGCACGTCTCGAGCTTCGCGCTGCCCCCGTCGTAGTCCTCGTAGGCGAGGCGCGGATCGCAGCAGACCTGGCGCAGCTTGGTGAGCTCGGCCAGCACCTGCAGCTTCTTGCGCCCGAACTCCGCGGGCGCCTCGTGCGCGACCTGGAGCGCGAGCCGCTCCTCGCATGCGCGGTACAGCCGCTCCTGCTCGCCGGACATGTGCGCCATGACGACGCTCTCGCTCTTCTCGGGGAGGTCCGCCAGCACGTCCGCCTTCAGGCGGCGCAGGATGAACGGCCCCGTGATGCGCCGCAGGCGCGCGGCGGCGCCCTCCTCCCCCGCCTCCACCGGGCCCTGGTAGCGCTTGGCGAAGGCGTCCCGGCCACCCAGCAGGCCGGGCATCAGGAAATCGAAGATGCTCCACAGGTCCGAGAGGCGGTTCTCCACGGGCGTGCCCGTGAGCGCGAAGCGGGCGGGCGCCGGCAGCAGCTTCGCCGCGCGGGCCGCCTGCGTACCGGGGTTCTTGATGTACTGCGCCTCGTCGAGCACCACGCGCCGCAGGTCCTGGCGGCAGAGGTCCTCGATGTCGCGCTTCATGAGGTCGTAGGAGGTGACGAGCACGTCGGCCTCCGCGCTGCGCGCTATGGCGGCGGCGCGGGCGGGCGCCGCGCCCGTGAGCGCGACGGCGCGCAGCGACGGGGCGAAGCGCTCGAGCTCGGCCATCCAGTTGTACACGAGCGATGCGGGGCACACCACCAGCGTGGGCCCCTCCTCCCCCGCCTCGCGGCGCGCGAGGATATGCGCGATCATCTGCAGCGTCTTGCCCAGGCCCATGTCGTCGGCGAGGATGCCGCCGCACCCCATGCGCTCGAGCGCACCGAGCCAGCGGAAGCCGTCGAGCTGGTAGGAGCGCAGGTCGGCCCTGAGCGACGCGGGCACGGAGAAATCGGCCTCGGACAGAGCGTCGAACGAGGCGACGAGGTCGCGGAAGCCCCCGTCGCGCCGGTCGGAGGCCATCTCCATCCGGTCGAGGAGGGCGTCGACGAGCACCGCGCGCGACAGCGGCAGGCCGCGCACGCCCTCGACCAGGTCGGAGGCTCGCACGCCGAGCGCCTCGCCCAGGGCCTCCGCCTCGCGCGCGGAGTCGTCGATGCGCACGATCTCGCCGTCGGTGAGCCGGACGAAGCGCTGGCGGCGGCGATACGACGCCAGGTACGCGATAAGCTCGGCCGGCTTCATCCCGCTCGCCCCGAGCTCGACGTCGAGCAGGCCGCTGCGCACGGTCGCGCGGACGGAGAGCTTCGGCGCCGGACGGGCGACCGCGCCGCGCAGCCGCTCGCTCAGCAGCACCTCGCCCAGGGAGCGCAGCTCGCGCAGCCCCTCCGTGAGCAGGCGGTAGAGGCGCTCGTCGTCGTCCCAGGAGAACTTCGGCTGCGGGTAGCCGTCGGGGAAGAACTCCTCGACCACCTGCGCCGCGCGGCACTCGGCGACGTCGTCGCGCTCCTGGCGCTCCGGCGCCAGCACCGAGCGCGGCGCGGGCGCGCGGCCGGCGGGGAACGCCGAGGGCGGGGCCGGGCGAGCGGGCGCCGCCCAGGCGGGAGCAGCGTCCACGGGACCCGCATCACCCTCGGCGAAGAGGTCGTAGACGCGCTCGCCGTAGGCGACCTGCGCGCGGCACACGACGTCCCCGTCGTCCTCCGCCACGGTGAAGGTGAACCGCGCGCTCGGCACCTCGCGCTCGAGCTCCGCGGGCACCTCGAGCTCGAAGGCGCCGCGCAGCTCGGGCACGAGGATGCGGGCGAGGTCCGCGGAGCTTGCCGCGGCGATGTGCAGCGGGGCGCCCGACTCCCACAGCGCGCGGAATCCCTCGAGCGCCCGGGCGCGGTCGGCATCGATGCGGCCGGCAAGCCGTGCGCCCAGCACATATGCGGTCGAGGCGGCCCAGACCATGTCGAAGGGATCGAACTCCAGATCGAAGCCGTCCTCTACGGCGGAGATGCGGGCGGTCGGGGCGGGCGCGCCCTCGACGACCTCGAGCTCCGTCTCCACGCGGCCGGCTCCGGGGCCCGAGGCCTCGTAGCGGATGCGCGAGCCCTGGAGGGCGTCGAGAACGGCGCAGAGCTCGGCAGACGAGAGCGGGACCGTGCCGACGGGTCCGTGCGGAGACGCGAACGCCTGACGGGGCGCGCCGGGCGCGGGGCGCTTGAGGGCGGAAAGGACCTCGAGCAACCCGGCCGCGTGGTCCTCGAACGACGCGGGAACGTGCACGACCGAGAGCTTGGCCCCGTACCCGAACGGCGCGCCGACGCGCCATGCCTCGAGCACGGCGGCGAGGTCGCGCACGAGATAGGACGCCTTCCCACTCACGGCGCGCAACCGGATTCCCCAGGGCTCGGGCGCCGAGGAGCCGAACCCCGGACGGCGTCCCACCGTGACCTCGAAGGAAACCGGCGCCACGGGCGCAGACGCCGTGCGCGCCGGATGCGCGGCCTGCCGAGCCGCCGCTACGCCGTTGACACGTCGGCGCTTCATGGTATCGAGGAGCTGCACGACGGGGGCGCTCGTGGGCCGCGCTGCGGCTCGACGCCGGACACCGGGCGGCGGCTCGACGATACCTTGCGCGCCATCACGGGCCGGCGCGGCGGCATTTGGATCGACAAGCCCCTCGCCCGCCAGGTAGCGCAGCGCAAGCGCGATGGCGTGCTTGCACATCCCGTCGTAGCGATGGGCCGCCGGGCAGGTGCATGCGTAGTCGACCACCTCGGGATCGGTGAGGTCGAGCTCGACGCGCGCGCGGTACCGGGCGCCCTGCGAGCCCTTCACGAGACCGCTCACGCACGCCACGCCGCCCGTCGCGCCCGTGTCGCCCTCGCACGAAAGGACGCCTCCGGCGCGGGCGATCTGGCGGGCGCGCGAAAACGTGCTCGGCAGCGCCGCCTCTGCCTGCAACGCCTCGATGAACTCTTGCTGCGCCATGCGCGCTCCTCTTCGCGTACGAACAACCATCCCTCTAGTATCTCAGGTCGGGGCGAATACGTCACTTTCGCAAGGCCGACGGATCTCCGGCACGGGAGCGGGCGCGCTCGCCGAAAGAGCGCGCGCCTTTCGGCATGCATCGGCGGGGCCGGCACCCTCGCGCCGGCATCGAAAACGACCGCGCCGCGTCACTCGCAGGCCGTCGGCGGCATGCCGGCGCGCACTTTCCGCCTCGTCGGCTGAGGCGAAGCGCGAGACGACCCTCATATTCAAATTTGAGACCAGAATCCACGATTCTATGCACGTCTATCGGCCTCGGGACTCAAACAGGGTGTTTCTATTTTATACGAACACACGAGAGTGGCACCAAACGCCGCCGAGTCGGTATCTAAGTGGGTTTGTTTTATGTCGCAAGAGGACTTACAGAGCCCCATGAGCCCGATTCGCGGACGTAATTTGGCGCAGACGGCGCCCGTTCGGCAAAATACAGAGCCCTCCGCGCGCATGCATGGTCGCGTGCGCGCGCATCGATACCGACTGGACGTCATTCTGTGCCACGTCCAAGACAACCGATGTGTCGGAATGCCGCCAAAGGCGGACAGCGCCCGCTTCCGCAAAAGCGACGCATCCCTTGGCGTGATATCAGCCGTGCCCCAAAGGGTCGAGCTCCTTGGGGCCCGGCGCTCTCAACGAAAACGGCCCCGTCGCCGGGGCCGCCTGAAACCTATGGTGGGCGATGAGGGATTCGCGGGGCGGCTCGCGCCGCCCCGTCCCGCTTCGGGCCCTGCCGGGCCCTCGCGCGCTGCGCCGGCGGGCGGCTCGCGCCGCCCGGCTCGGCTCCGCGCCCTTCCGGGTTCGAATCCCCGTCCGGGCCCCTCAACGAAAACGGCCCCGTTCCCGGGGCCGCCTGAAACCTATGGTGGGCGATGAGGGATTCGAACCCCCAGCCTTGTGCGTGTAAAGCACCTGCGCTAACCGTTGCGCCAATCGCCCGTAGGCATCTAGGATACCCAAAACCGCCCTCCCGCGCTACAGGAAATTCCCGTGACGCCGCGTCCGCCCCGGGCGCCCCGGGCGGCACGCCGCCGAGCGCGCCGCGCTACGCGCGGACGCGCCCCAGAGCCTCGACCAGCGCGTCAACGTCGCCCTTGCCGCAGATCAGCGGAGGCAGGAACCGCAGCGTGCAAGCGCCGGTCGCGTTGATCACGAAGCCCGCGTCGAGCATGGCGGCGACCACGTCGTGCGCGTCACCCGCGTCCTCGGCGATGTCGCACCCCACCATGAGGCCGCTTCCGCGCACCTCCGTCACCGCCCCGATGCCCGCCAGGCGCCCCGAGAGATACGCGCCGACCTCCGCCGCGCGCTCGTCGTAGCGCCCGCGCACGAGCTCAGCGAGCACCGCCTCCGCCGCCGCGACGGCCAGGCAGCTCCCGCCGAAGGTCGAGCCGTGGTCGCCCGGACGGAACACGTCGGCGACCTCCTTCTTCGCCACGCAGGCACCTGCCGGCACGCCGCCCGCGATGCCCTTCGCCAGGCTCATGATGTCCGGCTCCACGCCGTACGTCTGGAACGCGAACGGCCTGCCGCTGCGGAAGACGCCCGTCTGCACCTCGTCGGCGATGAGCAGGGCGCCGTGAGCGTGCGAAAGGTCGCGCGCGGCCTCCATGAACTCCTGCGTCAACGGATGCACGCCGCTTTCGCCCTGGATGGGCTCGAGCATCACGGCGCAGATCTCGCTTCCCAGGCGGTCGAAGATCGAGCGCAGCTCGTCCACATCGTTGGGCGCGCAGGCGACGAAGCCGCCGGGCAGGGGCCGGAAGCTGTCCTGCAGCCGGTCCTGCATGGTGGCGGCGATCGTCTCGAGCGTGCGGCCGTGGAAGCCGCCGCGCAGGCAGACGATGGTGTTGCCCCCGTTGCCGGCGCGTTTGGCGTACAGGCGCGCGAGCTTCATCGAGCCCTCGTTCGCCTCGGCGCCGGAATTCGCGAAGAACGTCTCCCACACCTGCTCGCCCGCAACGGGCTCCGCAGCCGCCGCCAATGCGTCCGCGTCGCGGGCGTCCAGCGCCGACACGATCGCTGCCGCACCCGCCATGTCGCCGTTGGCGAGCTTGGAGAGCAGCGCCGCGACCTGGCCGCGATGCTCGATGTAGAAATAGTTGGACACGTGCATCAGGCGCTCGGCCTGGTCGCGCACCGCGCCCGCGACCGCCGGGTGTCCATGTCCCAGGCAGCACACCCCGATGCCTGCAAGGAAGTCGAGGTACTCGCGGCCGTCGTCGCCCACGAGCGTCATGCCGCGCCCGTCGACGAACTCGACGCCCGAGCGCCCGAAGGTGTGCATGACGTAGGTTGACTCGAGGTGCTTCTGCTGGTCAAGGGACATAGGAGGTCCTTTCGGTCGATAGGGGTCGTGAGGCTGCGGCGCTAGATGTTCTCCGCGAGGCGCGCGGCGAACGCATCGAGCGGGTGGGGATGGCGGTCGAGGTCGTAGGAGGCCTGAGACGAGTGGATCACGGTGCCCACGCCGGTATCGGTCAAAAGCTCGAGCAGCAGCGAGTGCGGCGTCGTGCCGTTGATGATGTGCGCGCGGAACACGCCGCCGGCGAGCGCCGTGATGCAGCTCTGCAGCTTGGGGATCATGCCGGAATCGATCGCGCCGCCGTCAAGCATGCCTTGCACCTCCTCCATCGTGAGGTTGGAGATGAGCGAGTCCTTGTCGGAGAAGTCCTCGTACAGGCCGTCGACGTCGGTGAGGAAGATAACCTTGTGGGCACCGAGCGCGGCGGCGATGTGCCCGGCGGCCACGTCGGCGTTGATGTTGTAGAACCCGCCGTCCTCGCCCACGCCCACCGTCGCGACCACGGGGATGTAGTCGTTGTCGATCAGGCTGGCGAGGAAGTCGGCGTTGATGCGCTCGATGTTGCCCACGCGCCCGAGCTCGGGCGCCATCTGGCGCGCGACGATGGTGCCCGCATCGGCACCCGAGACGCCCACGGCGAGGTTGCCGTGGCGGTTGACGGCGGAGACGAGCTGCTCGTTGACCTTGCCCACGAGCACCTGGCGCACGACCTCCATCGCGTCCTCGGACGTCACGCGCTGGCCGCGGCGAAACTCCACGGGGATGTCGTACCGCTTGAGCGCGGCGTTGATGTCCTTGCCGCCGCCGTGCACGATGACCGGCTTCATGCCCATGATCTTAAGGAGCACGATATCGCCCATGACGTCGGCGCGCAGGCGCTCGTCCACCATCGCCGCGCCGCCGTACTTGATGACGACGGTCTTGCCGGTGATGTTCTTGATCCAGGGAAGCGCTTCGACCAGCACCTCCGCCGCT
>DBFEBE010000011.1:0-48492 GCA_048318985.1 Collinsella sp.
CTCGATGTCGGCTCATCGCATCCTGGGGCTGGAGCAGGTCCCAAGGGTACGGCTGTTCGCCGTTTAAAGCGGTACGCGAGCTGGGTTCAGAACGTCGTGAGACAGTTCGGTCCCTATCCTCCGTGGGCGCAGGAGAATCGAGGGAGGCTGCCCCTAGTACGAGAGGACCGGGGTGGACGGACCTCCGGTGAACCGGTTGTCGACCAACGGCACTGCCGGGTAGCCGCGTCCGGCGCGGATAACCGCTGAAGGCATCTAAGCGGGAAGCCGTTCCCGAGATCAGTTCTCCTTTTCGGTAAGGGCACCGGTAGACCACCGGTTCGATAGGCGGCAGGTGCAAGGGGTGCGAGCCCCTCAGCCGAGCCGTACTAATCGCCCGAGCTCTTACCCCGCATCCGCGGCGGGGCGTCCGGCGCGCTCTCGCGCGCGGGGATCGCCGCCGAGGCTTGCGCCCGATCGAACCGACCGGTCCGTCGTCGCTGTGCGGCCCTCAGGGCACGCGAGCACCCCCGGGTGGGCGGAACGCCGCCCACCGGTCAGCGGCCACAGCGTGCGGGGCACGCCCGGTCCCATTCCGAACCCGGAAGCTAAGCCGCACCGCGCCGATGGTACTGCGGGGCAAGCCCGTGGGAGAGCAGGGCGCCGCTGACCGGTGGACTGCGTTTCGGGGCAGGGGCCCCCGCGGAGGTATCCGCGGGGGCCCCTGCCCGTTTATAGCTATTCATTTGTCTAACTCAATATATGTAGTGCTGGTCCCGACTGACGCTCGGCTCCCTGCGCCTTCGCGTTCCAACGGTACAATAGGTGCGATTTGACGTTATCCAGCCATATCCCAGGAGTTGAGTGCATGGCCCATTCCGTCCTTCCCCTCCAGCCGTCTGGCGAGCTCGCCGACCTCCTTTCTCGCGTGAAATATATCTTCACCGATCTGGACGGAACGATGCTTGCGCCTGGTTCGTGCGCCCTTGCGAATGCCGCGGGAGACGACTCTCTCGATCTTGTCGCGACCGTTGTCGAGCTCAAGCGCGCCGGGGTCGAGATCATCCCCTGCTCCGGCCGCAATCGCTCCATGATGCATGAGGACTCCCGCATCTTCGGCTTCAACTCCTATATCGCCGAGATGGGCGGACTGCTTATGGTCGATCGCTCCGATAATCGCTGGGAGTATTTCTGCGCGGACATGCCGTACAACCCCGCTTGGGGCTATACACCCCATCAGTGCATCGAGGCGACGGGAATCCTCGACGAGTTCTCCAGCCGATGGCCGGGCCTTCTTGAGTACCATAACGATATGTCTACGGGCTATAAGTACCGTGAGGTCACGGTGGGACTTCGCGGCGAGATTCCCGATGAGGAGGCCTGGGAGATTATCCGTGCCTCGGGTGCGGAGCTCGAATGGGGCGACAACGGGTTCTTGGGTTATATCTCTGCGCCCACGACCCTCGTGCTTCCCGAAGGCGTTCGCGGCAGGGCGTTCAACATCAGTCCGCTCGGCCTCAATAAAGGTCGAGGCATCGAGCGCTTCTGTGAGCTCCGGGGAATCGATCCGGGGGAGACGCTTTCAATCGGCGACGCGTCGTCCGATTTCCTCATGGCGGATTACACAAGTGTCTTCTTCCTCGTTGAAAACGGTCTGCGCGACCCGGGGGCGGAAGAGTTCCTCGAGTCGCATGATAACGCCTTCGTCACGCGTGGGCGCATCGTCGACGGCTGGGTGAGCGCTATGCGCTGCCTGTTGTCCTGTAAGTGACGGGAGGTTCCTTGTGACGATGACAGGTCATGGCATGACGGATTGCCCCTATGTGCGCCCGGACCATGCGTCCGCGCCGTTTTTGGGCTCTTCCGGAAGCGGCAACAACAGGCCTATCGGTGTGTTCGACTCCGGCCTCGGCGGGCTGACCGTCGCGCGTTGCATCGCGACGTCGCTTCCGCACGAATCCATCTATTACGTCGGGGACACCAAGCGCTGTCCCTATGGCGTGCGCTCGGAGGAGGAGGTGCGCTCGTTTGTCATGCAGGCGGGGCGCTGGCTCGCCGAACGCGACATCAAGATCTTGGTAATCGCCTGCAACACGGCGACCGCCGCGGGCCTTCGCATCGCGCAGCAGCTCCTGCCGGTCCCCGTCATCGGGGTGATCGCCCCCGGGGCCCGGGCGGCCATCAACTCGACGCGCACGCGGAAGGTCGGCGTCTTGGCCACGAGCCTTACGGTCCGGTCGGGTGCCTACACGCGGGCTATCCAGGATCTGGACGCAGGAGTGGACGTTTACGGCTGCCCTGCCCCCAGCTTCGTCGAGATCGTCGAGCGTGAGCTGGCCACGGGAGCGCACCTTCAAGAGCGCTGGCTGCAGAACGGGGATATCTTCGATACGCCCGAGAACCGCATGGAGGTAGAGCGAACGCTCGCGCCGATCGTCAACGGTGGGGCGCACGTCGACACGGTGGTGCTCGGCTGCACGCATTTTCCCTTGCTAGCCGGTCCTATCCGACATTCTCTGGGCCCGGGGGTCCGCGTCGTGTCGTCCGCGGAGGAGACGACGCGCGAGCTCCGCGACATCCTTGAGCGTCGCGAGCAGCTTGCGGGTACGGACAACGAGCCCGTGCATCGCTTCGCGACGACATCGGACAACATCGCGGAGTTTGCGGCCGCAGGCAGCTTTATTTTCGGCCAGCCCCTCAAGTCGATCGAGCATATAGGCCTGGATGAACTCAGGGGCATCTGATGCGGTCGCCCGGCGAGCGCCGGGTGCGGACCATGCAGGCTATCGGGATCACATGATGAAAGGAATCTGATATGGAGCGTACGGAGATCAAGCGAGCCGGCGACAGGCCGGCCTCGGCGATGCGGCCGGTCAAGCTTACCCGCGAGGTCATGAAGCATGCCTTGGGGTCATGCCTTGTGGAGTTCGGGGATACGCGCGTCCTGTGCGCGGCCACGATCGAGGAGGGGCTTCCCGCATGGCGCCGCGCGAGCCGTTCCGGCTGGGTTACGGCGGAGTACGCGATGCTGCCGGCTTCGACGGGGCGCCGCACGCGTCGCGAGACGGGCATGCGCAAAGGTCGATCGATGGAGATCGAGCGCCTGATAGGGCGCAGCCTGCGAACGGTCACGAATCTTCGGGCGCTCGGCGAGTACACCGTCACGGTAGATTGCGACGTGATCCAGGCCGACGGGGGCACGCGGACGGCGAGCGTGACGGGTGCCTGGGTGGCGCTGCACGACGCGCTCATGGCGTGGGTCGAGGCGGGCAAGATTCCTCGCCTGCCTCTTACCGGCCAGGTCGCGGCGGTATCCATGGGCGTGGTGGACGGGTCTTGCGTGCTTGACCTCGACTACGCGGAGGACAGCCGCGCAGAGGTGGACATGAACCTCGTCGCCACGGATTCCGGGGAGATCGTGGAGATCCAAGGCACCGGCGAGCAGGCTCCGTTCGACAGGAAGAGGCTCAACGACCTCCTCGATCTTGGAGAGCTGGGCATCGAGCAGCTCGTCGCGCTGCAAAACGAGGTCACGGCATTCAGGGATTGAGACGATGCCGTGTCGGTCGCTCGACGGCCCGCGTCCGTCGCGCGACCGGGAAATCTGAGGGTTCAATGCGTGGAAAGGGATCGGTGATCGGATGGATCGCACGATGATGGATATAGAGGAGCTCGACCCCGCTCGCACGGTGGTCGTGGCGACGGGCAACATGCACAAGCTGGTCGAGATCGAGGATATTCTGTCTGCGGTGCTTCCCGACGTGAGGTTCGTCGCGCTCGGGCAGCTCGGTGAGTTCGAGGAGCCCGAGGAGAACGGGACGACGTTTTTCGAGAATGCGCTCATAAAGGCAGAGGCCGCCGTCGAGGTGACGGGGCTGCCCTCCATCGCCGATGATTCCGGCCTCATGGTGGACGCGCTCGGCGGCGAACCCGGCGTGTACTCTGCCCGCTATGCGGGGGTTCACGGCGATGATGCGGCGAACAACGCGAAGCTCAAGGAGAAGCTCGCCGGAGTGCCGGACGGCGAGCGCGCTGCGCGGTTCGTGAGCTCCATCGCCTTCATCGACGCGACGGGCATGGTGCTGTCGGGCGAGGGCGCCTGCGAGGGCGCGATTGGCCACGAGGAGCGGGGGACATGCGGATTCGGCTACGACCCGTTGTTTCTTCCGGATGACACCCCGGGAAAGACGATGGCCGAGCTTTCCCCGGAGGAGAAGAACGCCATCAGCCATCGCTTCCACGCATTGCAGGACCTCGCCGCCAAGCTCCGCGGCATCGAAGGCTAGGGGCGGAACATGAGGGCGCTGGTGCAGCGCGTGACGCGAGCGGGCGTGACGATCGGGGGCGAAAGGACCGCGCATATCGGTGCGGGGTACCTCGTCTTGCTCGGCGTGGGCGAGGGGGATTCGGCTTCCGACGCGGAGCGGCTTTGGAGCAAGCTGCGCGACTTGCGGATCATGGAGGACGACGAGGGACGCGTGAACCGGTCGCTGATGGATACGGCGGGCGAGCTGCTGGTCGTCTCCCAGTTCACCCTGTACGCCAACTGCCGCAGGGGAAGGCGCCCGTCGTTCACGGGGGCTGCGTCCCCAAAGCTTGCGCGCGAGCTCTACGAGTATTTCGTCGAGCTCGCCCGACGCGACGTGGCGCGGGTCCAGACGGGGACCTTCGCGGCGGACATGAGCGTCGACCTTGTCAATGACGGACCCTTCACCGTCATGCTCGACACCGCGGACCTCTGAGGGGCGCCGTCGGGGCAGTATTAGTTGTTCCTTAATATCCCGGCAGCCCGTCGCGCTGCGAGGGGTTGCCGGGGATAATGGTGCCGTTTGGAAGGAGGGTCCGTTGGACGCGCACATCCTGGTCGTGGACGATGAGAAGACCATCGCAGACCTCGTAGGAATCTACCTGCAAAACGAAGGCTTCGGCGTGACGATCGCCTACACCGGTGCGGAGGCGGCGAAGGCCATCTTCGAGCAGGAGTTCGACCTGGCGGTGCTCGATATCATGTTGCCGGATATCGACGGGTTCGAGCTGCTGCGGACCATACGGTCCGAGCGGACCTATCCGGTCATCATGCTCACGGCGCGCGATGCCCAGAAGGACAAGATCGAGGGTTTGGCGCTCGGTGCCGACGACTACGTCGTCAAGCCGTTCCGCCCGCTCGAGCTCGTCGCGCGCGTCAAGGCCCAGCTGAGGCGCTACACGAGGTACGGGAGCCGCGTGGCGGACGAGGATTCCGGCGAGCTTTCCGTGGACGGCCTCACGATCAGCCGGGATGCGCGCACCGTCACGGTCGATGACCGCCCGGTGCGCTGCACGCCCCTCGAGTTCTCGATCCTGCTGTACCTCGTCGAGAACAGGGGACGCGTGGTGCCCGTCGAGGACCTGTTTCGCGCGGTCTGGGGCGAGGAGTTCATGTCGAGTTCGAGCAACACCGTCATGGTGCACATCCGGCACCTGCGCGAGAAGCTGGGCGACGATGCCCAGAACCCGCGCTTCATCAAGAACATCTGGGGCGTCGGTTATACCATCGAGAAGTAGCGTGCGGCGCCGTGTCCATCGGCGACTGCCGGGCCTGGGCCGCCGGGCGGCCAGGCACGGCTTGCGGGGCAGCCCGCATGGAGGGGCTTGCGACCCTTGGCGTCAGTCGGGCGCCGCCGACCGCCCCATGCGGGGCGTCAGCGCGGCGCGAGATCGTATGAAAGGAAGATGCACATGATCGATCGGAGAACCTTCGTCACCTTGACGGCGTGCGGCGCCTGCGCGGCAATCGGCGGCATCGCGGGATGCGGCCCCAAGCCTCAAGAGCCTGCGGGTTCCGCCCCGGCTGACGAGGTGACGACGTGGGCGATCGAGGCCGTCGCGGAGGACGATTATCCGGTTGACACCGTTCAGCGCGACAGCTGGAGGCTCATGGACGACGGCTCCGTGCTCCTGACCTTCTGGGGATCGTCCAGCCCGCGGCCCGAGCCGGAGTCGGCCGAGCTGGACGGACGCGTGCTGGCGGTTCAGCTCAAGGCCTACGACGGACCGGCGACGATGGATCTTGTTCCGAGCCTGTACGTGCTCACGTCGCCCGACGGGTCCGAGGAACCCGAGGCCGTGACGGTCGATTACGCCGACGACGCGGACCCCGTCGAGCTTCCGCGTGCGGAGGGGTAGGATTCTTTCCGCCCCGCAGGGAGAGGCGGCGGCGTTCGCGAAGACGATGAGATGAAAGAAGGGCCAGCATGGCGAATCGCTCCGGGCGCGCGCCCGTGAACCCGATGACGGGGCGTCCGAACGAGGTCGCCGGCGAGCGGGATCTCGAGCAGGCGGATCCGGCCGCGCTGGACGAGGCTCCTGACGGGGCTCGGGGCGGCGAGGATTCCGCAGCCGATCCGGAGGCCTCGTGGGCGACGCTGCTCGGCCGCCTGCGCGCCGTCGTCGACAGCAGGTGGGTCTCGACTGTCGTGCTCGGCGCGCTCTGCTTCGCCGTCCTGGGCATGGAGAACATCATCGTGCTCGCCGCCGTGTTCTTCATCGGCTACGTTTTGATCGAGCGGTTCCTCGAGGTACGGCGCGCGATCACGATGGGCGGCACCATCTGGCTCGCTGTGCTCTTCATGGGCGGCGTCGCGACGGCACAGGCTCCGCAGCTCTACGTGAGCATCGACTACATCTTCGTCTTCTGCGGTTTCCTGCTCGCCCTCGCGGTGTGCGCCGCGCTCTTCTCTGCGCGCTCGGCGTACGTCCATGGGTGCGCCCGCGGACGCGAGGAGGCCGACGGGGCAATCGCCCGCCACATGGTCGACCGGCTGATCGAGCACCCCGACAACTGGGACGACCTGGACAGCGACTATCTTGAGGTCGAAAGCGCGCTCAACCGGGTGCGGGAGCGCGAGCGTCTCGCGGCGCAGGCGCTTCGGGATGAATCGGGCCGCAAGGACGATCTGGTGACCTACCTGGCGCACGACCTCAAGACACCGCTCGCGAGCGTCGTGGGCTACCTCTCGCTGCTGCACGAGGCCCCCGATCTTCCCGAGGAGCAGCGGGTGCGTTTCACGGGCGTGGCCCTGGAGAAGGCGCACCGACTCGATAGCCTGATCGAGGAGTTCTTCGACATCACGCGCTTCGACTTCCATGACATCGTCTTGACGCGCGGCTACGTCGACCTCGGGCTCATGCTCGGCCAGGTCGCGGAGGAGTTCTATCCCCAGCTCTCCGATCAGCGCAAGCGCGCCGTCGTGGACGTCCCCGAGGGACTCGTGGCGCTTGTCGACGGCGATAAGATGGCGCGCGTGTTCAACAACGTGATGAAGAACGCGATCGCCTACAGCTACGATGGGACCGCGATTCGCATCGAGGCGGAGACGACCCCCGCGGGGGTCCGCATCCGCTTCATCAACCAGGGCGACCCGATCCCCGAGGCGAAGCTGCGGGTCATTTTCGAGAAGTTCTACCGCCTTGACGCGGCCCGTTCGACGAACCGGGGCGGCGCCGGCCTCGGGCTGGCCATCGCGCGCGAGATCGTCGCGGCGCATGGCGGGACGATCGGCTGCACGTCGACGCCGGAGTTCACGACGTTCACCATCGACCTTCCCGCTTAAGGGGCGGCCGCGCGACGATCTTTCCGCCCCGGGAAGCGCCCGCCGCCGGAGCGCGGCTTTACAGAACGCTGACATCGCCCTTGCCCCCGCCTTTCCGCCCGCGCGTAGCATTCGGTCCAAGAGTGTGCATAACGCAAGGAGGCCATATGGGCGGAGTGCAGATGGAGCGTGCGGTCGCCGAGGCTCGCGAGCGCGAGATGGGCATCACGGCGGATATCCCCGATTTTCGCAAGGGGAGCGTTCGGTTGTCCGTGGAGCATCTGGACCTCTTCTATGGGGAGCATCATGCGCTGAAGGATGTATCCATCGATATCCGCGACAAGCAGATCACCTCGTTCATCGGTCCGTCCGGCTGCGGTAAGTCGACGCTGCTGCGCTGCTTCAACCGCATGAACGATGACGTCAAGGGCTGCCGGATCGAGGGGCGCGTCGCGCTCGACAGCGAGGACATCTACCGCGACGTCAACCCGACGAGGCTCAGGCAGCGTGTCGGCATGGTGTTCCAGCGCCCCAACCCCTTCCCGATGAGCATCTACGATAACGTCGCATACGGCCCGCGCGGCTTGGGCATCCGATCTCGCAGCGAGCTCGACGAGATCGTCGAGGACTCCTTGCGCCATGCGGCGCTTTGGGATGAGGTCAAGGACAAGCTCAAGCAGTCCGGTTTGGGCCTTTCCGGCGGCCAGCAGCAGCGCCTCTGCATCGCCCGCGCGATCGCCGTCAAGCCCGAGGTGCTTTTGATGGACGAGCCGACAAGCGCACTCGACCCGATCTCCACCGTCCAGGTCGAGCAGCTCGCCCACGAGCTCCGGCGGGACTACACGCTCGTCGTGGTCACCCACAACATGCAGCAGGCGTCTCGCATCTCCGACTCCGTCGCGTTCTTCCTGCTCGGCGAGCTCGTCGAGCACGCCGGGACGGCCGACCTGTTCGCCCGACCCTCCGACCCCCGGACGGCCGACTACCTGACGGGCCGGTTCGGATAGGGACGGGGCGCATGGCGCCCTCCCGCCGCGCAGGCGGAGGGCGCGAGGGTAGTACAATCTTCGAAACGGTCGAGAGGAGCGGGCATGATCTATTACGTCGAGGATGACGACAACATCCGCGGGCTCACCCTATACGCTTTGCGCCAGCAGGGCATCGAGGCCGAGGGCTTCAGCTGCGACAGCGAGTTCAAGGCCGCCGTCGCCCGGCGCGTGCCGGATGCCGTGCTCCTCGATATCATGCTTCCCGATACCGACGGCCTCGAGATCATGCGGCGGCTCAGGGCGAGCGTCGAGACGGCGACCGTGCCCATCATGATGCTGACGGCAAAGGACACCGAGCTGGACAAAGTCGTCGCGCTCGACGGCGGGGCGGACGACTATCTCACCAAGCCCTTCTCCCTCATGGAGCTCACGAGCCGCTGCCGTGCGCTGCTGCGCCGCGGCGGCATGTCCCGCCAGGCGAGCGACGTGCTCTCCGCCGACGGCATCGTGCTCTCGCCGAGCTGCAGGACGTGCTCGGTGGACGGCGAGGACGTCAAGCTCACGTTGCGGGAGTTCGACCTGCTCGAGTACCTCATGAAGAAGCCCGGCGTCGTCTTCACGCGCGAAACGCTCCTGCGCAGCGTGTGGGGATGGGATTTCGACGGCGGCTCCCGGACCGTGGACGTCCACGTTCAGACCCTGCGCCAGAAGCTCGGCGAGCGCTCTTCGAGCATCGAGACCGTTCGCGGCGTGGGTTACCGTTTCGCCGCCCAAGATGCATAGCGCGGCCGCCTTCGCGCCGATGCGCGGTATCGCCGACGGGGGGGGATCCGATGAGCGGAAAGCATCGCTCGCTGATGCGGCGCGTCTTCATGACGGTATTCGGGCTCACCATGGCCTTCGTGGGGGTCTTCGCTCTCACGGGGACCGCGTTCGTGCACGCGCGGCTGGTGTCGCTCGCCCATGAGGAGCTCGCCGAGCAGGCGGACATGATCGCCTCCGCCTTGGATGCATCCCCCGAGGACATCTCCGTTCTGGACGCCCTCGATATCAACAAGACGCGCCTCACGCTCGTGGCATCCGACGGCACGGTGCTGTACGACACGTTCGAAGAAGCATCCTCCATGGGCAACCATGCGAATCGCCCCGAGGTCCGCGACGCACTCGACCATGGGGAGGGGACCTCGGAGCGCGCCAGCTCGACGCTCGGTGAGGTGATGGTCTACGAGGCCAAGCGCCTGGACGACGGCTCGGTGGTCCGCCTTTCCCAGGAGCAGGCGGGGTACCTCTCGATCCTGTTCGGGCTCGTGGGGCCGTTGCTGCTCCTTCTCGGCGCGTGCGCGCTGCTCTCGCTCGCCATCGCCCGGCGCGAGTCCCGCAGGATCATCGCGCCGCTCACGGAGGTCGACCTCGATCACCCGACACGCACCGCCGAAGTCGCATACGCCGAGATGGTTCCGATGCTCGAGCGCATCGAGAGCCAGCGCCAGGAGCTCAAGCGGCAGATGCGCGCGATCTCCGACAGCGACCGCATGCGCCGGGAGTTCACCGCGAACATAACCCATGAGCTCAAGACCCCGCTGACCACGGTGTCGGGCTATGCGGAGCTCATCGCGAACGGTCTCGTCACCGACGAGGCGGACCTGCGCGATTTCGGCGGTCGAATCTACCGCGAGGCCGGGCGCCTCACGTCCCTCGTGAACGACATCCTCACCCTCTCGAATCTCGACGAGGCTGAGCGGAGCGCGTCGGGCGATGCGTCCGCCTTGCTGGGCTCGCGCGAGCCCATCGACCTGCGCCGCGCCCTGGAGAGCGTCAAGCAGCGCCTCGAGCAGGTCGCCGACCGCGCCGATGTCGCGTTCGCGACCGCCTGCGAGCCGGCGCTGGTGGTCGGCGTCCCCCGCTTGGTGGATGAGCTCGCCTATAACCTCGCCAGCAACGCGATCCGCTACAACCGGCCGGGCGGCTCGGTCACGCTCGGCTGCGGGGTCAACGCCGAGGGCGCTCCGTACATACGCGTCTCGGACACGGGCATCGGCATAGCCCCCGAAGAGGTCGACAAGATCTTCGAGCGGTTCTACCGCGTGGAGAAGAGCCGCTCGAAGGCCGGGGGCGGTACGGGCCTCGGTCTGGCGATCGTGAAGCACGCTGCGCACTTCCACGACGCGACCATCGACGTGAAGAGCGAGCCGGGCTGTGGAACCGACATGACCGTGACGTTTCCGACCCCCCGTCCCGACACGCCGGGACTGTCGGACATCTCCTGCGCATAAGGGCTCTGACCTTCCGCGTCGTGGGTTTCCGGGTTCCCGGGGCCTAATCATGGATTTGCGAATTTTGAGGGAACGTCATACAAACGACATGTGAATAGCCCCCGGCGTTCTTACATGAGATACCATAGGGACTACATGCAGAGGGGGCCCTGTGCCCGCGTTTCGGGCCGTACGGCATCTGGCTGCGTGCTCCCTCGTGTTTGAATGCCGCGCCGGGCGAAGCGCCCGCCGCGCTCCGGAGAAAAGGAAAGGTTGGTTCGATGACGCTTCTCGAACTCTTCCAGCTGCTGAAGAAGCACCTGCGGCTGGTCGTCGCGCTGCCCCTGGTGTGCGCGCTGGTCATGGCGATTGCGAGCTTCGCCGTCATGCACAATACGTACACCGCTCGGACGAGCATGTACATCCTCGCCGCATCCTCCCCGGAGAGCCAGAGCGCCAACTACAGCGACCTGACCGCTTCCCAGCTCATCGCAAACGACGTCGCGACGCTGCTCAAGAGCGATCGCGTCGAGGCAGAGGCGGCCCGCAGCCTCGGCCTCGAGGACCTCTCCGATTACGAGGTGAGCGTCACGAGTGAGACCACCACGCGCGTCATCTCCATCTCCGTGACCGGCCCGGACGCCGAGAGCGCCGCCGCCGTGGCCAACGAGATGGCCAAGCAGGTCTCCATCGTCGCCCAGGACGTCAAGATGGCCGATTCCATCAACGTCATCGACGAGGCCGTCGCCCCCGAGGCCCCGAGCGGCCCCAACCGTCCGCTCTACGTCGCCGTCGCCCTGATGGGCGGCCTGTTCCTGGCCGTGGCCGTCGTCGTTCTCCAGGATATGCTCGATACGCGCATCCGCGGCGCGGAGGAGGTCGAGGAACTCCTCGGCATCACCGTCGTCGGACGCATCCCCGCTATGAAGGGCGGTAAGTAATATGGCGAAGAAGAAGGCCGGCGCCGACAAGCTCGTTGTCCAGAACGCCGCCAAGACCCTGCTGGCGAACATCCGCTTCTCCAGCGTCGACAACCCCATCCGCGTCATCACCCTCACGTCTTCGACGCCCAACGAGGGCAAGTCCACCGTAGCGCTCAACCTTGCCCAGGCCATCGCGACGAGCGGCAAGAGCGTGGTCCTCGTCGAGTGCGACATGCGCCGCCGCTCCCTTGCGGACATGATCGGCGCCCGCACGCGCGGAGGACTCTATGCGGTCCTTTCCGAGCAGATGACCATCGAGGAGGCGGTCGTCGAGACCAGCCAGAAGAACCTCTACTTCCTCGACTCCGAGCCGCATATCCCCAACCCGGCGGACATCATCGCGTCCAAGCGCTTCCGTCGCCTTATCCAGGCGCTTCGCGAGACCTTCCAGTACGTCATCTTCGATACGCCCCCCGTGGGCACCTTCGTCGACGCTGCGGAGGTGGGCCATCTCTCCGATGGCGTCCTGTTCGTCGTCCGCGAGAACTTCGCCAAGCGCGCAGAGGTCCAGGCCGCGTTCGATCAGCTCCGCCGCGCGGAGGTCAACGTCATCGGCGCCGTCATGAACTACTGCGAGGCCGAGACCAGCGAGTACTACTACTCCTACTACACCAAGGACGGCAAGAAGGTCCGCAAGTCCGAGGACGTGCAGGCCGCCCCGCAGGGCAAGGGCGCCCAGGGCGTGGCGTCCGGCCTCGCCTCCTCGAGCCGCTTCGGTCGATAAGAGGGGTACGGAGTCCAGGACATGCGCGACATCCATTGCCATATCCTTCCCGGCGTCGACGACGGCGCCGCCGACCTCGCGGAGAGCCTCGCGATGCTCGATGCCGCCCGGGCCGCGGGCGTCACGAGCATCGTGTGCACCCCGCATTGCCGTGAGCCGTTCTTCGACTACGACGCGATGTGGGACGCCTACGAGCTGCTCGTCGCACATGCCGGGGGATTTCCCCTGCAGATGGGTTTCGAGGTCAACCACGCCAAGCTCATGGACCTCGGAATGGAGTGGGCCGACGTGCTGCACTTCGACGGCTCCAATGAGTTCCTGCTCGAGCTCTCCACCCGTGCCGGAAAGATGGAGTTCCAGGAGTACGAGCGCACGATCTACGAACTCCAGGGCATGGGCTATGAGGTCATCATCGCCCATCCCGAGCGCTACCGCGCGATCCAGGAGGACATCTCTGTCGCCAAGCGACTCATGAAGATGGGCTGCAAGCTGCAGGCGTCTTCGGACTTCATTACCGGCGGGCGCCTGGGCCGCGAGAAGAAGCCCGCCAAGCTCATGTTCGAGGAGAACATGTACACGTTCATCGCAAGCGATGCTCACATGGTGGAGCATTACGCCTGCCTTGCCGAGGCGCGGTCCAAGTTCCGCGTCCGCGGGCGACATATGCGCGCATAGGCATGCTGGGGCGCCGCCGGGATCCCGGCGGCGCTTTTTCGTTTGAAGAATATCTAAGTCTTGAGCACTTAGGTTTTATGAGCGACATATTGGGTACGATGCAGTGCGTTTGAATGTTGGGGCGCGGTGCACCTCATGTAGCGAAGTGGAAAGGACGAGCGATGCGCAAGTTCAAGACCGAGAGCAAGAAGCTTCTCGACCTCATGATCAACTCCATCTACACCAACAAGGAGATCTTCCTCCGCGAGCTGATCTCCAACGCCTCGGACGCGGTCGACAAGCTCAACTTCAAGAGCTTGTCCGATGCGAACGTGGAGCTTGCCGACGGCGACCTTGCTATCCGCATCTCCGTGGACGAGGACGCGCGCACGCTCACCGTCTCCGACAACGGCATCGGCATGGATGCGGACGACCTCGAGCGCAACCTCGGCACGATCGCCCATTCCGGCAGCGAGGAGTTCAAGTCCGAGAACGCCGAGAACCAGGGTGCGGAAGTCGATATCATCGGCCAGTTCGGCGTCGGCTTCTATTCGGCGTTCATGGTCGCGAAGCATGTGCGCGTCGTGTCGCGCGCGTTCGGCTCCGACGAGGCGAACGCCTGGGATTCCGATGGCCTCGAGGGCTACACGATCGAGCCCGCCGAGCGCTCCGGCCACGGCACCGACGTGATCCTCACCTTGCGAGACGACGAGCCGGCCGAGTCCGGCGAGGCGGGCGACGACTACAGCCGCTACCTCACCGAGTGGACGATCAAGGACCTGGTGCGCCGCTACAGCAACTACGTGCGCTACCCGATCCAGATGATGGTGACCAAGAGCCGACAGAAGCCCAAGCCCGAGGATGCCGGCGACGACTACACGCCGGAGTGGGAGGAGTACGAGGAGGTCGAGACGCTGAACTCCATGACTCCGATCTGGAAGAAGCGCGCGGCGGATGTGTCGCAGGAGGATTACGACGAGTTCTACAAGTCGTCGTTCCATGATTTCGAGGCGCCGCTGCGCACCGCCTCCTTCCATGCAGAGGGCGCGCTCGAGTACGATGCGCTGCTCTTCATCCCCGGCCGCGCCCCCTTCGACCTCTACAGCAAGGATTACGAGAAGGGCTTGGCGCTCTACAGCTCCAACGTCCTGATCATGGAGAAGTGCGCGGACCTTCTGCCGGACTACTACAACTTCGTGCGCGGCGTGGTCGATTCCCAGGACGTCTCGCTTAACATCAGCCGCGAGACGCTTCAGCAGAACAGGCAGCTGCGCGCGATCGCCCGCCGTGTCGAGAAGAAGGTGACCTCCGAGCTCGAGGACATGCGCGACAACGACCGCGGCTCCTACGAGACGTTCTTCGAGAACTTCGGCCGCGGACTCAAGTACGGCATCTACTCGAGTTACGGGATGAAGGCCGACGAGCTGGGGGACCTGCTGCTGTTCTGGAGTGCGCGCGAGCAGAAGATGGTGACCCTGGCGGAGTACGCCGCCGCCATGCCGCAGGGCCAGCAGGCCATCTACTACGCTGCGGGCGATTCGCGCGAGCGCCTCGCGAAGATGCCGGTCGTGACCGGCGTCCTTGCGCGCGGGTACGACGTCCTGCTGCTCACCGCCGATGTGGATGAGTTTACCTTCCAGGCCATGCGCGAGTACGTCGCGCGCGACATGCCGAAGGTCTATGAGGACGATGCTGCCCGTGCGGCCGCGGAGCAGGCCGTCGCGGACGGCGCCGAGCCCGAGCTCGAGGATCGCCGCATCGAGTTCAAAAACGTCGCCGCCGGGGACGTGGATCTTGCGACGGATGAGGAGAAGGAGGACGCCGAGCGCGCCACCAAGGACAACGAGGCGCTCTGCGGGGCCATGTGCGCGGCCCTCGGCGATAAGGTCGAGAAGGTCGCGGTGTCGGCTCGCCTGACGGATGCGCCCGCCTGCATCACGACCGAGGGCCCGCTTTCGCTCGAGATGGAGAAGGTGCTCGCACGCGGCCCGGAGGCGGCATCCGACGACCTGCCGAAGAGCCGCCGCGTGCTCGAGCTCAACGCGAAGCACCCCGTCTTCGAGAAGCTCGTGGCCGCCCAGGAAGCGGGCGACGCCGATAAGGTCGACCTGTACGCCGGCCTGCTCTACGACCAGGCCCTGCTGGTCGAGGGCATGCTTCCCGAAGACCCGGTCGCGTTCGCTGCGCGCGTCTGCGAGCTGATGTAGCGCCTCTTGCCGGTCGGGGCCGCAAGTTCGCTGCCGCCCGTCCCCCGCGTTCGCGTGCGGGCCGGGCGGCAGCTGTTTGCGGAGGGCCGATTTGTGGTAGAAGCACAAGCAGTGATATGCGTATCCGGCAGAGCCGGCGATGAGATAGGGGACTCGATGGACGGGAAGCTTCGGGACGCGGCGGCGAACGCCGGGAAGGTCGCGGCGGTCTTCGAGGGCGGCAGCTTTCGATGCCAATTCACGGCCGGCGTCGTGGACGTGCTGTTGGAGAACGGCATCGACGCGGACGCGTGCTACGGGGTGTCGGCGGGCGCCCTTTCCGGGTTGAACTACAAGTCGCGCCAGATTGGCAGGCCGAATCGCGTCAACCTGGCGTTCTGCAACGACCCGCGGTACATGGGGGCGAAGTCGCTCGCGACGAGCGGAAGCATCGTGGGCTACGACTTCCTGCTCAACGACGTCCAGGACCGCATCGACCCGTTTGACAACGAAGCGTTCGGCGCCAACCCGATGCGCCTGTTCGCGACGGCGACCGATATCGTCTTCGGAACGGCGGCGTACCTTGAGATAGAGAACGCCGTCCTGGATATCGACCGCCTACGGGCGACGACCTCGCTGCCGCTCGTCACGCCGCCCGTCGAGATCGACGGGCATCGCTATCTCGATGGCGGCGTCGCTGATTCCGTGCCCGTCGAGCACGTGCTGGACGAGGCGGGGTACGGCCGTGCGCTCGTGGTGCTCACCCAGGACCGCACCTATAAGAAGGGCCCCTATGAGTTCATGGCGGTCGCGCGCGCCCGCTACGCGGAGTACCCCTATCTGCTCGAGGCTCTCGAGAGTCGGCACGAGCGCTACAACGCGCAGCGCGAGCACGTCTGGGAGTACGAGCGGCAGGGGCGGGCGCTCGTACTCGCCCCGGACCATCCGGTCGAGGTGGCGCACGTCGAGCACGACACCGAGAAGCTTCTCGAGCTCTATATCGAGGGGCGCCGCACGGCGCTCTCGCGCCTCGAGGAGATCAGGGAATTCGTCGAGGGCTAGCGACAGGCCGACATGGACCACGCGGAGCACCCCTCGCGGCGCGGCGAGGGGTGCTCACATGTGCAGAAAGTCTGCTCGGGGGCAGATTGTTCGTTGACGTACCGCGCGAAGGCGGTATTATTGACAAGTTACTTTGCAGAGCCCCGTGAATCTCTGTTAAGACACGTACTGTACATGGAGGAGTCAAGTGATTCAGAAGTCGACTCACTACGCCAAGCAGGGTGAGGTTTCCCGTAACTGGGTCCTCATCGATGCCGAGGGTGCTGTCCTGGGCCGTCTCGCCACCCAGATCGCCATGATCCTGCGCGGCAAGAACAAGCCCCAGTTCACCCCGAACTCTGACTGCGGTGACTTCGTGGTGGTCATCAACGCCGATAAGGTCCAGCTTACCGGCAACAAGGCCGACCAGAAGGTCTACTACCGTCACAGCGGCTACAATGGCGGCCTCAAGGCGGAGAGCTTCCGCGTCGCTATGGAGAAGCACCCCGAGCAGGTCATCGAGCGCGCCGTCCGCGGCATGCTCCCCAAGACCACCCTGGGTCGCGCCCAGCTCAAGAAGCTCAAGGTGTACGCTGGTGCCGAGCATCCGCACGCCGCTCAGAACCCCGTCAAGATTGAGGTGGAGGCATAAAGATGGCTGAGAACACCGTTGTTTACTACGGCACCGGCCGTCGCAAGAACGCCGTTGCCCGCGTCCGCATCGTCCCCGGCACCGGCAAGGTGACCGTCAACAAGCGTGACGCCGCCGAGTATTTCGGCCGCCAGCAGCTCGTCGAGAACGCGCTGGCTCCCTTCAAGGTCACCGACACCGCCGGCACCTTCGACGTCATCGCCCTGTGCGACGGCGGCGGCATCACCGGCCAGTCCGGCGCCCTGCGCCTCGGCATCGCCCGCGCCCTCCTGAAGGCCGGCGACTACCGTGCCGACCTCAAGCGCGCCGGTTTCCTCACCCGCGACGCCCGCGTGGTCGAGCGCAAGAAGTACGGCCTCAAGAAGGCCCGTCGCGCTCCGCAGTTCTCCAAGCGCTAATCGCCACTGGAGCTTATGCTTTCAAAACGGGGCCTGCCGAATGTTCGGTGGGCCCCGTTTTTTCGTATCATATAGAGTTATGGCCGCCTGGCGGCGACCGCATGACCGCACACGATCCGGTCGGCAGCGCGGGCCGGATAGAGCGAAGGGACAAGCCATATGAAGTATTTCGGCACCGATGGGTTCCGCGGAGAGGCCGGCAGCGCCCTCACGGTCGAGCATGCGTACAAGATCGGTCGCTTCGTGGGTTGGTATTACGGCGCGCGCCTCGAGCGCAAGGCCCGCATCATCGTCGGAAAGGACACCCGCCGCTCGAGCTACATGTTCGAATCCGGTCTCGTTTCGGGCCTCGTGGCCTCCGGTGCCGACGCGTACCTGCTGCATGTCATCCCGACGCCGGGCGTCGCCTACGAGACGATCGACGGACGGTTCGATTGCGGCATCATGATCTCGGCGAGCCATAACCCCTATACCGACAACGGCATAAAGCTCATGAACGGCGAGGGGTGCAAGATGGACGAGGAGGTCCTCGAGCTCATCGAGGACTATATCGACGGCAAGAGCGAAGTCCCCTTCGCCACGGGCGACGAGATCGGCTGCACGGTCGATTACATGCAGGGCCGCAACCGCTATATCGCCCATCTCATCGCCAGCGCCAACTTCTCGCTCCAGGGCGTGAAGGTCGGCCTGGACTGCGCGAACGGCTCGGCCTCCTCGGTCGCCAAGCCGGTGTTCGATGCGCTCGGTGCCGACGTGCGCGTCATCAGCAACGCTCCGGACGGCTTCAACATCAACGTCGACTGCGGCTCCACCCATATCGAGCGCCTGCGCCGCCATGTCGTGGAGCAGGGCCTGGACGTCGGGTTCGCCTACGACGGCGATGCCGACCGTTGCCTGGCGGTGGATGAGCGCGGCAACGTCGTCGACGGCGACCTGATCCTGTACGTGTGCGGCACGTATCTGCACAAGCACGGGCGCCTCACCGCCGGCACCGTGGTGCCGACCGTGATGAGCAACCTCGGTCTGTTCCGCGCGTTCGACCAGGCCAACCTGCGCTACGAGACCACCGCGGTGGGCGATAAGTACGTCACTGCCTGCATGCGCGAGAAGGGCTACAGCCTGGGCGGCGAGCAGTCCGGCCACATCATCTTCGGCGACATCGAGACCACTGGTGACGGCATCATGACGTCCCTGCGCATCATGGAGGTCATGCGCGCCGAGCGCGAGGCGCTCTCCACGCTCTGCGCGCCCGTGAAGATCTTCCCGCAGGTGCTCGAGAACGTGCGCTCCGAACGCAAGGCCGAGCTCGACGAGTGCGCTCCCGTCTGGGACGCCGTCCGTGCCGTCGAGGAGCGCCTGGGCGAACGTGGGCGCGTGCTTGTGCGCACCTCCGGCACCGAGCCGCTCGTGCGTGTCATGGCCGAGGCTGCAACGCAGGAGGAGGCCCAGGCCGCGGTCGACGAGATCGTCGAGGTCGTGAAGCGCGAGCTCCCCTAAGCGAGACAACCTTCATCCCCTTTTCTGGGTGAATTAAGGTAGGATATGGGTACTGATTACTGCACGGGTGATCTAGGGGGAACATGTTCGACGGGTTTCTCAAGTCGATTGGCCTGCGCGCGCGGAGCAAGATGCTGCTCTCGCCGCTTGCGGGCAAGGTGATTTCGCTCTCTGAGGTTCAAGACCAGACGTTTGCCGCCGGTCTGCTCGGACAGGGCGTTGCCGTGGTGCCCACGGGCGACAGGGTCGTTGCCCCCTCCGATTGCAAGGTCGAGGCGCTTTTCCCGACGGGGCATGCGGTGGCCCTCCATACCAATGACGGGCTGGACGTCCTCATCCATATCGGCCTGGATACCGTCAAGCTCGATGGGCGCCATTTCGACGTCCGGGTATCGGTGGGTCAGTCCGTCAAGCGCGGCGACGTGCTGATCGAGTTCGATCGAGCCGCCATTCAGCGCGAGGGTTTCGACGTTACGGTCCCTATTCTCGTTTGCAACGCGGTCGAGTTCGCAAGCATCAAGGGCAACGTGGGCGCGTCCGTCTCGGAACTTGACGAGCTGATCTCCGCTCGCTGCCGTTGATAGCCGGCGCGAGGCCGACGTGTCGTCCATGGGGATGCTCCCGTCTTGGCGGCGCTCTCGTATCGGCTCTGTCGCGGCATCGCGCGACGAGCCAGATTGCGGAATTGTGGAAACGTATGCGCAAGCGCCCGCTCGAGAGCGGGTGCTTGTTTTTTGCCATGAGGTTGTGACATAGT
Source organism: Collinsella sp. (assembly GCA_048318985.1). Lineage (GTDB taxonomy): Bacteria > Actinomycetota > Coriobacteriia > Coriobacteriales > Coriobacteriaceae > Collinsella. Next base: position 19,684 of record DBFEBE010000011.1, read on the forward strand.
AGAGGATGTCCGATCCGATTGGTTCGGGCTGCCGTGGACGGGCAGGGGCCTCGACACGGGAGTTCTTTTCATCTCGCGCGACCTTGCCCTGAAGGGTTCGCGCCTCACGTTGGTCGCGGCCGACGCGGGCCGCAAAGGGCTGGGACATATCGTCCTGGATGGAAAGGAGCGCGTCATGAAGATTATCCATGCAACCGATTATGAGGACATGAGCCGTAAGGCAGCGAACCTCATCGCTGCTCAGGTCACCCTCAAGCCGAACTGCGTGCTCGGTCTCGCTACGGGTTCCACCCCGATCGGCACCTATGAGGGCCTTGTCGCCAAATACGAGGCGGGCGATCTCGATTTCTCCGATGTGAGCTCGTACAACCTCGATGAGTACCGCGGTCTGACTGGCGACGATCCGCAGAGCTACCGCTACTTCATGAACGTCAACCTGTTCGACCATGTGAACATCGACAAGTCCCGCACGTTCGTGCCCGATGGCTCCAACATGGACGCCGAGGCCAACTGCGCCGCATACGACGAGCTCGTCGCCGCTGCCGGCTATCCCGACCTGCAGCTCCTCGGCATCGGCAACAACGGCCACATCGGCTTCAACGAGCCGGATGATCACTTCTCCTGCGGCACTCACTGCGTGGACCTCACCGAGTCCACGATCGAGGCGAACAGCCGCCTGTTCGACCGCATCGAGGACGTTCCGCGCCAGGCCTACACCATGGGCACCCAGACGATCATGTTCGCTCGTCAGATCCTGGTGCTCGCAAACGGCGAGAAGAAGGCGCAGGCGGTGCACGACATGTGCTTCGGCCCGATCACGCCGTCCTGCCCTGCATCGATTCTGCAGCTCCATCCCAACGTCGTCGTCATCGCCGACGACGAGGCGCTCTCCCTCTGCAAGGACAAGCTGGCGTAGCATCGTTCGCCTGAGCGACCGAATGACGTGATAGGGGACGCGCCCCGGCATGAGCCGGGGCGCGTTTTTTATCGATGGCACTGCTTGCCGTTTGTGAATAATCGAAAAGATGCAACAGAAATTACGGCAGTTTCAAACCGGGATATCCACAGGATCAACAGGTACAACCTGAAAGATGGACACGTGATTCTTGAATCTGATTAGGGGTTCAGACGTAAATTATATATTCGTGCAGCTTGAGATGGGGTGTGCATAATATACGCGTCAACAGAGATCGGGTTCTTGATCGGAGGCGGCGATCGATGGCGCTTGCGCGCATCTGACGCGCTCGGGAAAAACGATGAAAGGATCCCAGGCATCAAGGCCCGACGGCCGTAGAGTGAGGTCACTCGACACGTTGGGAGGAACGATGGATGAACGGATGGCGGGCGGTGGAGGAGCGCAGGACCTCGCTGCGTATGCCGATCACGAGAAGACGGCGATCGGAGTATATGCGGGATTGATCGTGAAGCGCGACCGGCTACTGCATGACCTGGCGATGCACGGCAGGGATTTGGGCATCTCGGTCGTTTCGGGTCCGCGCGGCTTCGGTGTGACCGCTTTGCTGAGGCAGTACGTATCCGTGGTTCAGTCCGATCCCGCTCGCGGCGCGGCGGCGTACATCGATGCGGCGCGTCTGGATGAAGCCGGGGTCGTCGGGGCGATGGAATCGGCTTGCGATGCCATGCCTGCCGGTACGCGGCCTCTGCTTGCCGTCGACCACCTTCCTCGCTTCGATCGGGATGCGTCGGAACGTGTCGCATCCGCCCTCAGGGCATTACGGGAACGCGGTATCGAGGCAGTCGTGGGGTGTACTCCCATCGCCCGACCGTTCATGCAGGCCATGGGGGATGCGCATAAGGTTTCGGCGCAGCAGCTGCTTGTGCGCCCGGACGAATATTCCGCCTGGGCGCGCGCGTTCGCCTTGTCGCCCGCCTTGGACGTCTACGGCCTCACCAGGGGTGTTCCGGCTCTCGTGGCGCTTTTGGAGACATGCACCGACCGTGCGGAGGGGCGGGAGGTGCTGGACGCGGGCGCGAAAGAGGTCCTTTCCGATGCCCTCGTCCAGATGCGTTCCGCTCGCGATCCGCTCTACCGATTCGCGTCGCTCATGGTGCTGACGGGGTCCGGTTCGTTGCGTACGTTCGCAGCCGTGGGGCTGAGGCTCCGCTCGGGCTTGATGGAGCGCCTCGCTCATGATTGGCCTATGTTTGGCGTGGATATCGCGGCGCAGACATACTGCTGCCTCGGCTCCGATCCCGCCTTGCGCCCGCTTCGAGGGGAGCTGGCGGATCGGCGCCCGGCGTTCGCGGAGGTCGCTGCGCGCATGCTGATGCTATCGGGGAGGATCGATGAATCGGTTGCGTTCGCGGAAAGCTATCTGGACGAGCGGGCGCGCCTTGATCTCGTTGCCGAGTTTCCCGCCGATTTCGCTCTTGCCGGGCACGCGCGGTTCATCGGGGACGCGATCTCGGAGGCGGGGCGGGTGCCTCGTCCCCATGCGCATCCCGGAGCGCTTGCGGCGACGTATATGGTTTCGCTGCTGACGGGCGAGTACCGCATGGCGCGAGTTCGATGCCGGCGGAGCTGGGAAAGAGGGCAGACGAGATACCTTCTGCGCTGTCTCCGCGTCAGTGGGCGGCTGCCGTGGCGCTCGCCCGGGGATGGCGGACGTGCTCGGGTGTCGACCTTCCGTACCTGACCTCGGAATACACCGCCTCGTCGCTCGGGGAGGACGCGTATCTCCTGGATGAGCATGCGAGGATCTATTCGGAGGTCATGGGAGGGACGGGGCCGATAGAGTGGCACGACATCGTGGACCGGTTGGCATCTCGGCCGTCGGCGAACGCCGTGGACGTGCCGCGCCTGCTGCTTATGGCAGATGGGTGTCTGGATCGCGCCATACATGAGGGCGGCGGCGTGGAGGCGGGCATTTCCCGTATGGAAGGGCTGCTGAAGCCCGTCGTGGAGCGCGGCTTGTTCGCCCTCGCGGTTCGGATCAGGATGACCGTCAACGTGTGCCGGCTCGTCGAATGCAAGCCGATAGAGGACGAGCGGGGGTTCATGGATGCGGGTGCTGCGGCCGTGCGCGAATCCGACCAGCTCACGCAGCTGTTCTGCATGGTGGCGGAAGGTTGGCAGGATCTGGTCGCCGGCCAGGCGGTGAACGCTCAATTCAGAGGACAGCAGGTCATGCGCCTTGCGGGCTCGGGAAAGAAGATGCTGTACGGATGGGGCAGGCTCCTCGAGCGCGTGGCGCATCTGAGGAACACCTCGCCGCTTGGCATCGCGGACGAGGCGGAGATGCTCGACCTGTCCGAGGAGTGCGCGGATCCCGCCGAAGCGTGGTCGATCGCGCTGCACCTCTCGGCCGCCCGCCTCGACGCCGAGCTTGCGGCCTGGTTCTCGCTGCACAAGCACGTTTTGCTGGTGGAGGCGATTCGACCCATAGCGCGCGTGGCGATATCGGTGCTGGGCGACCGCGCGGCGTCGCTGTGCCGGATTCTCCCTGATGGGATTCGAGACAGGTATAGGGTGGATGCTTCCGGAGGGGGCCGGGCCGAGACGCTATACGACGTCGTGGTGTCGGGGGAGCGCGACATAGAGACCGGCCAGCTGGTTTTCAACCTGTTCGGGGGCTTCCAGGTTTCGAAGAACGGGCACGCCCTCACCGATTCGATGTGGAAGCGTCGCAAGGCGTGCGTCGTGGCCGAGCGGCTCGCGCTCGATATCGGCGTGTTCGTGACGCGCCGAGAGCTGATCGACACGCTGTGGCCCATGAAGGAATACGGAAGGGCTCGCTCTTGCCTCTATGTGACGCTGTCGGCGCTGCGCGCAGCCATGGGTCAGCACGAGGCGGGCCCGCAGTACCTGCTTGTCCAGGGGGAGGGGCTGGCACTGAACGGGGAGTACGCGACATCCGATACGAGCCTGTTCGATGCGCTCGCCCGCGAGGTCCTGACGCACGGGGACCGGCTCGACGCGAAGCAGACGGTCGAGGCGTGTCTCAAGCTGGAGAGGATCTACAAGGGGCCGCTTCAGGTGCCGGACGCCGGGGACCCCTCGCTGTTCGCACGCATGAGGGATATGTACGCATCGAAGTACGTGGACTGCATGGTGCGCGGTATCGATGAGGCGCTCGAGATGGAGAACCTTTCGGCGGCGGGCTGGCTGGCCGAGGCCGCGCTGCGCCAGGAACCGAATCGGGAGGACCTGATACGCCGCGCGATGAAGGTGTACGGCCTGCTGGGCAGGCGCCGCGAGGCGGCTCGCGTGTACCAGGCGCATCTGGGCTATCTCCAAAGGGAGCTGCGCGATGTTCCCGAAATTGAGACAAGGGAGGTGTACGAGCGCGTCGTAGGGCCTGGAAAGGGAGAGCTTTTGATATGAGACGGGCACGACGCGAGGGCGTGCCCGGGCGGGCCGTATGCGGGAAGGGCTAGACCAGGACGATCTTCTCGATGTCCTTGCGGGAGGAGGGGCGATATAGCGTGAAGCGATGGCCGATGACCTGGACGACGTCGGCCTCGCAGCGCTCGGCGAGCAGCTCCGCCGCCTCGCGGCAGGAAAGGTCGGAGCCGTCCTGGACGGAGCATTTGACGAGCTCGTGCGCCTCGAGGCTCTCGACGGTCTGGGCGACGACGGTGTCGCTGACATCCCCGCGCCCGATCTGGACGACGGGGTTGAGGTGGTGGGCAAGGCTGCGGAGCTGGCGGACCTGTTTGCCGGTGAGTGCCATGTAACGACTCGCTTTCTGGGATGAAGGTGCGCATCGGGTCGCTGCCCGATGTCGAGATATCTGCGGTCGAGGATAGCATGATGAGGTCCGGCGCAGGGCGTCTGCACATAAGAAACGGGGGCGTATCTGCGGATACGCCCCCGGAAGGGATGCAGGGGCGCTCCCCTCTAGTTCTTAAGGGAGTTGAGGGGAGCCGGGAACCGTCCGCCGCGGTGCGCGAGCACGGTGCCGGCATGCGGGTTCACGGGCATGATGGGCGCCCGCCCGAACAGACCGCCGTAGTCGACGCATTCGCCGATGCCCTTGCCGATGGCGGGGATGACGCGGACGGCGGTGGTCTTGTTGTTGATGACGCCGATCGCCATCTCGTCGGCGATGATGCCGGCGATGGTCTCGACGCTCGTGTCGCCGGGGATGGCGATCATGTCGAGGCCGACGGAGCAAACGCAGGTCATGGCCTCGAGCTTCTCAAGGGTGAGCGCGCCGGACTCCGCCGCGGCGATCATGCCGGCGTCCTCGGATACGGGGATGAAGGCCCCCGAAAGGCCGCCGACGCTGGAGCTTGCCATCACGCCGCCCTTCTTGACGGCGTCGTTGAGCATGGCGAGTGCGCAGGTGGTGCCGGGTCCGCCACACTGGCCGACGCCGATGATCTCGAGGATGCGGGCAACCGAGTCGCCCACGGCTGGGGTGGGGGCCAAGGAGAGGTCGACGATGCCCTTCTCGACGCCGAGACGACGGGCGGCTTCACGGCTCATGAGCTCGCCGGCGCGCGTGATCTTGAAGGCCGTCTGCTTGATCTTCTCGGCAACTTCCATCATGGACGCGGTGGTGGGGAGTTCCTCGAGGGCGGCGGCCATAACGCCGGGACCGGAGACGCCGACGTTGATGACCGCATCGGCTTCGCCGGAGCCGTGCGTCGCGCCGGCCATGAAGGGGGAGTCCTCCACCATGTTGGCGAAGACGACGAACTTCGAGGCGCCGACGGACTCGTTGTCGGCGGTGAGCCGGGCGGCGTCGAGGACGGTTTGGGCGACCATCAGCACGGCGTCCATGTTGATGCCGGCGCGCAGGCTGGCGACGTTGACGCTCGAGCACACGCGGCTCGTGTTCGCGAGCGCCTCGGGGATGGACTGGATGAGGCGCCGGTCGGCGTCGCCGATGCCCTTGTGGACAAGGGCGGAGAAGCCGCCGAGGTAGTCGATGCCGAGGGTCGCGGCGGCGCGGTCGAGCGCGTGAGCGAGCGGGGTGAGGTCCTCGTCCTTGCAGGCGGCGGCGATCTGCGCCACGGGCGTCACGGAGACGCGCTTGTTGACGATGGGGATGCCGTACTCGCGCTCGAGGTCCTCCGCGGTGGCGACGAGGCGCTCGGCGGTAGAGGTGACGTGGTCGTACACCTTGGTGCACATGCGGTCCAGGTTCTCGTCCGCACAGCCCATCAGCGAGATGCCCATGGTGATCGTGCGGATATCGAGGTTTTGCTCGGAGACCATGCCACGGGTCTCGGCGATTTCTGCAGGCGTGATTGACATGAAGTCTCCCATCGAACGCGATCGTATCGGCGTCTATTTTAGCGTGGGGCGCCGCTGTCATGCGGAGCATCCTCCCGCGTCCGGAAGTTTTACAGCGCAGTCGTCGGGTTCGCGCCCGCGGTGCGCGCCGCGGGCGCGTATCGCCACCTGGGAGCGAAGTTTCATGGCTGCGTTGGATGAGTGGGGGCGGTGGGCGCGGGCGATACGTTATGGCGTTTCGCACGCTGCCATATCGCACGGGCCCGGTCCGCAGCTTGTGACGGTGCGTCTTTTGCGCAGTGCCTGCACGGGGATCGAGGGGACGCGTGTGCGGCCGTGCGGGCTGCGTGCGGCGGCGCCTGCATCATGTTAAACTTAGAGCTTCGGGTGGCGCCATCGCTGCCTTGAACCTTGACAGGTCGACGCCGCCTCGAGCGGCGGCCAACGGGCGCGAGCCCGCGCGACCCTTTAACGAGGGGCCGACTGGTTTCGACACGATAGCTCTGAGAGAGGAAGCAGGCCGTGGTCTCCTCGCCACGCTAAACAGGGGTACCGTCAAAATGAATTGACAAGAATTCTTCTTTTGAGCCTCAGCTGGCTCTCGCTGCTTAATTAGATAGCGGCGCGTCAACCCGGTGATTTCCCCGACACCGGTGCGACGTCATCTTAGGGGAATGCTCCCGCGCACGTGATCGGTATGGCGCGGGCTAAGATCGAACCGGTTGGGACGCCGCGAGCGTGTCGCTCCGCGCAACGCGTCCGAGATCAAACGAGCGACTGAGCCTGGAGATGCCGATCAGGGGGCTTTCGTGGACCGGAGTTCGATTCTCCGCGGCTCCACCAAATGAAATGCCGCTGGTAGCATTTGCTACCAGCGGTTTTGCTTTACGTGTGGGATGTGGAGCATCGAGCTCTGTGCAGTGCGCAAGGCGCGCCCGCATCGCAGCGGGCGCGCATCCGCATGGCGGGCGTCGTCGGCCCGTTTGTCGATGCCCCTTGAAACGTAAGCATGCGAATGCGCCGCGACGAAAGATACAGATGATCACATCTTTCGCTTGTCGACGTCGCATGAAGGCTGCGCAGATAAACTTGCAGATTATTTTTCAATCTGTACGATAGGCGAAAATATCTTTCATCGGTACGCACTTGCTGGGAGGACGACATGTACGAACAGAACGAGCAACTTGCCCAGGCCCTGGTCGGTCTCGGCGCGACCGTCACGAAGGCGATCGAGTCGGATGGGATGACCGATGCATCCAACATGCCGACCGATCTTGTCGTTGATACGTTGCATGCGCTGGGCCAGCAGCTGTCCGAGGCTGATCGCGCGGCGCGCCTGCGGGCCGTTCGCGATGCCGCCCGCAACGTGAGCGATTGTGCCGGGGTCGATGCGGAGTGGTTCGACGGCGCCATCATCCAGGGATCGCTGAAGGCGGACCTTTACGGTGCGGCGCGGCGCATCGCTCGCGTCGCCTCCTCGCACGGTGCCGGTCGGCGGGCTGTCGGAACGTGGCTCTGCCGCGCCCTCGCTGCCATCGCGCCTCAAGGCAACGATGATGCGGAGAGGCGCCTGTCGGAGGCGCCTTCCATCATGGCCACTCTTGAGAGGGCCTGAGATTGGAAGACGCGACGCGATGCGCATCGTGTTGCTCTAGCGTCGATTGCTTCGCGGCGGTCCTTTTTGACAAGGGGCCGCCGCGTTTCGTCTAAAATGGCTGCGATCACATGGGAGATTGAGAGGGCGGCGGCATGGCGCAGAGGGTAATCGAGACGGACGCGCACGCGGAGGATTCCGCCTATGCAATCGGCCGCATCCATTCGATCGAGAGCATGGGCACGGTCGATGGCCCGGGAATTCGCTTCGTGGTCTTCACGCAGGGGTGTCCCATGCGTTGCGCGTACTGCCACAATCCCGACACCTGGTCCGTCGATACGGGGAGTCTTGTGTCGGTCGAGACCCTCGTTTCGGAATTCGAGAGCAACCGCGCCTTTTATCGCTCGGGCGGCATCACGGTTTCCGGCGGGGAGCCGCTGCTCCAGCCCGAGTTCATCGCCGATCTCTTTCGCGCGATGCACGGGCGTCCCGCAGGGCGTGTTCATACCTGCCTCGACAGCTGCGGTTACGCGTACGATCCGGAGAGGCCGGATCGTTTCTCCGCCGTCCTCGACGAGACGGACATGGTGCTGCTCGATATCAAGCATTCCGACTCCGCCGGCCATCGTGAGCTGACGGGGCGAGACCCCGAGCGGATCCTCGCGTTCGGCGCCGAGCTGGCGCGCCGCGGCATCAAGACGGTGATCCGGCATGTCATCGTCCCCGGCATCACGGACAGCGAGGAGGAATGCGAGGCCCTCGGGCGTCTGATCGCCTCGTGGCGTAACGTGGTGGGGCTCGAGCTTTTGCCTTATCACGTGATGGGGGTCTCGAAATACGAACAGCTGGGGATTCCTTACCGCTTGGCAGGCGTTGAGCCTATGGACAAGGCTCGCATCCCCGCGCTTCGCGAGGCCGTGCTGCGCGGCATGCGTGCGGGCCGTGCATAGGTCCTATCGGCCGGTGCGCGCCGTGCGGCGGGAGGCCTCGGGCGCGGATGCCCGTGCCCGAAGCCTTATAGCTCCCGGCGCATGATGACGATCGTGCGGTTTTCGCCGGTGAAGGGCATTTCTGCTGCGGGCTGGCGACGTACGAATTCAAGACCGCATTTCTCCATCACGCGATGTGAAGCTTCGTTCTGCTCGAAATGGTCTGCCCAGATCGCGCGGGCCGCCAAGTCGCGTTTCGCGTGCTCCATGAGGGCTCGGAGGGCCTCGGGGGCGTAACCGCGTCCCCAGAACGGTGCTCCGATCCAATAGCCCACGCTGAACTCATCTTCCGCCTCGACATAGCTGCAGCGTTCGTGGCCGATCAGGCCGATTGCTCCGACGAGCGTACCGTCCTTGCGCGTGATCGCGTATTGCTCCGGACCGCGCAGGACGTTGCAAATGATCTCCAGGCTCTTTTCGACCGAGGTGTGCGGAGGCCAGCCCGCCGCCGTCCCCACGCGTGGATCGCGGGCGAGCCCGAACAGGGCGGGTGCATCCGCATCGTCCCATGGGCGCAGGACGAGCCGGTCCGTATGGATATCCATGGTTGCTTCCTTTCGGCTTGGGGCTCTATCCGGTCAGTGTATCTCAGTGGCGCTCCGGCGGCATCTTCTGTCCAGCTGCCGTCTGTCCTTGACCTTAACGCAGGGTTAGGGTTTAAGCTGGGCACGATAAGAGGGAAGGACGTGTCAGATGGCGCATGAGGGGTATGGTATCGGCGAGGTGTCGCGGATGAGCGGAGTGAGTCCCCGCGCCCTGCGCTTGTACGAGGAGGCAGGGCTGATGGCTCCCAGGCGGATGGCAAACGGGTATCGGCGCTACATGTCGAGCGATCTTGACCGTCTCCAGGAGATCCTGCTGCTCCGCAGAGCGGGGGTGCCGCTGTCGCGGATCGCCGAGTGCCTGTGCGTCGAGCCGTCTGAACGGGTGGGTGTTCTTACCAAGCACCTGGAGCGCTTGCGTCGCGAACGTGACGAGATCGATCGCCTGATCGAAACCGTGGAGGCGACGCTGCGCTGCGAGAGGGAAGGGGTGGCCATGAGCGATCGAGAGAAGTTCGAAGGCATGAAGCGCGCGTTGATCGAGGGCAACGAGGCGGCCCATGGCATGGAGGCACGTGCGCGCTACGGGGACGTTGCGGTCGATGCTTCGGCGCAGAAGGTCATGGGGCTCGGGCCTGCCGAATTTGAGAGATGGCAGCGGCTTGGGGAGGAGATCCTTGCCGGCGTCGAGCGGGCGGTGGAATCCGGCGCGGACCCGGAGGGGGGAGCTCGGCGCGCATTTGTGCGCGCTGCATAGGGAGTGGTTGGGGTACACCTGGCCGTCGTACAGTGCCGCCGCCCATCGGGGCCTTGCTGAAATGTACATGTGCGACGACCGCTTTCGCGCGTATTACGATCGAAAGCTTGCGGGCTGCACCGCCTGGCTACGCGACGCGATAGACGCCCATGTGCGTTGAGGCGCTTGACTCGAGCGTGGGCAGGCGAATTCGGGCACACCGGGCACCGGCGCGCATCAGTTGCGGGTGGGGATGCGGGCGCGACGCGCATTCGGCTATCGCGGGTTCGGGCTGAAAGGATGGGTTGAGATGGCAGAGTACCAGCATATCGTTCAGCCGTTCGATCCGGTGTTCGATAGGCGCAGCCGTACGCTCGTGCTCGGATCGTTTCCTTCGGCCCTTTCTCGCACGAATGAGTTCTACTACGGCAACCCGCGCAATCGTTTTTGGCGCGTAATCGCCGCCTGCTTGGGTGAAGAGGTGCCGGGCGATCACGACCTTGCAGCCAAGCGGATGCTGCTGCTTCGGCACGGCATCGCGCTGTGGGACGTGATCGAGAGCTGCGATATCAGAGGCTCGAGCGATGCGTCGATCAGAAATGTCGTGCCTGCGCGTATCGAGCGCATTCTCGAGGTGGCTCCCATCGAGCGGGTGATTTGCAACGGCGCGACGTCCGCGCGTCTCTACAAGCGCCACCTTGAGGTGCGAGCGGGCATGCGGGCCGTCGTGCTGCCCTCGACGAGTCCCGCCAACGCCGCATGGTCCGAAGGGCGCTTGATTGAATGCTGGCGGGAAGGCTTGCGAGCGCCTTAGGGTGCTGAAGGGGCTGGCGCAGAGACGGGGGGGGGCGAAGGCGTGCCTGTTGTTTTCGGCCCGCGTCCGTGCGTTGCCCGTGGGCTTAGCCGGTCGCAGCGCCGGATGTTCCTGCGCATTCCTGTTTCACCGCTTCGTGTTTCAAAGTGTGGTCAAAATGGATCGATATCGCGCCGGTGATAGCCCTTTATCCCTTGGGAAAGGCGGCGCGTTGCGGTTGAACTGGTCAAGAGGCCCAAGATATGCGGCTCCTGATGCGGAAGCGCCTCAATTTGACGCGGTCAGTGCGCGCTGGGTCGATGGAGTGGTCTCCAGGGCGGTCTCGGAGACGTTCTGCCGGCGCGAAATCAACCTATTTTGACCAGTTGGAGCAGAATGGACGCAGCAAGACGATCGCCGCGTCCATCGCTGGGCGTTTTCGAGGGTTTGGGGTCAGGCGATGGCGACCTCGCGGTTCTCGCTCGTCACGAGCTCTTTGACGGCGATCGTCGCGCCCAGGTGGCGCTCCACCAGCTCGGCGAGCTCGTCGGTCGCGGCGCGGCAGTCCTCGACGCGCGCGGGGTCTGCGCACTCCACGATGAGGAAGGCGTTCTCGGTCTCGTCGGTGAGCGCGGTGCGCACGCCGTCGCGCCAGTTCCAGCAGCGGCAGACGGCGCCGGCGTCATCCAGGTAGGCGAGCTCGCCGGGGAGCGTCGGGTCGTTTTCGGTGCCCTCGCCCAGCGGCGTGAAGTCGTCGCCGCCCTCGGTGACGCGCAGGACGAGGTCTCCCTGGAAGGCATCGATGTCCTCGCCGCCGAGGGGCAGCGCGTATTTTAGCGAGATCGCGTTGTAGATGTCGACGGACGGTGAGATGCTACCTACGGGATTGCCCTTGAGAACGCGCTTGAGCAGGTTCTCGATGGAGCAGCGGGCGCCGCGCTTGGTTTTGAACCGCTGGTAGGCCTGGCGCCAGACGCGTACCGGGGCGTTCTCGGAGAGCGTGGGCGACTCCAGGTGGCGCTCGGCTTGCGCGTTGGCCCGTGCGAGCAGCTGCTCGATGGCCGCGGCGTCCTCGGGCGCCACGTCGGCCGCGGGTCTCATGCCGCGCGCGACCACGACGCCGAACGACGCGCCGTCGAAGAGCTCCCAAAACGAGGTGTCGGTGACGAACTTCTTCATGATGCACTCCTATCTTGTCATGGATCTGCCGATCCCGGGCGCAGCGCGTCGCCTCAATGTTGGGATAGTCCCTAAATTGAGGTGAGCCTGGGGCGCGGCACGGACATTTAAAAACGAGCGCCCACCCGCCGGCCACCTTCAACGTCCTACGGTGCCGGCACGTGAGCGCTCGTGCGCTGCCCCCATCCGGAGAAGGGGGCGAGTATGTTCTCGCTAGTGTAGCGCCAGGGGCGCGAAACCTCAAATTGAGGATAGCGACAAATCGAGACGCTGCATCGAAGGCGGTGGCCTGCAAACGGGCGTGATGTCGAGGGCGCAGGCTGCTTGCGCGCCGCTCCCTGCCGGAGCCCCGCCTCAGATTAGTGCCTGTCCCCTTTCTGAGGTTTGCGGGCCACGATGGTGAACATGAGGGGCAGCCGCGGGGACCCTTGGGGCAGGCGCCAGGATTCATCCTCTGCGTGGAACTCGAGCATGGGAAGCGACTGCCATTCGGCCACCTCGTCTTCCGCGAGCCCCTCGATGGAGAGGCCGGCGCCTAAGAGCGCTCCCACGATCTCCTCGAAGTCGTGCGTCCAGTTGTGGTTCCTGGTGTGCGCGAGCTTCTGCGCGGCGTCGTTGCCGGGATCGGTGGTGTAGGTGACGTCCATGTCGTAGGAGCTGAGCGCGCCGGTTTTGTAGTCGCCGCAGATGCCCATGCCGCTGAAGCCGAGCGCGGCGAGCAGCGGGTGGTCGTCGCGGATCATGAAGACGCCGCCGGGAGCGAGGAGCCGCTCGATGGAGCGCGCCCAGTCGACGAGGTCGGGCAGCCAGGTGATCGTACCGGCGCTGGTCACGATGGCGTCGAAGGTGCCGGCGTGATCGTGGAGCGCATCTGCCGCGAATCGCGCATCGCCCTCCACGTAGTGAACCGCGGTATTCGCCTGGCGTGCGAGCTCGCGCGCGTGGGCGAGGGCGGACGGCGAGAAGTCCAGCCCCCAGGTCTCGGCCGCGCCCAGACGCGGCCAGCAGAGGGTGTCGGTGCCGATGTGGCATTGCAGATGGAGTAGCTTGAGACCCTCGATCGAGTTGCGCGGCAGGTGCGGTCTCAGCGCCTCGTAGTCCCTGCGGGCGACGCCCGTGATGGCGCGCGGGTCGTCCGTGAGGGCGGAGAGGTCGCCGTATCCGCCGTGCGCGTGGACCTCGGCGCGGTCGTCCCAGCTGGCGCGGTTCTCATCGATGCGGATTTGCTCGCTGCCCATGGTTGCTTCTTCCCTTCTCCCGGTTCGGCTTGCTGCCTCAAAAAGGGGACAGGCACTAATTTGAGGCGGAGGTTCTTTCCGAGGATGCTGGCTGCGATGTCTGTCGGCTTCGCATGTGACATCGGGCGTCCCGCCTCAATTCGGTGCCTGTCCCCTTTTTGAGGTTCCCGTGCGGAGCCGCCCCGCGCATGTTGCGTCGTCTCGTCTCTTGCGGCGGGGTGCATTCAAGACTACTATACATACCAATAGTATGTATGAGGAGGCGGGCACGCTATGGCGAGAAACAAGCACCCCGAGGAGACGGTCGCGAAGATCCTCGACGTCGCGATGCGCCTGTTCGTCGAGCGCGGCTACGAGCAGACGAGCATGCAAAACATCATCGACGAGCTCGGTGGCCTCACCAAAGGGGCGGTCTACCATCATTTCTCGAGCAAGGAGGAGATCTTCTTCGCCGCCATGGACCGTGTGATGGCGCCCGGCGTGGAGCGGTTGCGTAAGATTCGCGATGCCGAGGGCATGACCGGCCGCGAGAAGATCCAGGCGATGTTCGACAACGGTGCGCGTGGAGTGGACTCGGCCTTCTTTTCCCAAGCCGACCCCGAGCTCGATCCCATGAGGAGCCCGCGGATGCTCGCCACCGAGTATCGCGATTTGTTCGCCGTGAGCGCCCATGAGCTCATGATGCCCGTGATCGAGCAGGGCGTGGAGGACGGGACCATCCAGACCGAGTATCCGCGCGAGCTCGCCGAGGCGATCGCCCTGCTCAACAACTTGTGGTGCGTCCCGGCGTTCTTCCCTGCACGCGATGAGGAGGAGCAGGCGCGGCGCGTGGCATTCATGAATGCCTTTATGAAGGGCATGGGATTGGACATCGTGCTGGATCCGCAGGTGAGCTTGGAAACCTGGCGGCGCTGTTATGGAGGCTCGCCCGCGGATGAAGGCGCGCGGCCCCGGGGATAGCCCCGCGGGCGCATGTGGGAGAGGAACCGCTGCGGCGGTTTTTCTCAGCAGTAAATAACATACCAACAGTATGTATAAACGTACGGGAAGGCGGCCTCGATGGGAACGATGGTTGGGAAATCGGATAGGTGCACGTTCGCGCTGATCCTGCTCGCGCAGTTCTGCTCGCTGCTGGGCCAGGAGGTGCTGCAGTTCGTCCTACCGCTCTACCTGCTCGACGTGACGGGCTCCGGCACGCGCTTCGGCTTGGCGATCGCATGCGGCTTCGTGCCCTATACGCTGCTGAGCCCGATCGGCGGCGTGCTGGCGGACCGCACGCGCAAGCGCGGCATCATGATGGGCGTGAACGCCGCGCTGGTCGCCGTGCTGCTGGTGTTTCTCGCGCTCAAGGATACCGGGGACCCCTTTGCGCTGGTGGTGTTCGCCACCATGGCCTCGTTCGTGGCGCAGGCGCTCTATCAGCCGTCGATCCAGTCGACGGTGCCGTTCGTCCTCGCCGCCCCCGACGTGCCGCGCGGCGTGGCGCTCGTCAGCCAGATCGGCAGCCTGACCACGCTCAGCGGACCCGTGGTGGGCGCGGCGGTCTACGGTGCGGTGGGGCTGGTGCCTGTGGTCTGGGTGTCGCTCGCCGCGTTCGCGCTATCCTGCGCGGTGGTGGCGCTCGCGGTGCGGTTTCCCTGCGAGCCCGCTTCGTGGGAGGGCGGTGCGCTCACCATGGTCCGCGACGACCTGGCCGAGGCGGTTCGCTATCTGCGCGACAAGCCGCTGCTGCTGGGCGGCATGGCGACGGCGACCTTCGTGAACGTGTCGGCGGGCGCGCTCATCAGCGTGGGCACCGTGTACGTGGTCACCATCACGCTGGGGCTTCCGGCGGCGTATGCCTCGTTTGCCCAGATGGCGATGGGGGCGGGAAGCCTGGTGGGTCACAGCCTGCTGGCCATCGCGCCGCGGCGCTTCTCGCTGAGGAGCTCGGCGCCCTACGTGGGCGGAATCGCGGCGGCCATGGGCGTCGCCGCCTGGGTGTTGTCCCCTGCGGCCTTCATGGCGCCCATGGCGGTGTTTCTGGTCCTGACGGCGAGCTATGCGTTCGCGACGATGTCCGGCGGCCTCATGGGCTCCTGCATGTTGGCGGAGTTGCAGGCAGGGGCTCCGTCCGCTTTGGTGGGCAAGCTCATCGCGCTCTTCATGACGCTGGTGAACTGCGCCACGCCGCTCGGCCAGGCCGTCTTCGGCGTCCTGTTCGACGTGCTGCCGGCGTGGACGATCGCGTTCGCGACAGCGCTCGAGTTGACGGTCGTCGCCGGGGCGTGGCGCCGGTTTCTGCGCCGTCGGCAGGTGGGGCGGGTTCGCTCCGCGGTTTAGCGACGGGCGACGGCTCCCTTGCCGTTGGGGACGCGGCGTCCGGCCTTCCCCGAAATATGGTCGAGGTCGATGGCCCATACGGCGGTGACGGGCAGCTCGCGCTCGATGGCGCCGCCGATCTCGTCCTTGTATTCGGGTGCGTACTTCAGGCAGAGCTGGGCGAGCGCGCGGCGGATCTGGGCGGCGTCGGTGACGCGTCGCACGGTACCCGTGGCGATGACGCTGGCGTAGCGCGTGGTGAAGAACCCGGGCTCGCCGTTCTCCTCCACAAAGACGGGCTCCATGTCCACGGCGACGATGACGCAGACGCGCGGGTCGCGCTCCCAGTCATCGGTTTTCTGGCCGCCGGCGGCGCCGGTGTGGATGAGGAGGGTGTCGCCGTCGAGCACGTAGGAGAGCGGCGTGGCATAGGGGTGGCCGTCCGCGTCGACGGTGGCGACGACGCAGTACTCGGCATCGCGCAGGATCTCGCGCGCCTCGTCCTCGGAGATCGCGCGTTCGGGCAGTTGCTTCATAGGATGGTGCATGGTGGGTCCCTTCATGGTGACGGCGGTGCGGTCCTTTTGAGGGTAGCACCTCAAATTAGGGACAGGCACGAATTTGAGATTTAGGGGGCGGGCGCTTTTCTGAGGTGGGCTTGCGCCGTCGCGCGCATGATACGGAAATCGAACGAGGGCCAATTTGCAACGAATGGAGGGTGCGCACGTATAGTCTCATAGCAAGGGGCCGCGATGCCGTGCGAGGAGGTGATCGAATGGCGGGCAGGGATGCTGCGCTAGTGCGCAAGGTTGTTCGGACCGGATCGCGCCGAAGCGCGGACAAGCTGATTCGCAGGCACTATGACGACATCTACCGGTTTGTCGCCCATCAGATGCGAGATAAGGACGAAGCGCTCGACGTGACGTAGAATGTCTTCGTTGCGGCGATGCGCGCGCTCCCATCCTTCGACGAGCGGCGCGCCTCGTTTCGAACGTGGCTCTACCGTATCGCCGCCAATAAGATCATCGATTGGCATCGCACGCGGATGCGCTTCACGCCGCTTTCCATAGATGGGGTAGAGATCGATCCCGTGGATATGCGCGATGAATACGAGGGGCTCATCGATCGTGCTTGGAGCGAGGGCAGGGCGCGGCGGGCGATGGGGCTCTTGTTGGGGCTTGAGCCCAGGGTGCAGGCGGTGGTGCGCTTGCGGGTATTTGCCGGGAGCAGCTTCGCCGAGATCGCTCAGGCGACCCAGCAAGGCGAAGCAGCCGCCAAGGCCCAGTACTACCGGGCGGTCAAGGCGATGAGGGCATGCATTGAGCGGGAGGAGCGACTATGAGCAAAGCGGATTGGCGCGAAGGGTTGAGCGGCGAGGAGCGCGATCGCGCCATCGAATTGATTCTTGACGAAGCGTTGCCTGCATGCGAAGCGTCACGCGGCCGTATGCGGGGCAATTTCGCCACCCTGTCTTTGCGCGTGCTGTTCTTCGGGATCGAGGACTGCGCGATTCTGGCGGGAATCATCACCCTTGCCGGCGCGGCCCCTCTGGCGTTCATGGCAGAACCCGGGGACGCGGCGCTCGCGGTCTTTATGCTGGCTCCATTGTTTTTTGCGGCGCTTCAGGGACTTGTTGCGTGGAAGGACCGCGAGAGCGGAACAATCGCCTGGCGCACGGCATGTCGCATGACGGTTCTCGAGTTCCATGCGGCCCGCATGCTGGCGTTTGGGGCGATGGCGATTCTGCTCACCGTGCCGCTTGCCGCTGCGGCCTGGATCGCGAGCGCGCGCATGGTCTCGTTTTGGTGGATGCTGTCCCTTGCCGCGGCGAGCCTCGCGACCTTCGGCGCCATCTCGCTTCTGATCTTTCGACTTAGCGTGGCTGGGCGAATGTACGGGGCGGCTCAGGCGGTTGTCGTCCCGCTGATGCCGATTGCCATCTGGGCGCTTGCAGGCATGCTGCTGGCAATGCTCCCTGCAGCCACCGCGGCGCTGCTCGTCGTTCCCGCGGTGGTGTTCTTCGCGGTCGCAGCGGCTGCGACGATCCTATTTGTCCGTCTTATTGCTGATGCCTGCACGATGTCGTTCGCAGAATACGCGTAGGGGAGATGCGCTATGCTTACCGTCGAACACGTGACCAAACGATTCAAGGGCAACGTTGTGATCGAGGACGCGACGCTTGCGTTTTCCACGGGCGTTACCGGGTTGATAGCGCCAAACGGAGCGGGTAAGTCGACGCTTTTGAAGATGCTCGCCACGCTCACCTTTCCAACCGAGGGAAGAATCTGCTGGAACGGCGAGGACATCCATGCGATGGGGGAGCGCTACCGTGCCGTGCTAGGCTATCTGCCCCAGCAGTTTGGATATTATCCGAGCTATACGCCCCGGGCGTTCCTGCGCTACGTGGGCGCCCTGCAGCGAATGGGCAAGCACGACATCGCGCGGAGATGCGACGAGCTGCTCGAGCTGGTAGGTCTTGCCGACGCAGCAGACCGCCGCATGCGCGAGTTCTCGGGCGGCATGGTCCAGCGCATCGGAATCGCGACCGCGCTGCTCGCCGATCCCCAGATTCTCATTCTTGATGAGCCCACCGCGGGGCTCGATCCGCGTGAGCGCGTGCGCTTTCGCAACATTATTCATGAGCTCGCAAAAGAGCGCACGGTGATTCTGTCGACGCATATCGTGTCGGATATCGAGGCGATCGCCGGCCAGATCGTATTCATCCAAAGCGGTCGCGTGCAGGCGTATCCGGGCAGCGCGGAACTCTGCGCCGAGCTTGCTGGAACGATATTCGAAGTTCCCGTCGATGCGGAACTTCCCCGTGGCTGCCAGGTGCTGGGAGAGCGGGAGCGCGACGGACGCACGATGCTTCGCATCTGCGCGACACGGCGCCCCGAGGGCGCGCGCGCCGTTCCCCCCCACCTTGGAGGACGCGTTCCTGGTGCGGTATCGCGAGGGGCGGTGAGGGGGTTGGCGGCGCTGAGCGCGGCAGCATCGTGCTCGCTTGGGTTGTCGCTGCTTGCGGAGGAGCTGTGCCGGATCGTTCGCATGCCCCTGCTTATCGCGTTGCCGTTCGCCTTTCTCGTCTTGAACGGTGCGCTCGTCTTCGGCAACTCGTGGCTGTTTCCGCATATGGCGGAAGTCGCTTCGGTCGCCCAGCTGGTGGGTGTTCATATGGATCAGGAATTCTTGGATGCGGTGATGGCGCGTCCGGCGACCGGTGCTCGCGACCAGCTCGCATGGTCCGTGTCCCACGCCCAGGGCATACTCGCCGCCTTTGATGCGGGCGAGGCCGGTACCGCGGCGGCGATCGATATGGATGCGCCGCTGGCGTCGCGCTTGGTGGCTTCGAAATATGCGGCTTGGGAAAGTCGAGTCGATGCTGTGCGGGCATCGGGGCGGGAGCGGGACGTATGCGGTGCCGCTTACACGTTCGACGTGCACCAATTCTTGTTCGGCACGCTCGTGCCCGTGGTTATCTTGGAAGCTTCTGCCATAGGAATGGCCGCGCTGCTTGCTCTGTGCGAGTTGGACGAGCGAACGGGGGCGCGGTCGATCGCGCTGTCGAGTCCCGTTGGGCGCGGCGTCGTTGCAACAAGGTTCACCGCATCCTTGATATGGGCGTTGGCGATGTACGCAGCGCTCGCGGTGCTGACCTTCGGAGCGGTTGCCGCGCTGTCCGGATGGGGAATCGGTCCCGCGTGGGAGAGCAGCGTTTCGAGCTTGTTCAACGTCGTGGTGGACGGAGGCTCCGCGCGGCCGTTCGTGACGTGGTTCGATTGCTCGATCGGCTCATACCTCATGTGGTCCCTGCTGCTGGGGTCGGGCTTCGTGGTGCTGCTGTGCCTTACGGTCCAAGCGGTCCTGCTGGCAACCGGTTATAGCGCGGTCTGTGCCGCCGTAACGGCTTGCGTGCTCCTGATCGCGCCGCTGGGGGCGCAGGCGGCATGCGCGCTCAACGGATGGCACGTCGCCCGTGCACTCATGCACGCCTTTCCAGCGCCCTTGCTTTCCGTGGGCGGCCAGTGGTTTACCGACTTGGGGCTTCGTTCGTTCATTCCATGGCAAGAAGCTGCAGCTGTGATCTGCGGCATCGCCGTCCTGTGGTGCATGCATCCGGTGCTGCGGCGCATGTGGTTCGATAAGGATGTGGCGTAGATGAGTCTGTTCGCGCAGGAGCTGAATGGGATATGGCGCCCCGGCATCTTTGCGGCGCTGCTGGTGTCCGGCCTCGTTTTCTGGTTTCTTGTCGGAAAGGGGCCTGGGATAGCCGTCTTTCCCAACGGGAGTCAGGCGACCTTTCATTTCGAGCTTGCCCAGGAGTGGGCGGATAGGTTCGGAGCCTCGATCGATGATGCCGAGATGCGTGAGGTCCGCACCGAAGCGCGCGATGCGGAGGCGGCGTTCGAGTCTGATTTGGCGACGCTCGATGGGGCTGCCGAGCGCGACCTTCGCACGCGGGCGGACTTCGATGCCTTTTCAAGCGAGGTGCTCGATCGTGAATATGGGGTACAGCAAACGGGAGGCGAGCCCGATGATGCGCTCAAGGCGGATATAGCTTTGAGCGAGCGGATCCTCGCCTTGCCTTCCCATGAGAGGGCGTATGAGATGGACCTTTGGCTTCAAGTTTTAGAGGGGGAAGGAGGCGCACGCGGCTATCTCTCGCACATGTGGTTGCAGGATATCGAGACGTATCTCAACCGTCTCTCAACGTGGCTTGTGGCCGCACCCATGTTTGTGATGGCTCCTGTCGCGGCGAGCGACCAGCTGCATCGCATGCGAGCGGTCCAGTGGTCATCGCGCATCGGTCGCAAGGTGTTCGGCGCGCAGCTGGCGGCTGCGGTGTTGTCGGCGGTGCTCGTTCTTGCCGTGAGCCTGTGTGCCTGGGCCGCTCCCCTTGCCGGTGCTGGGATTGGTGCCCTGATGGACTGCGTTATCACGGGTCCGTTGAGCGGTTACGCCTGCGGCTGGGACATGACGCTGGGGGCATATGTAGCCGCTCGCGTCACGCTGATGGCAAGCCTGGGTCTTGCTGCGGGTATCTTGGCGTTCGTGCTTGCCCGGATGAGTGCGGGCTATGTCGGCATGCTCGTGCGCGTCGTGCCCGTGTGCGCGGGTCTTGGGTGGCTGCTTGCGCCCGTGCTGTTCGACCATGCGCTGTGCGAGCGGTCGGTGCCGGGGAGCGCCAATCCCTTCTCAACAGGCTGGCTGCCGGTGGGCGGGGAGGCGATGGTCGTCGCGGCGATTGCCGCCGTGGCGATAGCGACCTGTGCGGCCTCTTGCATGCGGGAGCTTCGGTGCGATGTGAGGTAGATGTGCATGCGGCCCGTCTCAACTTGAGGAAAGGCACTTATTTGAGACCTCATATGGCGTATGTGGCCCCAAGTCGCGTTTGGAGCCACGTACGTCCATATGGGATGGTCGAAATTGACGCGAGGAACTCCAAAGTGGACATGGGGCTACGTGAGGCCGTATACGGGGGCTTTTTGGAGGCGCTCGCGACTCCAAAACAAAGTCGGAGCAGCGGATGCCCATCTTGGAGCAACGGGCGTCAGCGCGGCCCTACCAGCAAGAAGGACGCCTCTGGTCGATTGGTGACCAGAGGCGTCCCGTGCTGCTTAAGCGATGCTAAGCCGAGTGGCTTGCGAATGGGTGCGCTTTACGAGAAGTACGCGACGCCGCTCTCGAACAGCGGCATGAACTTCTCGCCGGGGACGTTCTTGTACAGGCCGTCGCCGCGGCGCTCCACGTGGCCCATCTTGCCGAACACGCGGCCGTCGGGGCTGGTGATGCCCTCGATGCACGCGACGGAGCCGTTGGGGTTCACGTCGAGGTCCATGGACGGCATGCCCGCCACGTCCACGTACTGCGTGGCGATCTGGCCACCGGCGCGCAGCTGCCCCAGCACCTCGTCGTTAGCGACGAAGCGGCCCTCGCCGTGGGAGATGGCGACGGTGTAGAGCTCCTCGGGGTCGCACTGGGAGAGCCACGGCGACAGGTCGCTGCAGATGCGCGTGCGCACCAGGCGGCTCTGGTGACGGCCGATCTCGTTGAAGGTCAGGGTCGGGGCGTCCGCGGTGGCGTCCACGATGTCGCCGTAGGGCACGAGGCCCAGCTTGACGAGCGCCTGGAAGCCGTTGCAGATGCCCAGCATCAGGCCGTCGCGGGACTGCAGCAGGTCGCGAACGGCCTCGGTGACCTCGGGTGCGCGGAAGAACGCGGTGATGAACTTGGCGGAGCCGTCGGGCTCGTCGCCGCCGGAGAAGCCGCCGGGGATCATGACGATCTGGGACTCGCGGATGCGGCGCGCCAGCTCGCGGGTGGACTCGGCGACGTGCTCGGGCGTGAGGTTGTTGATCACGAAGACGTCGGCCTCGGCGCCGGCGGCGGTAAAGGCGCGGGCGGAGTCGAACTCGCAGTTGTTGCCGGGGAAGACGGGGATGATCACGCGCGGGCGGGCGATCTTGAGGCCGCCGTAGGTCGCGCGGACGCGGCCCTCCTCCTCGCAGCGGTAGCGCTCCTCGGGCACGAGCTCCTCGGGGGCGTCGACGTCGTCGGCGGCGCTGCGGTACGGGAACACGGACTCGATGCCGGACTCCCAGGCCTCCTGCAGCTCGGCCATATCGAGGGTCTCGTCGTAGGCGGTGAGCTCGTAGGCCTCGGTGGTGGTGCCGAGCTCGACCACGGTCACGCCGTCGACCTGCGGTAGCTCCGCGCCCTCGGCGAGCTCCACGATGAAGCAGCCGTAGGCGTGGTCGAACAGGTCGCGCGCGTCGGCCTCGTAGTAGGCGTCCGACACGGTGAAGCCGATGCGGTTGCCCAGGCAGGCCTTGAACAGGACCTCGGCCAGGCCGCCGAAGCCGGGCGTGGAGACGGAGAGCGCGCTGCCCTCGCGGACGAGCTTCTCGACGGCGCCGAAGGCGGCGAGCAGCGAGTCGGTCTCGGGCAGGAGGTCGTCCATCTGGTAGGCGGGCTGGATCAGCGCGACACGGCTGCCCGCGCGCTTGAACTCGGGCGACACGATGTTGGCGAGCTTGTCGACCGCGACGGCGAAGGAGATCAGCGTGGGCGGGACATCGAGGTCCTCGAAGGAGCCGGACATGGAGTCCTTGCCGCCGATGGCGCCGGCGCCGAGCTCGACCTGGGCCATGAGGGCGCCCAGGACGGCGGCCATGGGCTTGCCCCAGCGCTCGGGGACGTCGCGCAGGCGCTCGAAGTACTCCTGGAAGGAGAGGTACGCCTTGGTGTGGTCGAAGCCGGTGGCCACGAGGCGCGCGATGCTCTCGACGACGGAGAGGTAGGCGCCGCGGTACTGATCTGCCTCCATGATATAGGGGTTGAAGCCCCAGGCCATGCCGGAGACCGTGGTGGTCTCGCCGTCGACCGGGAACTTGGCGACCATGGCCTGGCTCGGGGTGAGCTGGCGGGTGCCGCCGAAGGGCATGAGGACGGTCGCGGCGCCGATGGTGGAGTCGAAGCGCTCGGACAGGCCCTTATTGGAGCAGACGTTGAGGTCGCTCACGAGCAGGCGCATGGCCTCGGCGAAGGAGTCGACCTCCTCGGCGCCGGGGACCATGGGCACGGTGCTCTCGAAGACGTTCTCGAGGCTGCCGAACTCTTCGAGCGCGGCCTGCGCCAGCTCGCTCTGGGGATCGATGGGCTCGATGCCCTGCGCGGGGACGTGGACGTCCTGGAACTTCGGCGCGCCGTTCGAGTTGAGGAACGCGCGGGAGAGGTCGACGATGGCGTCGCCCTGCCATGCCATGCGGACGCGGGGCTCGGCGGTGACCTCGGCGATCACGGTCGCCTCGAGGTTCTCCTCCTCGGCGTAGCCCATGAACTCGTCGACGTCGGCCTCGGCCACGGCGACGGCCATGCGCTCCTGGGACTCGGAGATGGCGAGCTCGGTGCCGTCCAGGCCGTCGTACTTCTTGGTGACCATGTCGAGGTCGATGTAGAGGCCGTCGGCCAGCTCGCCTACGGCGACGGACACGCCGCCCGCGCCGAAGTCGTTGCAGCGCTTGATCAGGCGGCAGGCATCGCCGCGGCGGAAGAGGCGCTGCAGCTTGCGCTCCATGGGGGCGTTGCCCTTCTGGACGTCGGCGCCGTCCTTCTCGAGGGACTCGACGTTGTGGGCCTTGGAGGAGCCGGTGGCGCCGCCGATGCCGTCACGGCCGGTGCGGCCGCCGAGCAGGATGATCTTGTCGCCGGGGGCGGGGCACTCACGGCGGACGTGGCTCGCGGGCGCGGCGCCCACCACGGCGCCGACCTCCATGCGCTTGGCCATGTAGCCGGGGTGGTAGAGCTCGGAGACCTGGCCGGTGGCAAGGCCGATCTGGTTGCCGTAGGAGGAGTAGCCGGCCGCCGCGGTGGTCACGAGCTTGCGCTGCGGCAGCTTGCCGGCGATGGTCTCGGACACGGGGACGGTCGGGTCGGCCGCGCCGGTGACGCGCATGGCCTGGTAGACGTAGCTGCGGCCCGAGAGCGGGTCGCGGATGGCGCCGCCCACGCAGGTGGCCGCGCCGCCGAAGGGCTCGATCTCGGTGGGGTGATTGTGCGTCTCGTTCTTGAAGAGGAACAGCCAGTCCTGGTCCTCGCCGTCCACGTCGACGGTGACCTTGACGGTGCAGGCGTTGATCTCCTCGGACTCGTCGAGGTTGGTGAGGATGCCCTGGGATTTGAGCCACTTGGCGCCGATGGTGCCCATGTCCATGAGGCAGACGGGCTTCTCGTCGCGGCCGAGCTGCGAACGCATCTCGAGGTAGCGGTCGAAGGCGGCCTGGACGGTCGCGTCGTCGATCGCGATGTTCTCGAGGACGGTGACGTCGGCCGGGGGGCGGCAGTGGTCGGACCAGTAGGTGTCGATCACGCGGATCTCGGTGATCGAGGGGTCGCGGCCCTCGTCGATGAAGTACTGCTGGCAGAAGGCGATGTCCGCCTCGTCCATGGCAAGGCCGCGCTCGGCGATGAAGGCGGCAAGGCCGGCCTCGTCGAGCTCTCGGAAGCCGTCGATGATCTCGACCGGCTCGGGGTCGGGGATCTCCTGGGTGAGGGTCTCAGGGCACTCGAGGGACGCCAGGCGCGCCTCGACGGGGTTGACCACGTAGCCCTTGATGGCGTCGAGGTCCTCGGCGGAAAGGTCGCCGGAGAGCACGTAGACCTTGGCGGAGCGCACGGCAGGCCGCTCGCCCTGGGAGATCAGCTGCACGCACTCGGCGGCGGAGGCGGCGCGCTGGTCGAACTGGCCAGGCAGGGCCTCGACGGCGAAGACGGTCGCGGCGTCGTCCGCCGGCAGCTCGTCGTACACGACGTCGACCTGCGGCTCGGAGAACACGGTGGGCACGCAGCGAGCGAACAGCTCCTCGTCGATGCCCTCGACGTCGTAGCGGTTGATGAGGCGGAGGCCGGTGAGGCCCGAAATCCCCAGGATCGCGGTCAGCTCGCCCTTGAGCTGCCGGGCCTCGACGTCGAAGCCGGGTTTCTTCTCTACGTACACACGAGAGACCATGGAGTCCTGCCCTTCTTTGTGGACGGGTCGGTGCCGCGCGGCAGCGGCCGGCCGCGCGGTGCGCGGACCGCCTTGAGCCGGCGGATTGCTAACCTCTCCATGATACGTCACCCCGTCGTGTGCAGGCTCGTGCTTGTGCGTCCGGCATCCTAATTGCATGTCGCCTGCCGGCCGTGCCAAAGGGGACAGGCCTTCGCCAAGAGGGACGTACCCTAATGGCACGGCGCGCCGTTAGGGTACGTCCCTCTTGGCACGGCCTTCGGGGAGCAGTCCGGCGGGCTGCGTCCCGATTAATACTTACTTATTTGTCATCTGCCGGTAAGGATGCGTAAAGGTTGGCAGACCAGAATGGTTGGCGGCGACCTCGCCCGCGGACCCGATTCGGCGCTTGCCAAACCAGGGTCGGGGGGGGGTAGCCTTCTCATCTGTGTATCGAATTCGCCGCGGCGTACGCCGCTTGCGTGCGGAGGGGTGGAAGAGACATGAAGTACCTGGAGAGCATCGAGCGCACGGCACGGACGCTGCCTCGGGCGACGGCACTGCGCACGTCCGCGGGGGACCGCATGACGTATCTCGAGCTCTGGCTCGCGTCGGAGGCCCTGGCGTCCCGGATCGCGCGCATCGCGGCCCCGGGCCAGCCGGTCATGGTCTACGGCAACAAGCATCCGCTCATGGTCGCGTGCTTTCTCGCCTGCATGAAGGCGGGCTGCCCGTACGTACCGGTCGACCGGTTCTCGGTCCCGCCCGAGCGCGTGGCGTCGATTGCGGCCCAGATAGCGGGGAACGCGCCGTTGCCGGTGCTCGCAAGCGAGCCGTTTCCCGGCGTGGAGGGCGCATGCGCCGTCGAGCTGCTCGATGGCGACGAGCTCTTCCGCATCGTCTCGGAGGGCGGCTTCTCGGACCGCTCCCGCTGGATCTCCGGCGAGGATCTCGCGTACATCCTGTTCACCTCGGGCTCGACCGGCGCCCCCAAGGGCGTCGAGGTGACGGCGGACTGTTTCGACAGCTTCTGCGCCTGGGACCTCGAGCTCTCGGGCGGGAGTCCCGCGGTGTGGCTCGATCAGGCCCCGTTTTCGTTCGACCTCTCCGTCTTCGAGCTCGCAGGTGCGCTGGCGAGCGGCGGCACGCTCTTCTCGCTGGTCCACGATTCCCAGCAAAGCGCATCGGCCCTGCTCGCCGCCCTCGCGTCGTCCGGCATCGAGGTGTGGGTCTCCACCCCGTCGTTCGCATCCCTCTGCCTGGCGAACCCGGAGTTCGGTCAAGGCCTCATGGCCGACCTTCGCCTGTTCATCTTTTGCGGAGAGACCCTGCCGAACGCAACCGCCGCGCGGCTTCTCGAGCGGTTTTCCGCCGCGCGCGTGCTCAACACCTACGGGCCGACCGAGTCGACGGTCGCCGTGACCTCCGTCGAGGTGACGGACGAGATGGCCGGCGCCTCCGAACCGCTGCCCGTGGGGTCCGCGCGGCCGGGCACGCGCATCCGCATCGTGGACGCCTCGGGCGCGGACTGCGCGCCCGGATCCCTCGGCGAGGTCGTCATCGAGGGCGATACGGTGGCGCGTGGTTACTATCGCCGGCCGGATCTGACGGAGCGGTCTTTCGGTGCCTCCGAGCTCGCCGGGGCGCCCGTCCGCACGTACCGCACGGGGGATGAGGGATGGCTGGACGAGGCGGGTATGCTCCATTACCGCGGCCGCCTCGATCTGCAGGTCAAGCTCAACGGGTTCCGCATCGAGCTCGGCGACATCGAGGAGCACCTGCGGCGCCTGCCCGAGGTGGCCGCCGCAGCGGTGGTCCCCGCCGTCCGCGAGGGACGGGTCTCGCACCTCGTCGCGCACGTGGTGCCCGCCGCCCCGCTCTCCACGACGCCGTTCCGCGCCGGCCTCGCCCTCAAGGAGCGCCTGCGCGGCGCTCTGCCGCATTACATGATTCCCAAGAAGGTGGCCTTTCTCGACGCGCTTCCCATGACGGGCAACGGCAAGGTGGACCGTCGCGCGCTCGCCGAGACGGCGCGGTAGCCCCATGGGGTTCTACACGTCCCCGTCCTTCTTCATCGCGCTCGCGGCCGTGTCCGCGCCCGCGGTGGCGCTGGGGCTTGCGGGGCGCTCCGTCAAGGGGTGCGGCATGGTCGCCTCGTGGGCGATGCTCGCGCTGCTGTTCGCCGGCGACCCGCGGGGCGCCGCCGCGTTCGCCCTGTTCGTCGCGACGGCGTCGGCCGCGACGTACGCGGTGTGGCGCAGCTGGGCGCACGAGGGCGGCAGCAGGAGCATGGCGGTGTACCGGTTGGCGCTCGCGGCGTGCCTCGCCCCGCTCGTCGCCTGCAAGGTCGGGGCGGTGTTCGACTGCAACCTGCTCGGCTTCATCGGAATCAGCTACGCGACGTTCCGCGCGGTGCAGGTGGTCATCGAGATCCGCGACGGCCTCATCCGCGATATCGCGCCCCTGGACTACCTGTACTTCCTTACGTTCTTCGCGACGTTCACCTCCGGGCCCATCGATCGGTCCCGGCGCTTCGCCTCGGACCTCGTCGCGCCGCGCCCGCGCTCCGCGTACGCCGACCTGCTCGCGCGCGGGACCATGATGCTTCTCGCCGGAGCGGTCCTGCAGCTGGTGCTCGCCACGGTCGCGCGCGGGTTCTACGACCCGGCCTCCGCCCCCGCCGGCACGCTTACCGTCGATGTGCTCGGCCTGCCCGTCGCCGCCTGCGAGGTCCTGCGCGCCTACGGGTACGCCGTGTACCTCTTCTGCGATTTCGCCGGCTACTCGCTCATGGTGATGGGGACGAGCGCGTGCTTCGGCATCGAGACGCCGGCGAACTTTCGCGCCCCGTACCGCGCGCTCGACATGAAGGACTTCTGGAACCGCTGGCACATCACGCTGTCGACGTGGCTGAGGGACTTCGTGTTCATGCGCTTCGTCCGCGCCGCGACGAAGCGCAAGGTCTTTTCGAGCCGCCTGCACACGGCGTGCGCCGCCTATGCCGTGGACATGCTCCTCATGGGTGCGTGGCACGGGCTCACGCCCGACTACCTTGCCTACGGCGCCTACCACGGCGTCCTGCTGGCGGCGACCGAGGTCTACCAGAAGCGCTGCGGGTTCCATAAGCGCAACCGCGGGAAGGCCTGGTACCGGGTGCTTACGTGGTTCGTGACGCTGCAGCTCGTGGTGCTTGGGTTCGCGCTGTTCTCCGGCCAGGTGAGCGGCCTGCTCGCCCGCGCGTTCGCAGCGTGACCCGCGGCTCCGGGTCTCGACGGCTCGGGGCGCGGGCGGGCACCGCCGGCGGGGCGGCACATCCGACGTTATCAACGCGCGCCGTCTCGGCGCGCATGCGAGAAAGGAAACGACATGGAGAGAGACGAACTTGAGAACAGGGTGCTCGACATGCTCGAGGACATCTGCGAGGACGATGCGGTGCGCGACGAGCGCGATATCGACCTGTTCGAGGCCGGCCTGCTCGACTCGCTCGCCGCCATCGAAGTGCTCGTGGGCATCGAGGAGGCGTTCGGCGTCGACATCGCCCCGACCGCGGTCGAGCGCGAGGAGATGAACACGGTGAACAAGATCATCGAGCAGATCGCGGTGCGCCTGTGAGGGCGATCGGGTCCGCGCCCGCAGGGGATGGGGCCGCCTCCTCGGCGCCCGCCTCGCCGGCTCTCGTCTCGGACCCGTCCGTCCGACCGTTCCGGGTTTCACCTGGGGCGGGCGGGACGGGGCGCGGGCCCCG
>DBFEBE010000012.1:0-4909 GCA_048318985.1 Collinsella sp.
ATCCCCGCCTTGCCCCCCGACGCGGCTAAACCCCTCGCCAGGAAGCAAGCGCGCGCTCCGCAGCAGCCCGTCGGGCGCCGCAGGCGCGCCGGCCACGCGTTCCAGCGCGCATGCCGCTCCCGGACAGGCAAGCACGCGGCCGGGGCCGACACCGTCATGACGGGCTAGCACGCTCCCGTCATGCGAGATGAAGGCGATATCAATCGGACGGCGCATGGTTAACGTATGGACCGAGCTGCAGGATGGAAAGGCCATGATCCGCTGGCGATCGCGCTTGCCGGCGGACAGGCCGGCCAAGCGGCGCAGAAAGCCCGTCGCGCGCTCCGGCTCCGCATCCCCCCAGCCCAAGGTGCACACAGCCCGCCGGCACCCCTCGCACCCGTCGGGACAGAAGGTCATACGACCGCCCCCGGTCTCCATGGATCGAGCGGCGTCTCGCGCGCGTGCACGAGCTCAAAAGGAGCGCCCAGGCGAACGCCCGCCACGGTAAAGTCGCTAGGCCACGGACGATAGACCATCCGACACCGATAGGAATCGACGGCCCCGACGAGCGCCGGCGCGGCACCTCCCGCCGAATCCCCCGCCGCAAGCTCGACCTCTATCTCCACTCCCTCACCCATAGCCTCCGAAAGATGCGAGGCAATGACTTCCGACGCATCGGAGGCGTCATCTCCCTCCGGAGCAACCCCATGCGCCAAGACGATATCCGGGGCAACCCGGTCGAAGCGTGCCACCAGGGCGGTAAACCGCATCACGTTATAGGAGATGAGAGCAAGCACGATCAGGACGGGGCACACGACCGCCATCTCCACCGTCACCTGGGCATCCCTGCCAATCGAATACCGATCCATCATCATCCGCCCCCATCCCGCGGCGCCGCGACGTCACGCAGCCTAATCGTCAAAGGAATCGAACCGCCGAAGGGAAGCGGCAGCTCGGCGATAGTGAACCCCGCTTCATCGAGGCGCCTCCCCACCTCATAGCCCACCGCTTCGAGCAGCGCCCCCGGGTCCGCGCTTCCCACGGGCAGCTCTCGAAGCCTCGCCTTGATGTCCGCCAGGCCCGAGAAGTCTGAACGCGCGATCACGTTGGACGAATCCACAAGCACCGGCTTGAGCAAGGTGAGGTCCACGGGCTCGAGCCCCAGCGCCCCCACGATGTCGCCCAGCCGGTCGCGCAACCACCTCGCGATCGGACCGGCACCGAGGGCATCCAGGCGCCCCGTCAGCTCGTCCACCTTCGCCGAAAGCGCCTCGCCCATATCTCCGTACGCGACGAGCAGGTCGCCCCACAGCTCCATGACGCCGCCCGCAAGACCGGCAAGCCCCTCCGCCCCCACACGTCCCTGGAGGCGCGAGAAGAACGACGAGAGCACGTTGGATTCACGCGTCGCGGGATCGGGAGCGAGCGCGGCCGCGGAGACGGCTCCGCGTCGATCCAGGTCGACCGATCCGGACAGATCGGTATCAAGGCCAGCAGGCGAAGACGCTTCTCCGCCGATAACGAGCGAGACGCAGCCGTATCGCCCCGGAGGCGCGATCTTTGGCCTACGGGCCGCGAGCCGTCCCAACGCATCCTGGAACGCGTCCGCCGCGCTCCCGGCCTCGCCCTTCGCCCTGCCCTCCATCTCCAGTTCTTCATTGCGACATGCCGCATAATCGCGCAGCGCCTCGGTGTACGCACGCAGATGATGCTCGAACCCGTTGGCGATAGAGGTTGAGGCCGCCGGCGTCTTTCCCACATCGCTCACGGTGAAATGGCAGACCGGGCATTCGACCGCATCGGCGCCCACACTCGACAGCGCAAGGGACCCGGCAGACGGCCCGGTCGCCCCGGGGCAATCGGGACCGAAATGAAGAACCGTGCCGATATCCTCGTGCGTGGCGGGCCAAATCCGCTCCGTATAGAGCTCCGTGCGCCGCACTTCCTCCTCGTTTCTCGGCAGAAGGGGGACGTCCACCACGACACCCGTATCCCCGTCTTCAACTCGAGCATCCCGCAATTGTCGATATGCATAGCTGTAGAACGCACGGCGCGAAGCGGAGTCCGCCTTCGCTTCGACTCCCGAGCCCTCGGGCTCGTCATGCTGGGAGCGCCAGCGGTAGTAGGCCCGCGCACGCTTGAGCCCTGCATCGAGCGGCCAGGTGATACTTGACGCATACCCCGGGTTCTCCGCATCCGACAGCCCGGAGAGCGAGGCGGCGCGCTCGCGCATGCTCGGCTCCTGCCCGCAATCCGCCTTCCACGCCCGCTCACGCGCGGCGGCCGTGCGCTCGGCGGCGCGCTCAAGCTCTTCTGCTGCCTCATCGAGCCGATCTGAAGCCTCCTCGAGCTCGCTCGTATCGATTTCATCTCCCTCCAGCGCCGGAAAGCTCGACGCGCTTTCGCTCGGAACCGCCAGGGCGACGCCCGTGTATGCAACGGATTCCCCGTCCCGTTCCCGGCAGAGGAGCGACGCGTTCGCTCCTACCAGATAGGGCAGCGCCTCCTCGAGTTCGCTGAGACCCCGCGACGCCGAGGCGGCGAGCTCGTTGCGCGCGTCGATCATCCTCATGCCCACGTCCAGCGCTTTGCCGGCGGCCGCGCGCGCACCGGGCACGAGCGTTCCGACCAAGCCCGTCGCAGCCGCAGCCATTCCCGCGAACCCCAAGCTGGCAACTGCTGCGTCGACCACCGTCGCCGCGGTGCAGTACGACGAGACCACGTTGGCACCTGCAAGGGCGGCGGAATCGGCCACCATCTGGACGTCTCCCGCGCGCGACATGCTCCACACCGCCGTCGCCGAGGAGAAAACGAGCGTCAGGGTGACGAGCATGGCCACGGCGGACGCCACCGTCGTGTACGCCCCGCGCTCCAGGAACAGGTCGATCCCGAGGCGTATCCAGGCGGACCGCTCAACCCCAGCGCTCGATCCACGATTCGTAATCCCCCTCGACCCATGCCGGCCTCGCATCATATGCCACCTCGCTCACCAGGCTCATGCTGCCCGTCCCGTCCGCCTTTCCCATCGCCGACGCGAAAACACCGATCACCGGCAGCAGGCGAAGCCGTCCTTCGATCCGAACGCGCACCGGTCCTCCAGACGAGGCCGGAGCAAGCTCTATGTCCCATGCCAGCGGACCGCCCTCGTGAAATATCGATACGTCCGGAACGGCCCCGAGGCGACGCAGCGCGAATGCGCGGCACGCATCGAGATCCTCCTCGCCCCACGTCGTCATCAGGCGCGCCGTCTGGGAAGCCGCCGACTCCATCACGGACCTCGTGTACAGCACGCACACCGGCTGCACCGCAAGCGCCACGAGCGCAAGGAACGTCGGGAGCAGAAACGCCGCCTCCACCGTTGCCTGGGCGCGATTTGCGAAGCGTATCTCAGAACAGGGCGATGTCGAGCGTGCCAAGGGCGTCGAGCGCATGCGACGCCGCCTGAGAGACAAGATCTTGAAAGACGCCCCTCTCGCCAGCCCGCCATATCGCGGCGAGGCCAACGACGATCGCCACGACCGCCGATGTGACCAACGCATACTCCACTGTCGCCTGGGCACCACGCCCCATGCGGCCACCGCCTTTTCCGCGCCCATCCATTCCATCCCCTAACCGGCGCTGCCTTCCTTCGCCCTCGTGCGCACGACGCGCACGAGGGCGGCATCGCCATCCTTGGTCACATACACCGTGTCCACCCATGTCTCGCCCTGGACGATCGCACCCCATGCCCCATCCGATATGCCGAGGTATCCACTCAGGACCAGCTGACATCCCCTCTCGTCGGCGTACGCCTCAAGTACTCCACCGGCCGCAGAGGCGACGTCGTCATCCTGCTCCCACAACACCGCCGACGAGGCGGTTGCCGCAGCGGACAGATCGTCCAAAAACCTACCAGGGCCGGAATCCGCGACCTCCCCGGACTCTTGACGCGGCAGCGAACCCCCGGCCGGCACGCCATCCGATGCGTCCGCAGCACCATCCGACCGCTTCCCACAACATGAAGGGGCGAAAAGCGCCAGACAGGCGATGCCCGCGATCGCAAGGACTGCGCCCCGGCCCCTTCTTCGAGCCACCGTGCGCACCTACAGGCTATTGATTGCGCTGCTGATCGAATCCCACAGCTCGCCCACGCGATCCCTGAAGGCCACGATCGCGATGATCGCGATCACCACCAGAACGCCCACCAGGATGGCGTACTCGGTCGTCCCCTGGGCGCGCTCATCCCGCAACACGCCCCAAAAATCCGAGCCCTTGGAGCCGCACGCCCCACCGCTCCGCGTCACCCTCATATCCATCAGTTCCTCCTTCACACCATGCCGCCCGAAGCGAGCAGCGGACCCACTATCGAAATAAGCAGCGCGGGCAATATGTGCGTCCCTGTCGGAACGAGCATCTTCACCGGCGCCCGCTCGATCGCGCGCTCAACCGAGGCCCGATGGGCGCAGCGGAGCTCCCGCGCCTGCCGCGCCAGCGTCTCTGCCAGAGGCGCCCCCAGCTCATGCGCCTGCCCGACGGCGGAGGCGAAGGCCTCGAGCTGACGGACGCCGACCTCGTCCGCCATGCGCATCAGCCCCTCT
Organism: Collinsella sp.; assembly: GCA_048318985.1. GTDB lineage: Bacteria > Actinomycetota > Coriobacteriia > Coriobacteriales > Coriobacteriaceae > Collinsella. The sequence goes on from DBFEBE010000012.1 coordinate 4,560, forward strand.
TCCCGCGTGCATACCCCCATCTGCCATCTCATCCTCGCCGCGGCCGCCGCGCGCGCGAGCGCGCCCTCCCGGTGCTCGCAGTACAGCGCCAGCGCCGCATCGAACGAGAGCCCCGCCAGCAGGCCGAGCCGCACCGCATCGACCATCTCGCACACCTCGAAGACCGACGCGCCTTCCTGTCGGCGCGAAGCCCGTCGAGCATCCGCGGCGCGCATGAGGGCGACGACCCGCATCCCCGACGCCGCCAAGCGGCGAAACGGATCGCGCAGCCCCTCCATTCCCTCACCTGCAGCGCCCCACGCGCCGCAGGCCGCAAGCACCCCTGCGAGCATCGCGCCCCGCAACCCATC
>DBFEBE010000013.1:0-4394 GCA_048318985.1 Collinsella sp.
CACCGGAAGCCGCGACCTGCGCCTGTTCGCCACGGCCGTCGACATCTCGCAGCAGACCGGCGGTTCGCTGGCCGACATCACCGAGAACGTCGGCCAGACCGTCCGCGCCCGCGTCGAGGCCCGCAAGGCCATCAGGTCGAAGACCTCGCTGAACCGCATCGAGTCGCAGATCATGGTCGGCCTGCCCGTCTTCATGATGGCGGCGCTGCTCGCGATCTCGCCCTCCCACCGCGAGTTCTACAGCCAGCCCTCCGGCTGGGCACTTATCGCGCTGGCCGTCGTGCTGGACGCGCTCGCCTACCTCATGATGAGGAAGATGGGCGACGTCAAGCTCGACTAGGCGGCGCCGGATAGATTGGAAGCACTGTGAACATCGAAATCCTGCGCGGCGTCGCGCTGTCGCTGTGCGCCGCGACGATCGCCGGCCTGCTGTCATTTCTGGGCCTCAGGCGGCTCGGCGGCATCGAGTCGGGCCCGGTCAAGCGGCCGAGCCGGCGCCGGCGCGGCGAGACGCGCCTGGACACGCTTACCTACAGCGTCACGCGCTACGTCCCCATGAGCGAGAAGGTCGCCGACGCCACGCGCGACATGCTCTCGCGATCCGGCGTCACCATGCCCGCCGCGTCGTTCTGGGCCATCCGCGTGGCGTCGTTCTCGGCTGGCGCCGCCGCGGGGCTGATCGCCATGCCGCTCGTCGGAGGCGTGCAGGGGCTCGCAGCGGCGGGCGCGCTCGCCGTCGCCGGGCTCGCCGCGCCGCAGGCGTGGCTGCTCGCCCGCCGCGCCGAATGGCGCGACGAGCTCGACCGCCAGCTGCCCGACGCGCTCGACCTCATGGCCATCTGCATCTCGGCCGGGTCGTCGTTCGAGGGCGCGCTGGCATCGGTCGGCACCCGCATGGACGGGGCGATCGCCGAGGCCTTCGCCCGCGTCGCCAAGGAGGCCGCCTACTCGAGCCGTTCCGAGGCCCTGCTGGGACTGGCCGACCGCGCCCAGGTGAACTCGATCACCTTCTTCACGGCATCGCTCGTGCAGGCGGAGCACGCGGGATCTTCTCTGGTCGACATCATCCGCATGCAGGCGCAGTCCGTCCGCACCGAGCGCCGCCTGAGGGTCGACGACATGACCAACAAGCTGTCCACCAAGATGCTCTTCCCCATGCTTCTGCTCATGCTGCCCTCGATCATCATGCTCATGCTCGCGCCGATGATCCTACAGCTCGGTCAGTTCTTCTAACCTTCCGATCAAGGAGCCATCCGATATGAACGATAGATATCTCGACGAGGCCGTGGCCGTCACGGCCTCAGGCAAGAGGGTCCCGATCCTCACCCATACCTGCCGGGGCTTTCTCGAGCGCTTCTGCGGGCTCATGCTCAAGCGCGAGGTGCCCGAGGCCTGCGGGCTCTACTTCCCCGGATGCCGGTCGATCCACACCTGCATGATGCGCGTGCCGATCGATGTGGTCTGGGTTCGCGAGGGCGAGCCCGGCGAGCTCAAGGCGGTATCGCTCGATGTCTCGCTCAAGCCCTGGCGGTTCTTCGCCGCGCCGCGCGGTGCCACCGGCTGCGTGGAGTTCCGCGCCGGGTCGTTCGACCCCGCGGACAGGCCGGCCGAGATCGTGCGCCCGAAGAAGAGGAAATAGGCGATCACGCCCGCGATGCCGCCGTCTGCCTGTGTAGGCAGGCGGCTTTTGGGTATCGCGCCCGGTTTGCCTTCGCGTTTTCCATGGGTGGCGGCATGGAGGGACCCCATCCGTCCCGTAGGGCCGCCGGATGTGGGAAACGCCTCGCGGCCGGCTTCGGCGGAACGGGGCATGAGCCAAAAGGAGCTTGCCGAGGCGGCAGGCCTCACACCGGCCTCGGTGAGCAGGAACGTCAACGGCGAGCGGCTGCCGTGGCCTGCCACGATCGCCGCGGCGTAGCGCGCCCTCGGGGTCGAACCGTCGGACATCATCGGAACCTCCTGCGATCAGGAGCTGGATGACGCCGTGCACCACGTAGCCCGCAATGCGGACAGTCTCACGGAAGCGCAGCGCGCCGAGCTTATCGCCGCACTTGCGAAGCGCTAGGGAGATCGGCGGACGGCCGAGGTCGATATGCTCAAATATAGAATCTGAGGGCGCGTCTATACCTTGCCGGAGTTGGGTAAGATGGCCGTAGAAGACGATGCGTCCCCGTGTGAGCAACAAGGAGCGCGGGCGGCCTAGTTTTCAGCTTTGGTTAGATGCCCGGGCTCCACCCCGGGCATCTGCGTATCAACTCCGGTCCACCGGGTAGAATCACAGGTGAACGAAGCGGACCCTGCGCAGGTTGCTAGCCAGTTACGCGGGCGATGCGGATTTCAGGTTTAAAGGCCGGGCTGCACTCCCGGCCTTTTTCTGCGACAACCCCGTCGCCCGCCTGCTCGCGGGGTGCGTCGCCCTTCAATTCCAGCCCCTCTAATATGGGCGCCTACCTCCTGCGTTGGGACGATTGACGATAATCCGTTGGGACGATTGACGGTAGCCCGTGGGCATGGCGTCCGGGTACATATCGCCCTTGGGTCTCCTGCGGATGAACGGGGCGAACGCCCTGTCGGTTTCGGCAGGGCGCCGCTTGCAATCGGAGATATGTTTTGAGGGAAGGGAGAGGGGCCGTTTTCGCCCGGCCCCGGGGCGCGCACCTGCGTTGCCCGCGTTCCCAAGGTGTGACAGCATAAGGAACGGGTTCCGCTTGCTATCGATTCTACCTTGTGGCGCGGCGTTCCATCTAGCGGCCCCATTTCTCCATATCCGGTCGAGGATGTAAGGTTTTTGCGGTCTGAGCGCATCTTTTAGGCAGTTGCGGGGTATACCTCCTGCCGAATCTGAAAGACCTCTGGAAGGCGTGAGCATCTATGAAGCCGATCATCGACCCTGCTGGCGAGCACGGCGCCCATATGCTTGACATGGGGGCGGTATAGTTGTTCGGATGGGAGTGCGACCCCGCGAGGGACGGGCGACCGACGATCGCCGAATACCGCGAACTGTTCTCGGGCAAGTTGGGCCATCGGGCGACTATCTCGGGGCACACGGGCTCGAAACGCGGCACCGCGGCGAACCTCGCGAAGGTGCGCTGCACACTCGCGCAGGTTTTCGACAGCTTCGCAATATTCAACGTGGATGACGGCAGGCACACGCAGCCGGGACGCCGCCGGACCCTGTGCGTCGATTTCGCCTCGGTCCATTCCGGCGATACCGTAGTCGAATGGCTCTAGGCGGGTCGCGACCGCGATTCCGCAGGACTGAAAGGAAACGACCATGACCGAGAAGAAGGCCGCCTTCGGGAACAACTTCAGCCCCGAACAGCGGGCCGCCGCGCTGAAGCGCGCCGCCGAGATGCGCGCCGCGCGCGCCGAGTACCTTGCCCGCGTCAAATCGGGCGAAGTGGCCATCGCGACCGCCCTAACCGAGGGCAAGGAAAACCCCGTCGTCGGGCGCATCAAGGCGAAGCGTCTGCTCATGGCCCTGCCGGGTGTCGGCTCGGCGAAGGCGCAAAGCGCCATGACCGCAATCGGCATCGCGGAGTCCCGCCGCGTCGCGGGCATCGGGCAGCGACAGGCCGAAAAGCTCATCGAACTTTTCGGGTAGATGCGCACGCTGCGTTGCCCCAAGGGGCAATGAGGAACCATATGCGAGGCCCTGGAGCCGTCGCCCATCGGGCAGCGGCTCTTTCCTTTCGCGTTCCAGGGCGTCTGGGGTGCGGATGAGTGCTTCCCGTTCGGGAAACATGAACGGGCGCGGGGGCGGTCGGGGCCGAGCGCGGATAGCATCGAGGGCGAATATACCCGCGGCGCCGGAGGGCGCCCGATGAAAGGACCGACCGCCATGTTGTGGAACTACGACGTCAGCGACAAAGAAGAAGCGGAGCGCATGGCCTCGCTCTACGGCGAGGACTTCACGCGTGCCGTCGAGCCCGGAATGGAAGTCGAGACCGACCGCAACCTCGTCCGACGCTGCGGCAACGAACTCGGCGTCGCCACCTGGGAGGCGTACGACTTCGACCCGGACACCTGGACGTGCGAAACCTTCTCGAATCGCGAGGCGGCCGAGCTCTGGCTTTCCGGGTCCCTTTACCTGGACGAGTGTAATGAGCTGGACGATCAGCTCACCCAGTCAGTCAAACGCATGGCCACGCTTGCCGCCAACATGTCCGGCGGTCGATGGACCGCCGGGATCCAGGAATACAGGGACGGGCGCAAGTCGCTGTCCTTCCAGCTCTCCGACGAAACGGGCTTCTTCCTGATCACCTCCCCCATCTGCAAGGCATCCGAGCTCGCCCTGGGGGTGGTCCGCGACCGCGTGCGCGAGGAGCTGGCAGACCTCGACCCGTACCGCGAGGCGCTGGAGGCGTGCCGCCGCGCCGAGGACAGCTCTATCG
>DBFEBE010000014.1:0-17471 GCA_048318985.1 Collinsella sp.
CAAGAAGTCCAAGAAGCAGCTTGCCCGCGAGGCCGCCGAGGCTGAGGCCGCTGCCGCCGAGGCCAACGAGGAGTAGCCTTGACCGCCGAGCTCTCCGAGAGTGTCGAAGATACCCTGGAGGTCGCAGGCGATGCGGAGCTCGTGTCCGATCGCATTGCCGACCTCGTCGAGTACCTGGTCGTTAACATCGTTGACGACGTCGATGCGGTAAGCCTCGAGGTCATTGACGGCGAATCGTCATCCGCCATCGAGGTCTCCGTCGCCGCCGATGACGTCGCCAAGGTCATCGGTCGCCACGGCCGAACGATCAAGGCGATCAGAACGCTCGCGCGCGCGCTGGCTGCGCGCCTGGGAACGTCCGTTGAGATCGAGGTTCTGGGGTAACTCTTGTCGACCGATTTCAGGAACATAGCCCGTGTGGTCCGTCCGCACGGCACCAAGGGGGAGGTCATCGTGGCTGAGCTGCGAGGCCTTCCTTTTTATCTGCGCGAGGGGATGGAGGTCGCCTTGACGCCGCCTTCGCTCGACCGCGACCGGTTCTGTCGCGTCGAAGACGTCAAGGACTGCGGCGGCGACATGCTCGTCACGTTCTCGTGCTCCCGTTCGCTCCATGATGCCGAGGCCATCTCCGGCACGACGGTCCTCGCCCGCGTCGACGACCTCGACGCCGGGGACCTCGATGCATCCGTGGACGAACTCCTCGGCCGCGCCGTCGTGGACGTGCGGTACGGCGAGCTCGGCGTCATCGAGGAGGTCATGCTCACCCCGGCGAACGATGTCTGGGTCGTCGACGGCACGCGGTACGGCGAGGTCCTCATCCCCGTCATCGAGCAGGTCGTCGATACCGTCCCCTCCGAAGGTCCCATCTCGGTTCGGGTCATGGACGGCCTGATCGATCCCTCGCAGCTGTAGGGGGGCATATGATCATCGAGACCCTCTCCGTGTTTCCGGAGATGTTCGAGCCCGCCATGTCCACCTCCATCCTCGGGCGCGCGCGTCGTGCCGGGCTCTTCGAGTTCCAGGCGCATGACCTGCGCGACTGGACGCACGACCGGCATCGCACCGTCGACGACGAGCCCTACGGCGGGGGAGCGGGCATGCTTATGAAGGTCGAGCCGCTCGTTGCCGCGATAGAGGACCTCTCCTCGCGCGGCCTGGCCCCGCGTGTCGTGTTCTTCACCCCGTGCGGCGAGCCCTTCACGCAGGCGGTCGCGGAGCGCCTTGCCGAGCAGGACCGCATCCTTTTCGTCTGCGGGCGGTACGAGGGGATGGACGAGCGCGCGTACGACCTCGCCGACGAACGGCTTTCCATCGGCGATTACGTGCTGACGGGCGGCGAGCTGCCCGCGATGGTCGTCACCGATGCGGTCGTCCGCTTGATCCCCGGCGCGCTGGGCGACGACATGTCCAATAAGGACGAGTCGTTCGCGACCGGGGACGGCGGCGGCCTTCTGGAATACGCCCAGTACACGCGCCCTGCAGAATTTCAGGGCAAAACGGTTCCCGAGGTTCTGCTCTCGGGCGATCACGGCAAAGTCGATGCATGGCGCCGGGCCAACGCCATCGAGCGCACGTGCCGCTGGCGCCCCGACCTCATCGCCCATGCGGACCTCACCAGCGAGGAGCGGTCGCATGCGGAGGCGCTCATCGAGCGTATGCACGGGTCTTGCGGACACGAGGCCACAGGAGGCTTGGCATGAGGTACGAACGGCCCGGTTTCATACGGAGCGCACTGGAGTGGGTCGCCGTCTTCGCCGTCGCGCTAGGTGTCGTACTGCTTGTCCGCGCCTTCATCGTCGAGCCGTACGTGGTGCCCACCGGATCGATGGAGTCCACCATCCAAGTGGGGGACCAGCTGCTCGCCCAGAAGGTCACCACGCTGCTCGGCGCCGACCCTGCCGTGGGCGATATCGTGGTCTTCGAGAATCCCGAGGCCGGCAGCGATCACGAGGTTCTCATCAAGCGCGTCGTCGCGACATCCGGCCAGACCGTCTCGTTTGCCGACGGCAAGCTGCTGGTCGATGGGGAGCCGATGGATGAACCCTATGCACAAGGGGCCTCTCAGGCGCTTCCGGTGCAGGCTGACGGCGTGAGCGTCGCCTATCCATACACGGTCCCGGAGGGATGCGTGTGGGTGATGGGTGACAATCGCGAGAATTCAGCGGATTCCAGGTATTTCGGTCCCGTGCCCTGCGATTCCGTGATCGGAGTCGCGCTGGTGAGGTACTGGCCCCTTACCCGCATGGGAACCCTTTGACGGCGCGCGCCCCTCGACAGGGCGCGCGCCGCGTTACTTATGGGTAATTTGTCCAGCCCGCGGCGACCTTCGCGTCCGGGCTGCTATTATATTGATTTATGTGTCCACACGATTGAGGGGGAGCGGCCCAGGATGAATCCGAACGCATTGACCTTCCAAGACATGATCCTCAAGCTCGAGGCCTTTTGGGCCGACCATGGCTGCACGGTCATGCAGCCCTATGATTCCGAGGTCGGCGCGGGAACCTTCCACACCGCGACGCTTCTGCGGAGCCTTGGTCGGAAGCCCTGGCGCGCCTGCTATCCGCAGCCCTGCCGTCGCCCCGCTGACGGGCGCTACGGCGAGAACCCGAACCGCATGCAGCATTATTACCAGTTCCAGGTGCTCATCAAGCCGAGCCCCGTCAATTCCCAGGAGCTGTACCTCGATTCCCTCGCCGCGATCGGCCTGGATCCCGCCAAGCACGACGTCCGCTTCGTCGAGGACGACTGGGAGAGCCCCACGCTCGGCGCCTGGGGTCTGGGCTGGGAGGTTTGGCTTGACGGCATGGAGGTCACGCAGTTCACGTACTTCCAGCAGGTCGGCGGCATCGAGTGCGATCCCGTCCCCGTCGAGATAACCTACGGCCTCGAGCGCATCGCCATGTACGCGCAGGGCGTCACGAGCGTTTACGACCTGGTCTGGAGCTATCTTCCCGACGGCACGCCCATGACCTACGGCGACGTCTTCCTCGAGAACGAGCGCGAGTTCTCCGCGTACAACTTCGAGGTCGCCAACGTCGACATGATGCGCGGCAAGTTCGACGACTTCGAGGCGGAGTGCCATGCCTGCCTCGACGCGAAGCTGCCCCTTCCCGCTTACGACTGCGTCATGAAGTGCAGCCACAGCTTCAACGTCCTGGATGCTCGCGGCGCCCTGTCCGCGACCGAGCGCGCAGCCTACATCCTGCGCGTCCGCACGCTCGCCAAGGCTTGCTGCGAGTCCTATCTTGCCGAGGTCGCCGGCGACGGCGCTCACGACGATGCTCAGAAGGGGGAGGTGGCCTAAATGGCAGGCACCCGCAACTTCCTGTTCGAACTCGGTGTCGAGGAGATGCCCTCCGCGCCGCTCAACAATGCCGTCAAGCAGCTCCAGGCGCTGATGGCCAAGGGTCTCGACGAGGCCGGCCTTTCCCATGGCGGCGTTCGCGTCATCTCATCCCCTCGGCGCCTCGCCGCGGTCGTTTCCGATGTGGCCGAGGCGACCGAGGAGATCCATTCGGTCATGCGCGGCCCTTCCGCGAAGATAGCCTTCGACGCCGAGGGCAACCCCACCAAGGCCGCTGAGGGTTTCGCGCGCCGGTTCGGCATCACCGCCGATCAGCTCGTCCGTCGCGAGGACGCCGACGGGACGGAATACGTCTTCGCCGAGCAGAGCGTCGCCTCCGAGGACGCGCTCCCGATCCTCACCCGTGTGTGCGAGGATCTGATTGCCGCCATCCAGTGGCCGAACTACCGCAGCCAGCGCTGGGGGAGCGAGCACGCGACCTTCGTCCGTCCGGTTCGCTGGATCTGCTGCCTTTTCGGAGATGAGGTCGTTCCCGTCTCCTTCGCCGACGTCGTCAGCGGCAACACCACCCGCGGCCACCGCGTCCTCTCCCCGGGCGAGCACGCCGTCTCCGATGCCGACGCCTACGAGTCCGTGCTCGAGTCCGCGCACGTTCTTTCCGCCGAGCGCCGCGTGCAGGCCATCCGTGCCGGGATCGCCCGCGTCGAGGCCGATCTCGGCGTGCACGTCGACACGCCGTCCAAGGTCTTCGACGAGGTCGTGAACCTCTGCGAGTGGCCGACCGTGCTCGTCGGGCACTTCGACGAGGAGTTCCTCGCCGTCCCCTCCGAGATCATCTGCGAGTCCATGCTGTCCAACCAGCGCTATTTCCCGACGTATGACGGGGACGGCAACCTGACGCGCGCCTTCGTCGTCGTCTCCAACGCCGACCCCGCCGTGAGCGCGACCGTCATCGACGGCAACGAGCGCGTCGTCCGCGCCCGTCTCTACGACGCCAAGTTCTTCTACGACGAGGACCTGAAGATCGACCTCGAGGTCTTCCGCGACCGCCTTGCGTCCGTCGGTTTCCAGCAGAAGCTCGGAACCGTCCTCCAGAAGTCCGACCGCATGGAGGACCTGGCCCTCGCCATCGCCCGCGAGGCCCACGTGGGCGCGAGCTCCGCATCCGACGCCCAGCGCGCCGCGCATCTCGCCAAAGCGGATCTCGTGTCCTCCGCCGTCGTCGAGTTCACGAGCCAGCAGGGTGTCATGGGCGGGTACTACGCCGCCGCCGGCGGCGAGGCCCCCGAGGTCGCTGCCGCCATCCGTGATCACTACCATCCCCGTTTCGCCGGGGACGATCTGCCGGAAGGCATCGCCGGCTGCATCGTCGCCGTCGCCGACAAGCTCGACACCATCGCGGGCATGTTCGCCATCGGGGAGCCCCCGACCGGCTCCAAGGACCCGTTCGCCCTGCGCCGCTCTGCCATCGGCGTGCTGAACATCCTTCGCGACCGTCTCGGCTGCGGCTACGAGCCGCTCGTGAACGCGGCTCTCGTCGGTTACGCCGACCAGGGCCTTGAGTTCGATGCCGAAGAGGTCTCCACCGCGGTGTGCGCATTCATCAAGGGCCGCATGGAGCAGATGGCGCGAGACGAGAAGATCTCCTCCGATGTCGTCGCTGCCGTCTCCGCGGGATCCGTCACCGTTCCGTCGGATTATCTCGCCTTGGCCCGCGCGCTCGACGGGGCGCGCGAGGGCGATCCGGCGTCGTTCGAGAACCTCGCCACGGCCTATGCCCGCGCATCCCATCTCGCCGACGCCTCGCTTGGCGTCTCGGTCGACCCGTCGCTCATGGGGCCCTCCGAGTCGGCGCTGCTCGAGGCGATCGACAGGGCCGAGGCATCCGTCGCATCCTCGCTGGAGGAGAAGGACTTCTCCGGCGTCATCGACGCCCTCGCCTCCCTGCGCGCGCCCATCGATGCGTTCTTCGACGACGTCATGGTGATGGATGGCGACGCCTCCCTGCGCGAGAACCGCCTCCGCCTCCTCAATCGCTTCGAGTCCGTGTTCGCCGACGTCGCGAACATCGGCGAGCTTGCCAAGAAGAAGTAACCGACAAGCCGCATCGGACCCCCCCCGGCCCCGCCGCCTCGCTCCATACGAGGCGGCGGGGCCTTTTCGTTGCGTGCGGCGGGGCCGGTTGTGGCACACTAGCATGAAAGCATGCGTCACCCACTGCATCGGAGGTGCTCCTCATGGCGATCGAATCCAACGGGCTGCCGCCCACCGTACTCGTCATATCCGACTCCCTTGGCGATACCGCGTGCGAGGTCGTGCTCGCCGCCGCCGGGCAGTTCGAAGAGGGTTCCATCCGCATCGCGCGCCTCCCTAAGGTCGAGCGCGTCCAGCAGGTCGTCGACTATCTCGCCCCCCGCATCGATGAGGGTGAGCGCATCGCGGTCTTTCACACCATCGTCACCGAGGACCTGAGGGCCGAAGTGGTCGATGCCCTTCTCGACCTGCGCGTCCCCGCCGTCGACCTCATGGGTCCGGCCATGTATATTCTGTCTTACCTGACGGGCTGCCACCCTTCCGGCATACCCGGGACCATCCACCGCACCGACGATGCCTATTTCCGCAGGATCGATGCGATGGAGTACTTCGTCGAGCACGACGACGGGCGCGGGGCGGACGACCTCTCCCATGCCGACATCGTCCTTCTCGGAGTCTCCCGTACGTCCAAGACCCCCCTTTCCATGTACCTCGCGTTCCACGGGTACAAGGTCGCCAACATCCCGCTCGCCCACGGCATGGAGCCTCCCGCCTCGCTGTACGACGTCGACCCTATGCGCCTGTTCGGCCTTCTTTCCACCACCGATGTGATCGCGGACATTCGCGACAGGCGGCTTGGGGACGATATGGCGCGCGCGGTGGCGGGGTCGTACGCGGACCCGGTCGCGATCGAGCGCGAGATGGACGAGGCACGCGCCCTGATGAAGCGCCTGGGCTGCTTCATCATCCGAACCGATAAGAAGGCCGTCGAGGAGGCGGGGGCCGAGATCATCGCCCATCTCGAGGAGATGCGGGCGCTTCGCGATGCCCGACGGGCCCGGTCGTAAGAACCTTCTTGCCCGCTAGCTTCGAAACCGAAATGTAGTGGTATCACCATAGCAATACCACACATGCGAAGATGCCTTGAAGCTTTGACAGAAAACTAAACAACTTTCGATATCTTGCGTTTAGCGTACGTTTATACGCGTACTATTCCCCTTGACCGGAATGTGTCGTTCCGGAACAGAATTTCGTTATTCGCATCCGCTGGGATGCGGAAGGGGGAGTATCGTGAGCGTTCAGCGCGTGTACCGGTTCGGTACTGACGAGCACGGGGTCGATGTGACCGAAGGCTCATCGAGCATGAACTACATCTTGGGCGGCAAGGGAGCGAACCTCGCCGAGATGGCCCGCATCGGCCTTCCCGTGCCTCCGGGATTCACCATCACCTGCCAGACGTGCGTCGAGTACTCCGGCGCCGGCAACGTATGGCCCGAGGGGGTTCTCGACGAGATCGGCGAGGCCCAGGCCGACCTCGAGCGCCGCATGGGCAAGCGCCTCGGAGACGCGGCCGACCCGCTTCTGGTCTCGGTGCGCTCCGGCGCCCCGTTCTCCATGCCCGGCATGATGGACACCGTCCTGAACCTCGGCCTTAACGACGAGTCCGTCCAGGGCCTCATCGCCCAGACGGGCAACGACCGCTTCGCGTGGGACTCCTACCGCCGATTCATCCAGATGTTCTCCGACGTGGTGCTCGGCGTCGACGCCGACCTATTCGAGAACGCCATCGCCTCCAAGAAGGTCGTCGCGGGCGTGCGCAGCGACTCCGAGCTCACCGCGGACGACCTGCGCGAGCTCGTCGAGGAATTCAAGGGCATCTTCGCCGAGAACGTCGACGCCCAGGCCCACCCCGAGCTCGTCGCCGACGGCGCCGTCCGCTTCCCGAGCGACCCCTCGCTCCAGCTCCGCCTCGCCATCCAGGCCGTATTCGGCAGCTGGATGAACGAGCGCGCCTGCCTGTACCGCAAGCAGAACGGCATCCCGGACGACCTCGGCACGGCCGTCAACGTTCAGGTCATGGTGTTCGGAAACAAGGGCGACACCTCCGCCACGGGCGTCGCGTTCACCCGCAACCCCGCTGACGGTACGCATGAGTTCTACGGCGATTTCCTGATCAACGCGCAGGGCGAGGACGTGGTGGCGGGCATCCGCAACACCGAGCCCATCGCGGACCTGAAGACGAAGCCGGGTCTCGAGGAGGCCGGCGCCTCGCTCGAGCGCGTGTTCGGGGTCCTTGAGAACCATTACCGCGACATGTGCGACATCGAGTTCACCATCGAGCAGGGACGGCTCTGGATGCTCCAGACACGCGTGGGCAAGCGCACCGCCACGGCCGCGCTCAAGATCGCGATCGATATGGAGTCCGAGGGCCTGATCTCCCGCGAGGAGGCCGTCCGCCGCATCGACCCCAAGCAGCTCGACCAGCTCCTGCATCCCCAGTTCGACGCCGCCGCTGAATACGATGTGCTCGCGCGCGGCCTGAACGCAAGCCCCGGGGCGGCCGTCGGCGAGGTCGTCTTCAGCTCCGATGACGCCGTGGCCCGCTCCGCCGAGGGGCACAAGGTCGTCCTTGTGCGCTGGGAGACGAACCCCGATGACCTCAAGGGCATGGTCGCCGCCGAAGGCATCCTGACCAGCCATGGCGGCAAGACGAGCCATGCCGCCGTCATCGCGCGCGGAATGGGCACGCCCTGCGTGTGCGGCGTCGAGTCCTTCCGTATCGATGCGGCGGCCAAGGAGGTCCGCATCGAGGGCAGCGACGTCGTCCTGCACGAGGGCGATGTCATCTCCATCGACGGTGCGACGGGTATCGTCGTCGCGGGCGCCGTCCCCCTGGTCACGGCGGAGCTCACCGGCGACCTCGAGACCATCCTCAGCTGGGCAGACGAGATCCGCCTCGACGAGTCCTGCGGTCGGGCCCGCCATGTCCGCGTTAACGCGGACAATCCCGCCGATGCGGAGCTGGCCCTGGAGTTCGGCGCCGAGGCCATCGGCCTGTGCCGCACCGAGCATATGTTCCTCGGCGAGCGCAAGTCCATCATCCAGTCGTTCATCCTGTCCGACGACGCCGAGGAGCGCGAGCGCGCCGTCCAGGAGCTGCTGCGCGTCCAGACCGAGGACTTCGTCGAGATGCAGCGGACCATGAGCGGGCGCTCGATGGTCATCCGCCTCATCGACCCGCCGCTCCACGAGTTCCTCGATGACCCGCGCGAGCTCGAGGTCGATATCGCCCGTCGCGAAGCCGTAGGGGAGGATGTGTCCGCCCTGCGCGCACTGCTCTCGCGCATCGACGCCATGGCCGAGTCGAATCCGATGCTCGGTCTGCGCGGCGTCCGGCTGTCCATCGTCTTCCCCGAGCTCCCGCTCATGCAGGTGCGCGCCATCGCGACCGCGGCCGCGCGTCTCAAGCTCGAGGGATTCGATCCCCGCCCCGAGGTCATGGTCCCGCTCGTCGCCATCACCGCCGAGCACGTCCAGACGCGCGAGGTCGTGGAGCGCGTCATAGCGGAAGTCGCTTCCGAGAACGGCGTGGTGCTCGATATCCCGGTAGGCACCATGATCGAGCTTCCGCGCGCATGCATCGTCGCCGACGAGATCGCCCGCCATGCTGATTTCTTCTGCTTCGGCACCAACGACCTCACCCAGACGGCGTTCGGGTTCTCCCGCGATGACGCTGAGTCCAAATTCATCCCCATCTACCTGCATAAGAAGGTTCTTGAGGCGAATCCCTTCGAGACCATCGACGATGCCGTCCTCGAGCTGGTCAAGATGGCGGTCGACAAGGGTCGCGCCGAGAACCCCGGTATGCATTTCGGCGTCTGCGGCGAGCACGGCGGCGACCCCGCCTCCATCGTCAAGTTCTTCAACGTGGCGGACGTCGACTATGTGAGCTGCTCGCCGTATCGCGTCCCCGTCGCCCGTCTTGCCGCCGCCCAGGCGAAGCTCGCGGCGAAGTAGCCCGATCCAGCCGGCCTCCCTCTCTCGATGCGCGCCGTTCCCACGGGGGCGGCGCGCATCGTCGCTGTTATATGGCGGTTTTGGGGATGCCGTGACGGTATTTCGACGTTACGCGATACGCCCTTGCGCCCACCGGCGACCCGTGTATAATCTCGATTGTTTGTTCAACCCATGTGCCGGCGCGAGCGTGCGGCACCTCTGGTAAGAGTAAGGATCGAAAATGGACTACATCCGCGCAATCGAGCGTCAGCAGATCCGTGAGGACATCCCACAGGTCCTCGTCGGCGACAACGTCAAGGTGCACTATCGCATCAAGGAGGGTGACCGCGAGCGCATCCAGGTCTTCCAGGGCGATGTCATCCGCATGAGCGGCGGCTCCTCCCGCGAGACCTTCACCGTCCGTAAGCTCTCCTTCGGCATCGGCGTCGAGCGCACCTTCCCGCTCCACAGCCCGAAGATCGCCAAGCTCGAGGTCGTGCGCCACGGTAAGGTTCGCCGCGCCAAGCTGTACTACCTCCGCGACAAGGTCGGCAAGGCCGCCCGCATTCCCGAGAAGCGCTAAGGTTCTCTCGACACGTACGTGGAACGAACACAGGGGCCGTCCCGTCTGGGGCGGCCCTTCTTGATGGACAGGAGAAGGCCATGGCGAACATGACGAGCAGCGTATCCGCCTCTCGCATCGCCGCCGAACTCGGCAGCGCGCCTCTTGACGAGATCGAGAGCCTGGTCGAGCGGTACGCCGAGGACCCGCGCGTGCAGGTTGCGAAAGCCCGAGAGCGGGCGTTGCGCAGGCTCGAGCGCGAACGGGCCGAACGGGATCGCGTGGACGCGATGTATCGGGCGATGGACGAACTCGGGGGACCGGGCGTCGTCGTGGGGGTTGACGAAGTCGGGCGCGGTTCGGTCGCCGGCCCTCTTACGGTGTGCGCGGTCTGCCTTCCCGACGAGCCCCGCATCTGGGGCGTTAACGATTCCAAGCAGCTTTCCCCGCAGCGCCGCTGCCTTCTGGCCGCCCGCATCGCCGAGGTCGCGACCGCTGTCGGCATCTGCCACGTCCCGGCGGAGCGCATCGACGAGATGGGCATGGCCCGCGCGCTGCGCGCTGCGGTCGTCGGCGCGGTCTCGGACACCGGGCTCGTCCCGGATCGCGTCCTCATGGACGGCAACCCGCTCGGCGCCGTGCCGAACGAGCGCAGCGTCGTCCATGGAGACGCTAAGGTCGCATGCATCGCGGCGGCCTCCATCGTGGCCAAGGTGACCCGAGACGAGCTCATGGTCGAGCTCGATGCCGAATACCCCGGGTACCATCTGGCCCAATCGAAGGGCTACGCCTCGCCCGAGCACATAGCCGCCATCCGCGAGCGCGGGCTGTCTCCCATCCACCGCGCGAGCTTTTGCGGCAACTTCCTGGAAACGGCGACCCTTTTCTGATCCAAACGGCGCAGTTCCGGTGCCGCGCCGCTCGGGCCTGACTCTCCGACCTGCCGTTGTTCGCTTTTCGTCAGCACCCCGGCCTCATGACTTACGACCGTGATGGACGATGAAGCATTCCCGTTAGGGCGCTGCCCCGATACTCCTGTCCACATCCGATGGAAGGGAGTTCGCAATGGGCAAGAAGGGCAAGACGAGAAGCGAGCGCATCGAGCGGGAACGGGAGCGGGCGAGGCGCATCCTCGAGGAGGGAATCGACGATCCGGAGGCGATCGGGTCGCTCACCGCGAAGGAGCTTGGTCGACTCGGGGAGTGCATCGCCCTGTGCTACCTGCAGGACCGGGGGTACGAGCTTCTCGAATCCGGATACACCTGTCCGGAGGGGGAGGCCGACCTTATCGTGGCCGACCCCGACACAGGTGAAGTGGTGCTCGTCGAGGTCAAGACGCGCCGGTTGCGCGTCGACGCCCCGTTCTACCCCGAAGAGGCGGTTGATGCGCGCAAGCAGCGCAGGTACGCGCGCATCGCCGCCCATTACGCCATGACCCATGTTCCCGTGCTGGCGATGCGCTTCGATGTCGTCGGCATCACCTTCTGTTCCCAGAGCTGCGTCGGGGTCGCCCATTTGTGCGGGGCCTTCGAGTGGGATGCCGAGCGATGAGCGGCGCGCACACGCGCGCTGCGTTCTCGGTGCATGCCGCATGCATCCGCGGCGTCGAGGCCCAGCCGGTGACGGTGGAGGTGTCCATGTCGGACGGGATACCAGGCATCTCGATCGTCGGGATGGCCGGAACGGCCGTCCTCGAGGCGCGGCAGCGCATCCGGTGCGCCCTGCGCGCCGCGGGCTACGAGCTGCCTCGGCAGAACATCACGGTAAATCTCGCCCCTGCCGATATGAGGAAGACGGGGTCGGGCCTCGATCTCCCCATCGCGGTGGCGATACTGGCGATATCATCGCAGATTCCCGTTGCGGGCCTCGATGGCTGCCTGTTCGCCGGGGAGCTCGCCCTCGACGGCTCCGTTTCCCCGGTGTTCGGCGAGGTCGCCTATCAGCTGCTCGCCCGTGATGCGAATCTGTCGCTCGTGACCTCGTGTTTCGGCGAACACGTTCTCACCATGGATGCGCCGCTTCGAGGCATCTCTACGATTTCCTCCCTGCGCGCGGGCATCGAACGGGCGTCGACTGCGACGCTGCGGGCGTGCGCCCCCTCCGACCCGTCATCCAGGATCGACTTCGGGGACGTCGTCGGGCAGGAGGTCGCGAAACGCGCCATGGTGCTTGCGGCCGCGGGGGAGCTGGGCCTGCTCATGACCGGTTCTCCGGGATCCGGTAAGACGATGCTCGCTCAGAGAATGACGACGATCCTGCCGCCCATAGACCCGCGCACGCAGCAAGACGCGCTTCGCATCCACTCCGTCGCGCGCGTTGCCGTGGACGGCCTCTTAGCCGGAAGGCGCCCGTTTCGCAGTCCCCATCACAGCATCTCGGCAGCCGGGCTGGTCGGAGGCGGGCGCCCGGTCGGCCCCGGTGAGGTTTCGCTCGCCCACGGCGGCGTCCTGTTCCTCGATGAGCTCGCCGAATTCCCTGCCGGGGTCCTCCAGATGCTCAGGCAGCCTATAGAGCAGGGTGTCGTGCATATCGTACGAGCGGAAGGCTCTTTCGAGTTCCCCTGCCGTTTCCAGCTTGTCGCCGCAAGCAACCCCTGTCCATGTGGAAATCTCGGCGATCCCGAGGTCCCTTGCACCTGTGGGCCCGGAGCCATCGAGCGCTATCGTTCCAAGCTTTCCGGGCCGCTTGCCGACCGCATAGACATCTCCATCGACATCGCGCGCCCGGACCCAAAGCTGATCGTCGACGGTGCCGAGGGCATGACGTCTGCCGAGATGCAGCGCCTCGTCGAAAGCGCCCGCGCGTTTCGGGCGGATCGGGAGAACGCCCACCTCGCAGGGCCCTGCGACCCTGAAGGGGATCGCATGGAAACTGCGATCTCCTCGTTCGGGCTTGACGAGGGAGCGGTCTCCGCGCTCCTTGCCCATGCCCGGACGGGACATCTGACCGGACGGGGGGTCGTTCGCCTGTGCCGCGTCGCGCGGACGGTCGCCGACGTGGCCGGATCCTATCGGGTGCTTGCGGCCCACGTGCTGGAGGCGGCCATGTATTCAGGGAGGTGCGGCCAGCATGTCTGACTGCGAGCGTTTTGAACTGAAGCGCACGGATCCTCGGTTTCCCCGGCAGCTTGGTGAGGCCCCCGACGCCCCCGGCGCCCTCTACGTCTGGGGAGATCCGGAGGCGTTGTCCTTGCCATGCCTCGCCGTCATCGGTGCCCGCAAGGCATCGCCGTACGGCATCGCGGCGGCGGAGTTGGTGGCCACCTGCGCTGCCGAGTCGGGAATCTGCCTTGTTTCCGGCGGTGCCGTCGGATGCGACCAGGCTGCAGGGCGAGCCGCCCTGAATGCCGGAGGGCGGCACATAGCGGTCCTGGGATGCGGGGCAGACGTGGCCTACCCGAGATCAAGCGCAGACTTGCTTCGACGCTGCGCAGAAGGGGGCGGTGCGGTCGTCTCGCTCGATCCATGGGGAACCCCGCCGAGGCGGTTCGCGTTCCCCCGGCGCAACCGCGTCATAGCCGGGCTTTCGCGCGCCGTGTGCATCGTCGAGGCAGCGCTCCCTTCGGGCACGTTCTCCACGGCGGAAGCAGCCATCGAGTACGGGCGGGAGGTCCTTGCCGTCCCCGGTTCCATCTGGTCGCCGCTGTCGCGCGGGTCGAACCAGCTTATTTCTGAAGGCGCGTGCGGACTTGTGGATGAAGAATCCATCGAGGTCGCGATTTCGAGAATATACGGAACTTTAAGATTCACGCGCCTCGCGCCGGATGCCCTCTCTGTCTCGGGGGAAGGGGAGCGGGCGGTCATGGACGCTCTGGCCGCGAGCCCCCTGAGGTTGGAGAGGATCGCGTCGCTGTTGAAGGCCGCTCCCGTGGATGCGCTCACGACGCTGTCCGCTCTGCAGGCTTCCGGCATGGTGGAACGAATGCCGGATGGAAGCTTTGCTGCATCCGTGCGCGCGCTTCACGCGCGGTCCGCAATCATGCACAATGTAGGGTCGTGAAGCCAAGACGGGAGGACCCATGGAAGAGGAAATCGTCGATATCGTCGGAGCCGGACTCGCCGGCTGCGAGTGCGCTTGCCAGCTTGCCGACCGCGGCGTGCGCGTGCGCCTGCATGAGATGAGGCCCGAGACCATGTCTCCTGCGCACCACACGGGCCATATGGCCGAGCTGGTCTGCTCCAACTCGTTCAAATCGACGCGCGACGACTCCGCCGCGGGCCTGCTAAAAAACGAGCTCCGCCGCATGGGATCTGTGCTTATCTCTTGCGCCGAGGCCGCCCAGGTACCTGCCGGGGGAGCGCTCGCCGTCGACCGCGATGAGTTCTCGCGCCTCGTGGAGCGGGAGGTCTCTTCGCGCCCGTCCATCGAGGTGGTCCGTGAGGAGGTGACCGAGATCCCCGGCGGGCACTCCGTCATCGCCGCGGGCCCCCTTTGCTCTCCTGCGCTCTCCTCATGCGTGCTCGACCTCGTCGGCGGGGAGGCGTTGTCGTTCTTCGACGCCGCCGCGCCCATCGTAGACGCCGATTCCCTGGACCTGTCCGTCCTGTTCTCCCAGTCCCGATACGGCGAGGAGGGCGCAGGCGATTACCTGAACGCCCCGCTCGACCGCGACGAGTACGCCGCCTTCATCGAGGCCCTCGTCGGGGCGGAGCGGGCCGTGCTCAAGGATTTCGAGTCCTCCGACCTGTTCCAGGCCTGCCAGCCCGCCGAGGAGGTTGCCCGCAAAGGGCCTGACGCCATTCGCTTCGGCGCCATGAAGCCCGTCGGGCTCACCGATCCCCGTACCGGGCGCCGCCCGTGGGCGGCCGTGCAGCTTCGAGCCGAGAATGCCGATCGGACCGCGTACAACCTCGTCGGATTCCAGACGAATCTGACGTTCGGCGAACAGCGGCGCGTCTTCCGCATGATTCCCGGCCTTGAGAACGCCGAGTTCTTCCGCTACGGAGTCATGCACCGCAACACCTTCGTGGACGCACCCCGCGTGCTCGACCGGACCTTCCGCGTCCCCGGCACTAAGGTCCGCCTTGCCGGCCAGATCACCGGAACCGAAGGGTACACCGAGGCCATCGCCTCCGGGCTCGTCGCCGCCCTCAACACGTTCGCCGACCTCACGGGCGCCGACCCGCTCGCCCTGCCCCGCACGGGCGCTTTCGGCTCGCTCGTCGCCTACGCAACCGACCCCGCCACAGTCGACTATCAGCCGATGCACGTCAATTTCGGAATCGTTCCGAAGCTTGAGGACGGCAAGCGCAGGTCGAAGCGCGATCGCTACGCGGCATATGCCGAGCGCGCCCTTACCGACCTCGATGCCTATCTCGCCGAGAGGCGAGAGCTGTTCTCGGTCCGCCGTGGCTGAAGCGGAGCGTCGGTCCGCACCTGACGCCTTCGCAGCCATCGACGGGTTCACGTCCTACATCGCGCGCGTCGAGGGACTCTCGCCCGAGACGGTCCGCGCGTACGGATCGCATCTCGAGGCATTCGGGACATGGTGTGAGCGCGCTTGCTGCGGCAGCCTTTGCACCGACGTCAGGGGCCTCCGCTCGTATCTCGCCGAGCTTCGGTCCTCAGGGGTATCGGGTTCGTCGATGGCCGCACATCTCTCGGCCATCCGGTCCCTCTACCGATGGGCAGCGCTGGACGGGCTCATCGACACCGATCCCGCCGGGGCGCTCTTGAGCCCGCGCAAGACGAAGACGCTTCCGCGCACCCTCGACACGACCCAGATCGAGCTGCTGCTCGCAGCTCCCGACCCCTTGAAGGCGGAAGGCGTGCGCGACGCCGCGATGCTCGAGCTGCTGTACGCGAGCGGGGCCCGCATCTCCGAGGTCGCCGGCCTGTCGGTCGACGCCGTCGATTTCCCGGACCGCTCCGTACGGCTTTTCGGAAAGGGCAGGAAGGAGCGCATCGTGCCCCTGTACCGTCGCGCCCTGGATGCCCTCCGGCTCTATCTCGACGGGCCGAGAGGTGAGCTTCTCGCGCGATCCGGCATGGAGACGCAGGCGCTATTCGTCTCCGGACGGGGAAGGCCCATGGACGCCGCGGCGCTCCGATACCGGTTCAAAAAGCTCGCTGCGGCGTGCGGGCTTCCGTCTGACACGACGCCCCACACGATGAGGCACACGTTCGCCACCGACCTCATCGAGGGCGGCGCCGACCTCCGGAGCGTGCAGGAGCTCCTCGGGCACGCCAGCCCGTCCACCACGGAGATCTACACGCATCTGTCTCCCGAGGCCATGAAGCGCGCCGTGGCGGGCGCCCATCCGCGCGCGTGACCCCACAACCTGCACATATCTGTTTTTGCCCTTGGATTCGCACTCGGATGCTGGTAACATAACGACCGTTGCGGAATCGCAACGTTTCTATCACACACGCGCGGCGACCGGAGGGCCGTGGTGCTCGGGTGGCATGGTAGCTCGTACCCGGGTGGCCCGTCGGGATGACCCAGCGCGGAGGCAAACCACAGGAGGTTACCATGGCTACCAAGATCAATATCCGCACCCTTCTCGAGGCCGGCTGCCACTTCGGCCACCAGACCCGTCGCTGGAACCCCAAGATGCGTCCGTTCATCTTCGGTGAGCGCAACGGCATCTACATCCTCGACCTCAAGCAGACCATCGTCGAGGCCGACTCCGCCTACACCTTCCTCAAGAACACCTGCGCCCACGGCGGCAAGGTCCTGTTCGTCGGCACCAAGAAGCAGGCCCAGGAGGCCGTCAAGAACGCTGCCGAGCGCGCCGGCATGCCCTACATCAACCAGCGTTGGCTCGGCGGCATGCTGACCAACTTCGTCACCATCCGTTCCCGCATGAACCGCATGGAGGAGCTCGAGGCCATGGTCGCCGACGGTTCCATGGCCCTTCGCGGCAAGAAGGAGCAGGCCGTCCTGGGCAAGGAGCTCGCTAAGCTGCAGACCAACCTCGGCGGCGCCCGCGACATGACGGCGCTGCCCGCCGCGCTCTTCGTCATCGACACCAAGCGCGAGGAGAACGCCATCAAGGAGGCCCAGCGCCTCGGTATCCCCGTCGTCGCCCTGATCGACACCAACTCCGATCCCGACGAGGTCGAGTACGGCATCCCCTGCAACGACGACGCCATTTCCGCCGTCTCCCTCATGTGCGAGCTCTTCGCCGACGCCTGCCTCGCCGGCTCCGGCAAGGAGCAGATCTCCGAGGCCGAGATGGCCGCCCCGGCCGCTGAGGCCACCGAGGCCGTTTCCGAGTAGCCCGCCCGATCACCCGTACCATTTCATCTGAAAGGAACGAACATGGCTCAGATCACCGCCGCTATGGTCAAGCAGCTCCGCGAGATGACCGACTCTCCGATGATGGAGTGCAAGAAGGCCCTCGTCGCCGCCGACGGCGACATGGACGCCGCCGTTGACGTCCTCCGCAAGAACGGTCTCGCCGCAGCCGCCAAGAAGGCCGGCCGTGAGACCAACGAGGGCGCGGTTGCCGCCTTCGTCTCCGAGGACGGCACCCAGGGCGCCCTTGCCGAGGTCGCCTGCGAGACCGACTTCGTGGCCTCTAATCCCAAGTTCACCGGTTTCGTCGCCAAGGTCGCCGAGGCTGCCTGCGT
>DBFEBE010000015.1:0-17514 GCA_048318985.1 Collinsella sp.
GGATGGGGACGGGCTGGCGTGAGGCGGGCTTCGGGCTTCGGGATAGGTTCGGATTCCCAAAAAAGTTTCCCATTCTCGGTTGACCGGCAATTCTTATTTGCTATAGTAATCAAGCCGTCGTTCGCGACAGGCCTTGTGGCTAGATAGCTCAGTTGGTAGAGCAGAGGACTGAAAATCCTCGTGTCGGGGGTTCGACTCCCTCTCTAGCCACCATATGAATGATTAAGAGCGCTCGACGTGGTTTCGTTGGGCGCTCTTCTCGTATATCGGCGTTTGAAAGGGGACCTCGAATGTCAGAGCGTTTGCGCGGCGTCAACCTCTCCGGTTGGTTTATCCCCGAGTCGTGGGTCACCCCGTCGCTGTATGCGGCGACGGGCGCTTCCGATGCGACGGAGCTTCAGCAGGCCCTGGGTGCCTCCGAGTACACCGAGCGCCTGCGCCAGCATTACGAGACCTTCATCGGCGAGTTCGATTTCGAGCGCATGGCGGCGATCGGGTTCAATGCGGTCCGCCTCCCCGTCCCCTGGTACGTCTTCGGCTCCCAAAACGACAGCTGCGCCCATATTCCCGCCATCGACTACGTCGACCGCGCGTTCGAGTGGGCTTCCAAATACGACATGCGCGTGCTGCTCGACCTCGCGACCGTCCCCGGCGGCCAGGGAGATTCCAACGACAGGTCCGATGCGTCCGATGTCGTCGCGGATTGGCATTCCTCGACCACGGGTCGCGCCGTCGCGCTCGAGGTGCTCGAGCGCCTCGCCTCCCGCTACGGGGACCAGCCCGCCCTGTACGGCATCGAGCTCTTGGATTCTCCCGTCATGAGCGTCAGGAAGGGGCTCTTCTCAAAGACCGATGGGATCCCCAGTCACTATCTGCGGAATTTCTACCGCGATGCATATGCGCTCGTGAGAGCACACATGCCGGTGGACAAGGCCGTCGTCTTCTCGGCCTCCGGCTATCCGGATATGTGGCGCCGCTTCATGAGCGCATCGAAGTACGAGAACGTGATGATGGACATCCACCTGTATCACTATCGCGACGACCGCGCGGTGGACATCGCCTCCCCGAAGGGCATCTCGCAGGCGGTCAAGCGCAATCGCGAGGCCATCAAGGAGGCGCGTGCGTGCGGGTTCCCCGTGCTGGTGGGCGAGTGGTCTGCGGCTGCGCTCATGTCGAGTGCCAGCGTGACCCCCGAGGGCCGTTCGGCATACGAGCGCGTCTTCACCTCGAGCGAGCTTGCGAGCTTCGAGGATGCCGAGGGCTGGTTTTTCCAGACCTGGAAAACCGAGAAGCGCATCCCCGCCTGGGATGCTCGCGTCGCGCTCGGCACCCTCGAGCGCGCCATGCTGGATTAGCCATGGGTGCCATGGAGCCGCAGGGAGGGCGCCTCTTCGTCGTCGGGACGCCCATAGGCAATCTGGGGGACCTGAGTCCTCGCGCCGCGGCGGCTTTCGAGGCTGCAGATGCCGTCTGCTGCGAGGACACGCGCGTCACCTCCAAGCTTCTGGCCCATCTTGGCCTGTCGCGGTCGCTCGTGCGCTGCGACGAGAACGTTATCGGGGCACGCGCCCCGCAGCTCGTGGATCGCATGCTTGCCGGTGAGGTCTTGGCATACGCGTCCGATGCCGGCATGCCCGGCGTCTCGGATCCCGGGCAGGTCCTGGTTGACGCGGCGCGTTCGGCAGGCGTGCCCGTCGAGGTGATCCCCGGACCCACCGCCTGCATCACCGCGCTGGTGGCGACCGGTATCTCCTGCGAGCACTTCTTCTTCGAGGGCTTTCTGCCGCGCAAACAAGGCGAGCGTGTGCGTCGACTGCGTCGGCTCGCCGCCATTCCCGGTGCGCTGCTCTTCTACGAGAGCCCGCATCGCGCGGAGGACTCGCTGGCCGCGATCGCCGAGGTATTTCCGGAGCGCGAGGCCGCACTCTGCCGCGAGCTCACCAAGCTCCACGAGGAGGTGCTGCGTGCTCCGTCGCCCGAGCTCCTGGAGATGGTCCGCGAGCGCGGCGAGATGCGCGGCGAGATGGTGCTCGTGGTGGCGCCGCCGAGCGAGGCCGAGCTCGAGCTCCACGAGGCGGCCCTGGCCGCAGGCGGCGCCGCGGACGCGGACGCAAACCCCGACGACCTGCTGGCCGCGGATATCGCCGAGGCGCTTGCCGCCGGCGAGCCCGCCAACGCGCTCTCCAAGCGCCTGTCGCAGAAGTACTCGCGCAAGAAGCGCGATGTCTACAATTTGGTCCTCGCCTCCCAAGTCGAATCCGAGTGAGGGCCGCCCTGCCGCCTGATGAAGAGGGCCTCGCTCATGACTGCAACCGAGTTCATGGACGAGGCCTTTCGCGTTGCCGAAGCCTCGTTTTGGGTGGCGTCCGTGCGCCCTAGTGCGTGGCGGCTACCTCGCTCCCGCCTCGTCGCGCATGGGGTAGTGCGCGGTCAGGCTGCGGAAGCGGTTGTAGAACGCCGAGAGCAGCGCTGTCACGCGTCGGCGCTTCTCCGCCTGCGGGTTGCCCTTGGCGAAGCGCGACACCGGCGGCAGGATGTTGGCCACGGCGGTACCCTCCTGGGGAACGCCGCCTGTCTCGAAGGCCTCGCTTACCAGTGCGCGCGTCTGGTCGGGCTTGAGGTGCTCGCACTCGATGATGTCGCCGAGCTCCGTCTCCATGGACTCGCGCACGAGCTCGCGCCAGTGCGCGGAGACGACCTCGTGCCTGCGCTCTTCGCTCGCCTCCGGGTCGATCGAGAAGGTTGCGGGCGTCTCGCAGAAGCCCGCCATCTCCAGGAACCGGTCGATGAGGTCCTGCTTGTCGCGCAGCTCGGGCGACGCCGCCACGGAGCTGCGGATGCGCTCGGCGATCTCGCGGTCGCGCACGTTGTCGCCATGGCGCTTCTCCACGAGCATCAGGATGTAGTCGATATTGATTTCCAGCTGCCGCACGAGCTCCATCTCGAAGACCAGATCGTCGGCGATGGACTCCTTCTCCGCCTGCTCGCGGCCACGCAGCTTGTCGCGCAGGTCGAGGTACACGCTCTGGTAGTCCTGCAGTTCCCAGGCGTCGATGGCGTCGTCTTCCTCGAAGCCGTCGAAGCTCGAGAGGATGTTGCGCAGGCGTAGGATCGCCGAGAACGTCTTGATGAAGTCGCGCTCGGCCTCCTCGCCCATCGGCTCGTCCAGCGCGTCGAACGAGAACGCCTCGCGAAGGTGCCCGAGCTTCTTGGCGTATTCCTCGAAGTACACGTCATAGGGCTTGAGCAGCACGATGCCGCCGGCCTTGGGGTCACCGAACAGCCCGATGGCCTCGTCTACGTTTTCCTCGAGGTTGCGGAAGCACACGACGTTGCCGAAGGTCTTGACCGAGTTGAGGATGCGGTTGGTACGGCTGAACGCCTGGATGAGGCCGTGCATGCGCAGGTTCTTGTCGACCCACAGGGTGTTGAGCGTCTTGGCATCGAAGCCCGTGAGAAACATGTCCACCACGATGAGCAGGTCGAGGCACTGGTCTTGCGGCAGCGGCTTGCCATCGACGTCCTCGCCCTTCATGCGGCGGCTCACGTCCTTGTAGTAGCCGTCGAAGCCCTGTGCGTCCGTGGAGAAGCTCGTGGAGAACATCGCGTTGTAGTTGGCGATGGCGCCATCGAGGAAATCGCGGTCCGCCTGGGGCATCCCATCGCATTCGAGCTCCTCGTCGTCGATGAAGCCGCAAGGGTCCTCGGGCGCGTTGGGGGCGAACGAGAAGATCGTGGCCACCTTGAGGTCGCATCCTTCGCGCCGGCCGATCATCTCGCGCAGCACGCGGTAGTAGGACTCGGCGGACCTGATCGAGTCGCAGGCGAGGATGGCGTTGAAGCCGCGTCGCGCGGTCCCCTTCATGCTGTACACCTGGCCGCTGCGCTTGGTCTTGCGGTCGAAGTTATCCAGGATATAGCCAGCGATGTTGCGCAGACGCTCGGGATGCTGCCAAGCGGAGTCGGTGTCGATGGCCTCGACCCGCGCGTCGGTGTCTTCGGCCTTGCGGTGGAAGGTGCTCACGTAGTCGACCTTGAAGGGCAGCACGTTGCCGTCGTCGATGGCGTTCACCACGGTGTAGGTGTGCAGGCAGTCACCGAAGGCCTGTGCGGTGGTGCGCAGCTCGGGATCGGCGCCCGCCCCGGCGTTTTGGGCGAAGATCGGTGTGCCGGTGAAGCCGAATAGGTGGTAGTTCTTAAAGTGGCGGGTGATGGCCTTGTGCATCTCGCCGAACTGCGAGCGATGGCACTCGTCGAAGATAAACACGGTGTGCCGGTCGAAGACCTCGCGCTTGGCGCTGGGCCGCTTGAGGTAGACGGCCAGCTTGTTGATGGTGGTCACGCAGATCTTGCGCTGCCCGAGCGGCGCCTCGAGGTTCTCGGCGAGCGCACGGGTGTTCTTGGAGCCGTTGACCGCGCCCTCTTGGAACTTGTTGTACTCCTTCATGGTCTGGTAGTCGAGGTCCTTGCGGTCCACCACGAACAGGACCTTGTCCACGCCCTCCATGCTGGCGGCGAGTTGCGCCGTCTTGAACGAGGTGAGCGTCTTGCCCGAGCCGGTGGTGTGCCAGATGTAGCCGCCGGCGTCGAGCGTGCCCAGGCGCCGCTTGTCGTACTCGGACACGAGGATGCGGTTGAGGATCTTCTCGCACGCGCAGATCTGGTAGGGGCGCATGACCAGCAGCGTGTCCGTCACGTCGAGCACACAGTAGTGCGTGAGGACCATGAGCAGGGTTCCGCGCGCGAGGAATGACGCCGCGAAGGGCACCAGGTCGGCGATCTTGTGGTTGTTGGCGTCCGTCCACCAGCTGGTGAACGCGAAGCTCGCCGAGGACTTCTTGCCACGGCGGCTGCTCTCGGTCTTCTGCCAGCGGGTGGTGTTCGAGTAGTACTTGGTGTGCGTGCCGTTGGAGATGACGAAGATCTGGACGAACTCGAACAGGCCCGACTGGGACCAGAAGCTCTCGCGCTGATAGCGCTCGATCTGGTCGAACGCCTGACGCAGCGCCACGCCGCGGCGCTTGAGCTCGATGTGCACGAGGGGCAGGCCGTTGACGAGGATGGTCACGTCGTAGCGGTTCTTATGCGCGCCCTCGTTGGCCTCGTATTGGTTCATGACCTGCAGGCGGTTCCTGTAGATGTGGTCGCGGTCGAGGAGCATCACGTTCTTGAGGGTGCCGTCTGCGAGGGTGAAGTCGATGACGGGGTTCTTCTGGATGCGGCGCGTCTTCTCCACGATGCCCTCTGCCTTGTTGGCAACGACCTCGCGGAAGAAGCGCTCCCAGTCCTCGTCGGCGAAGGTGAAGCAGTTGAGGAGCTCGATCTGGCGGCGCAAGTTGGCGACGAGTTCGGCCTCGCTGGTGGGGGAGACGCGCTCGTAGCCCTGGTCCACGAGCTGCTCGATGAGCTCGTCTTCCAGCTGGGCCTCGGTTTGATAGGAGGTTGCGGTCCGCGCGACCTCGGGCACCTGCGCGCATACGGTCGAGGTGGGTCCCTCGAGGATGAGGCTGTAGGAAGAGGTGGGGGAGCCGCCCGCGAGTTCGAGGTCGTCCGTCAGCATGCCGCTTCCTTTCTGGCGTAGTTACACACCCTTATACATCACGGTAAACCATTGAGAGCGTTCGCCCGTCTTCGGAGACCCATTCGGTCCAACCGTTTTGGCTTCCGCCGAGGACGAACACGGCGGCAGCACTGGGCGTATCGAAGCTCACATCGCGCGCGAGACGCCATGCGCCTCCGTCGTTCGAGAGCGCTCTCTCTGCTCGCAGGGAAGCGCGCAGTTCCTCGAGGCGCTGGGTGGGCCTTGCTTTGGTGCCGCATTGAACGTCGAGGTCGATTTGCGAGCCGGCCAGGACGGTGAACTTGCCCGCCGATGAGTCATATCTGCCATGAGCGTCGATGTCGCGGCGGGGCGTGTGAAATACAAGGCCGTCGTTGGTCACGCTCTCGCCAACGGCGTCGAGGTCGTATCCCAAAACACCCATCCTAAAGAGGATGTCTTCGTGAAGGCTCGCGATGAAGGACTCTGTGTAAGGGCTCACGAACGGATTGGGCAGGTTACCGTTATCCGTGGCGTACGAACCGTGTTCGGCGATGTAGGCGATCATCTGGCGCTCAAGGCCGCTCACCACATCGAGCGAGAACTCACTGTCGGGGCCGAGGAACATAATTGCCGTGTTCCACCAATCCTTCTTCGCGTAATGGTCGTCCAGACGGGAGATGCCCTGGACCGTCTGACCGGCATAGACGCGGCGCAGGCGCCCCTTGTTGTCATCGAGCAGGTAGTAGACGCCCCGCTTGGGGATCTCAGGCAGCTTCTTGGCCTGTGCAAGCAGGTCGCGGGGAATCACGACGGTTACGAGCGTGGAACCCGTCAGACGGCAGATTTTGATGCCGTTGGGCTCGCCATCGATCAGCTGCAGGGTGAGCGTCTTGAGGTTGATCATGCTGCCGTTTCCTTTCGGGGAAAGCTGAGAAGCCTGTCGCGGTAGTACTCGTATTGCTTGCGGCGTGCCTCGATCTCGGCGGGGAGGCCGTCGGTGAGTGAGGTGGTGAGGGCATCGAATCGGTCGAGGATGTCAACGACCTTATGCTGCGTCTCGAGCGAGGGGACGGGAATCTCGATAGAGGCGAGACGATCCATTGAGATTCGAACGGTTTTGCCTTTTGTCGCATAGCCTTGTTTCGCCGCTGAGAAACGTTCGGTCTGAAAGCAATAGGCGGCGTAGCGGGGAAGGAGAGAGCTCCCGATATGGAAGATAGTGCAGTCGTCGTGTACGGCCACGTCACCTTCTCCTTCCCAAACGATGGCTTTCGCAATATCCTCTTTGGTTTCGCCAGTGCAGGCAATGACAAGGTCGCCCGTATGCGCGTATCGCAGCGAGTCGGCGAGCTCCTCGCGGACATGGGAGCTGGCGGTCTTGGTAGCAAGGTCATAGTTGGTGTAGACCTCGGCGTAGTGGATGGAAGGGATGCCCTTCTCGCGATAATCTGCTTTGGTGAATCGCTTGCCGCGCTCGAACATCCCGAGAAGGCCGAGCTTCAGCCATCTACTCTCTCTCTCTCTCTCTCGAAGGAGAGCAGCTTGTCGCGGTAGTAGGCGTACTGGGCCTTCCTTGCCTCCAGCTCCGCCTCCAGCTCCGCCTCCAGCTTCGCAAATTTGTCAAGGATTCTAACAATTTCTTTTTGGACTTCAATGGGCGGGACGGGGATTTCGACACGCTTAAACGCCTCTTTCGAGATGTTGAACCTTGTTACTCCGTTTGCGGTTTTAACGATCTGCTTGCGTGTTCCATGACTCCGGAAGATGTATTTAAGGTATCCAGCATCAATTGTGGCGGAATTACCGGGGCGCCAGCCAAAGCAAAAACTGTTTAGGTATACGGGGTACTTCGGTGTATCCATGACGACCGATGACATCCCGCAGTCGTTCGGGGTCTCAGAAGAGCCAGTTATCAGAACATCGCCATATTGGATTTCATTTTGCCGCTCATTCACGTCAACGAATACGGCATCGAGCGCAGTGAAGTCGACTGAGAGATGGTTGTACACATTTGTGTATGGCACATACTTTGCATTGCCAGCTTTGAAGTCTTCTTTTGATTTGCCTGTGAGGCCTCCATAGATTGTGCCGATATCCCCAAGCCGCTTGTACTCCACGCCGTCCGGGCAGAGTTCGGCAATCATCTCGTCGATTCTACTCATTGCAATCCTCCAGCGACGTCTCATCCAGCATACGGTATTCCAGGCTCAGTTCGCGCGACAGCTCCTCCTTGGTGGGGAGGTAGGGCAAGTACTTGGCGGCAAATACCTGCTCGTTATCTTCGGGCAGTGTGTACTCAACAATCGAATCGCTCTTGTCGGCACATAGGACAATGCCAATGGGCGGATTGTCCCCCTCGTTCATAAGTTCGCGCGTGTAGTAGTTCACGTACATTTGCATCTGGCCCAGGTCTTGATGCGTTAAGTCCCCCGTTTTGAGGTCGATGAGCACGAAGCAATGCATCAGGTAGTTGTAAAAGACCAGGTCGATGTAGAAGTGGCGTCCATCGAACGAAATGCGTTTCTGGCGCGCCTCGAACGCGAATCCACGACCGAGCTCGAGCAAAAACTTCTGCAAATGCGAAATCAAGCCCTGCTCGAGATCGCTTTCTCGAAACGCCTCAGAGTCTGGGAAGCCCAAAAACTCCAAGACGTATGGATCGCGGATAACGTCTTCCGGCCTTTTGGCGGGCGCGGTCACGGCAATCTCGCAAGCAACCGTCTCCTTATCCCTGCTCGCAAGTAAGCGCTCGCGGAACATCGTGTTGATCTGGCGCTCGAGCTGGCGCGTGCTCCATTGTGAGTCGGCGCATTCGTTCATGTACCAAATCCTGGCATCGGGATCGGCGATTCGAGACAATCTGCGGTAATGCGTCCAGCTCAATTCGGTGCGCAGTGCGTTCCGAATTGGGAACGCAAGGTAAAACTGACGCATATATCGGAGATTTCGAGCGTCAAAGCCCTTCCCAAAATCCGACGTCAACCTTTCTGCAAGACCTTCGATCAGCTCTTCGCCGTACTCGGCTCGCTCCTCGCCACCCTGTTGATCGACGATACCCCTGCCGATTTCCCAATATGCCTCTACCATGGCAAAGTTGACTGCCGCGTACACCCTGTTGCGCGCTGCATCAAGGATGGCCGAAACGTGATCGTAGAAGTCTTCTGAAACAGTCACAAATTTGCTGCTTTCCTGCAGTTTTTCCATATTCACCCCTCAAGGTCGGCGACGATGGCGTCGAGCTGTTCGCGCAGCTCCTGCTGGCGCGCCACGATGCCCTTGATGTGCGCGTTGAGCTCCACGATGTCGATCTTCTCGCGTGTGTCTTTCTTCTCGACCCACGTGGACACGGAGAGGTTGTACTTGTTCTCGCCACCCAGCTCGTCGATGCCCACGAGGCGCGAGAGGTACTGCTCTTCGGTGCGCTCCTGCACCAGTGCGTTGATCTTCTCGATGTGCTCGGGCATGAGCTTGTTCTTGTTGCCCACGTGCTCGAAGAGGCCGGACGCGTCGATGAACAGCACGTGATCGTCCGTCTTGGACCTGGAGAGCACGATGATGCAGGTGGCGATGGTCACGCCGAAGAAGAGGTTGGCGGGCAGCTGGATGACGGCCTCAACGTAGTTGCCCTCCACCAGGTGCTTGCGGATCTTCTGCTCGGCGCCGCCGCGGTACAGCACGCCCGGGAACTCGACGATCGCCGCGCGCCCCTTGGACGAGAGCCATGAGAGCATGTGCATGGTGAAGGCGAGGTCGGCCTTGGATTTAGGCGCGAGCACGCCGGCGGGCGCGAAGCGCGGGTCGTTGATGAGGGTGGGGTCGTCGTCGCCGATCCACTTGGTGCTGTAGGGCGGGTTGGACACGATGGCGTCGAAGGGCTCTTCGTCCCAGTGCATGGGGTTGATGAGCGTGTCGCCGCGCTCGATGTTGAACTTATCGAACGGCACATGGTGCAAGAACATGTTGATGCGGCACAGGTTGTAGGTGGTAGGGTTGATCTCCTGGCCAAAGTAGCCCTGGCGGATGTTCTCGGTGCCCAAGATCTTTGCGAACTTGAGCAGCAGCGAGCCCGATCCGCAGGCCGGGTCGTACACCTTGTTGATGGCGGTCTTGTTGCCGATGACGATGCGCGCGAGCAGCTCCGAGACCTCCTGCGGGGTGAAGAACTCGCCGCCGGACTTGCCGGCGCTGCTGGCGTACATGTTCATGAGGTACTCGTAGGCGTCGCCGAACAGGTCGATCTGGGCGTCGCGCACACGTCCGAAGTCCAGGTCGCGGATGCCGGTGATGATCTTGGCCAGGCGGGTGATGCGCTCCTCGAGCGTGGCGCCGAGCTTGTTGGAGGTCACGTCCACGTCGTCGAACAGACCCTTGAAGTCCTTTTCGGACGAGCAGCCCACGCTCGACCCTTCGATCGATTTGAAGATCTCGGCAACGTGGATGTTGAGCTCGGGGTCCTTTTCGGGTGCTTTGGCGACGTTTTGGAAGAGCTGGGAGGGGAGGATGAAGTAGCCCTTGAGTTCGACCAGGTCCTCGCGGACGCTGGCTGCCTTCTCGTCGGGGAGGTCGGCGTAGGAGAAATCGGGGTTGCCGGCAGCGCGCTCGTCCTCGTCTATGTACTCCGCCAGGTCCTCGGAGATGAAGCGGTAGAACAGGAAGCAAAGGATATATGCCTTGAAATCCCAGCTGTCCACGGCGCCGCGGACCTCGTCGGCGATCTTCCAGATGGCTTTGTGGAGCTCGGTGCGCTGAGTCTCGCGGTTCGACGGGGCTGCCAAGGTCAAGCACCTCTTTCTTGCCGGCGCGACGCATGGGGCCGGGGGTGGGCGTATAGATGGAATCAGTGTAACCTCTCGCACGGACATCGAGCGACATCGTTCCATCCGGACTCATCTCCTAGATGGGGGTGCGTATACTTTGCTGTGTCTAGTTAAGGTTATCCAGCAACGCACGATGAGCATCATAAGGGCTGGCATGGCGGAAACTATAGGAAGAGTGCCCCCGGCAAGCGCATTCGTCGATTGAGCGAGTTTTAGGAGGCGTCGGAATGGACATGACGATCGGAATTAAGCTGCCAGTAGGTGAGGTGCCGGCTAAGGTCTGCATGCTGATTAAAAAGACGACGGGCCTTGCCCTTGGGGAGATCAAGGCGCGCGCACACGATGACGAGTACATCTTCGAATGCCCGGCCTGCGACGATGATGGGCTCAAGCTTATCAACTCGTTGAATGGAGAACTCGAGAGGCATGGCATCAAGGCGAGGCTCTTCGATTGCGGGCGCGAGGAAAGCCCCGAGCTCTTTAGGAATCTCGAGAAGATGTATGACGAGATCAATAGGACGTGCGATAGCATCCCATGGTAAATTGCGCGGTGTGGGTGGTGAATTGTGCGCCCTCCCTGCTAAAATGAAGAATTGCATGAAAACCAAGAGGGAAGGGATTCTCGCGTCATGAGCTCGAAGCCGTCCTATTACATCACCACCCCCATCTACTACGTGAACGCCGACCCGCACCTGGGCACCGCGTACTCCACGATCATCGCCGACGTCCAGGCGCGCTACCGCCGCGCCGCCGGCTACAACGTCAAGTTCCTCACCGGTATGGACGAGCACGGCCAGAAGGTCGCCGAGGCCGCCGAGAAGCACGGCATGACCCCGCAGGAGTGGTGCGACTCCCAGGCCCCGCACTTCCATGAGCTGTGGAGCGAGCTGGAGATCTCGAACGACGACTTCATCCGCACCACCGAGCCCCGCCAGAAGCGCGCCGTGCAGTACCTGTGGGAGCGCATGCAGGAGGCCGGCTACATCTACAAAGGCAGCTACGACGGCTGGTATTGCGTGCCGGACGAGACCTTCTTCACCGAGACCCAGGTCGAGAAGGCCGACGAGGCCCGCGGCACGGAAGGCGCTCACCTCTGCCCCGACTGCGACCGCCCGCTCGAGCGCGTCAAGGAGGAGAGCTGGTTCTTCAAGCTCTCCGCGTTCCAGGACAAGCTGCTCGCGCTCTATGACGAGCACCCGGACTTCGTCCAGCCCGACTTCCGCATGAACGAGGTTCGCTCGTTCGTCGCGGGCGGCCTGAACGACCTCTCCGTTTCCCGCACGTCCTTCGACTGGGGCATCGAGGTGCCCTTCGACGATGAGCACGTCACCTACGTGTGGTTCGACGCCCTCACCAACTACATGACCGCCGTGGGCTACGGCGCCGAGGGCGATGAGGCCGCTGCGGACTTCGCCTACCGCTGGCCCGCGCAGACCCATATCGTGGGCAAGGACATCATCCGCTTCCACTGCGTGATTTGGCCCGCCATGCTCATGGCGCTGGGCGAGGCCCTGCCCGAGCACGTCTTCGCCCACGGTTTCCTTACCGTTCGCAACGAGGAGACCGGCAAGGCCGAGAAGATGTCCAAGTCCCGCGGCAACGCCATCGCCCCGCGTGAGGTCATCGAGAAGCTGGGTGTCGAGGGCTACCGCTATTACTTCATGACCGACGTTACCCCCGGCACCGACGGCGCCATCAGCTTCGGCCGCATGGAGCAGGTCTACAACGCCGACCTGGCCAACAGCTGGGGCAACCTGATCTCGCGCTCCACCAACATGTGCATCAAGTACTTCGAGGGCGTCACGCCCGCGCGCGCCGCCGACGCTGCCGGCTACGCCGAGAACCCCCTGGCCGCTGCCGCAGAGGGCATCTTCGGGCGCTATGCCGCAAAGATGGAGGCCTTCGCCTATGGCGACGCCGCCCGCGAGGTCATGGATCTCATCCACGCCGCCAACCACTACATCGAGGACTCCGAGCCCTGGACGCTCGCCAAGGATCCCGCGAAGGCGGGCGAGCTCGCCAACGTGATCTGGAACCTCCTCGAGGCCATTCGCATCTCCGCGCACCTGCTTATGCCGCTCATGCCGAGCACGAGCGCCGAGGCCCTGCGCCGCATCGGCTGCGAGGGCGAGGCGG
Organism: Collinsella sp.; assembly: GCA_048318985.1. Classification (GTDB taxonomy): domain Bacteria; phylum Actinomycetota; class Coriobacteriia; order Coriobacteriales; family Coriobacteriaceae; genus Collinsella. The sequence goes on from DBFEBE010000015.1 coordinate 12,496, forward strand.
CGACCGACGACATGGCTGCCACCTGCACCTGGGGCCAGCTCGCCGCGGGCTTGTCGGTCGAGAAGGGCGAGGCGCTCTTCCCGCGTCTGGCGTAAACCGCATTCTCTGCGGCCTGCGATGAGGGGACGCCGCTTGCGGCGCCCCCTCATTTGCTCTTTCGGCCTTCGGCCTTCGCCTTGATTGGGAGCCCGCTGCACCTGGTTGACGCATCGACAACGTTTTTCGTACGGATTCTCAGGGTTGTTTTGTATACCATTGCGCTGGCAATTCTGTGACCTGCGGATTTGTCGGATTGGCAAGGCTGCTACTCGAAGACCTCGAGGATCGATACGAAAAACGTTATAGATGCCCTCCGTTCGAATCGCATTGACGCCTCTGTTCGAAATATCTCTCTCGAGTAGCGGCTGGTAAGCTATAGAACGAAGTCCGCACCGTATAAAGGATCGCCTTCATGACAATCTCACCCTTGGCAAATCCGTCCGCGACCAGAGCGCTGCTCGAGGAGTTCGGTTTGGCCACCAAGCACCGCTTGGGGCAGAACTTCCTTATCGACAACCATGTCATCGAACGCATCTGCGCTCTGGCTGAGTTGGGAGCCGACGAGCGCGTGCTCGAGGTCGGGCCGGGTATCGGCACGCTCACCCTTGCGCTGCTGCAGGATGCCGCCCGGGTCGTATCGATCGAGATGGACTCGGAGCTTGAGCCCGTGCTCGACGCGCATGCGTCTGAGCATGAGGGATTCTCTTTCATCATGGGCGACGCTCTCAAGGTCGCCCCCGGGGCCATCGTTCGAGCATGTGGAGGGGAGCCCACCGCCTTCGTGGCGAATCTGCCCTACAACGTGGCGGCGACGATCATCCTGCAGTTCTTCCAGACCATGCCCGCGCTCACTCGGGCTGTCGTGATGGTCCAGAAGGAGGTGGCCGACCGCATCGCGGCTCAGCCCTCCACGAAGGCATATGGCGGCTATACCGCAAAGCTCGGTCTCTACGGATGCGTCACGGGTCGCTTCGAGGTCCCGCCGCGCTGCTTTATGCCCGCGCCCCATGTCGATTCCGCCGTCGTGCGCATCGAGCGCCGCGTGCCCGCGGCCCTTGCAGGGCTTTCCGGCGACGAGCTCGAGCGCTGCCGCGAATCCGTCGCCCGCGTGATCGACGCCGCGTTCGCGCAGCGCCGCAAGACCATCCGCAACTCGATGGGCTCCAACGGCTTCGAAAAGGCCGCGCTGGACGCGGCGTTCACGGTGAGCGGCATCGCTCCCTCCGTGCGCGCCGAGGCGCTTCGGGTCGAGGATTTCATCTCCCTTGCACAGGCCCTCGAGCGTGAGGGGGCGCTGTGATGCCCGAGCAGGAAAGCCGGCTTTCCGTCGCGTTCGCGAAGAAGAAGCGCGTCCATGTCGTCCCGGATCCGCTGGCTCCCATCGCCGACATCCATGCCCATCTCCTGTGCTTTTGGGACAAGGATCCCGTCGAGGTCCTGGTTCGCGCCGCATGCGCTGGCGTCCGCCAGATGACGACCATCTGGGACGCGGCGGCGGACGCATGCGATGCGCGCGCGTATGCGGATCAACTCGCGGCGTGGGTTGCGAGCGCCCGCGACCTGCTCGCTCAATCGATTGAGGACGGGTCCGCCCATGTGCTGCCGTTCGCATCAGGACAGGAGCTCAAGGACCCCTTCGAGCTCTTCGGGAACGTCGCCTTCTTGGCGGGCGTGCACCCGTACGGCGCGCCCGATTACGATGTCGCCGTGCATACGCGTTTTATCGAGGCCCTCGACCAGACGCTTTGCATAGGAGTGGGCGAGATCGGGCTCGATTACCATTTCGACGCCGACGACGGGATCGAGGCGGCGCCGCACGACCTGCAGATGGAGGTCATGGCGCGGCAGCTCGAACTCGCCGTGGCGCGCGACGTGCCCGTCGAGCTGCACCTGCGCAACGACTACGGCGACGAGGCGCGCACCGCGCATGCTGACGCCCTGACGGTTCTCGACCGCGTCGGCATCCCTTCGGCGGGCTGCGTCCTCCACTGCTTCGGGGAGGACCGGGCCACGATGGAGCTATTTCTTGAGCGCGGATGCCATATCGCGTTCGGGGGCGCCGCCACCTTCAAGCGTAACGATGCGGTGCGCGAGGCGTTCGCCGCCTGTCCGATCGAGCGCCTGCTGTTCGAGACGGACTGTCCCTATATGGCGCCCGAGCCGGTGCGGGGCCTCGAGTGCGAGCCCGCCATGATGCCGTGGACCGTCGGCGCCCTGGCGTCTGACCGTTCGTCGCGCACGGGCGAGGACCCTCGTGACATAGCGTATGCTGTCTGGCGCAATTCGACACAGCTCTTTGGAGGACGTGGATAGATGGAGACGAACGAACAGGATATCGAGCGGGGAACGGCGGATGAGCGTTCCGTCGACCAGCCGGAGAAGACTTCCGCCGAGATACTCCGCGAGCGCCGCGAGGCCGCCATGGGCGGACCCAACGTGGACAACGAGATCCACCGCGACCTCCCGCTTGCCCGCGTGGCGTACGCGCTGCTCGCGCTGACCGTGCTCGGATACGCCGTATCTCGCTTGGGGGTGTATCTCGGCAACGCCGATCTGGAATCGGTTGCCAGCATCGCCACGGCGTTGCTGTTCATCGTGACGTTCATCGTCTGGTTCATCTCGCGGCATCAGGCGAAGGTGCTCACCGAGGAGAAGTACGCCGACCAGCGCGCCGCGATTCGCCGCGCAGCGGAGGAGCGGGCTGCGAAGGAAAAGGCCGAGAAGGCCGCAGCCAAGGCGGCACGCAGGCGTCGTCGCAAGAAATAACCACGGAACGAGGGCCCGTATCGATGCGGGTCCCTTGCTTGTTATGGATGCATGGCATTTTGTGTGGATGGCACGCGAGGGCAGCTGCACGGGAGGGCCGCGCAGACCGTATGCCTGGCGGCTTTGCGAGCTGCAAATCGGTCTACAAAAAAGCGAACCCGCTGGTAAACAGCGAGTTCGCACAATGTAAGAATGGTCGGGTTGACTGGATTTGAACCAGCGACCCCTGCGTCCCGAACGCAGTGCTCTACCAAACTGAGCCACAACCCGAAAGCTTGGTTATATTACCACAGAATATCGGTCCGATGCTAGAGAAAACTGACAATCGGGCCGGAGTTTTCCGTGCTTCCGGCATAAGACCACCATCCGTGCAGGTCAGAGGCATTGCGGGCGATAGCGGCGGCCTGTTCCGCCGTCTCGGTGATCGCAAATGACGCCGAGCCCGAACCCGAGACGAGCGAGCAGCGCACGCCATCTTGCGCAGAGAGCCAAGAAAGAACCGTGGTGATCGCGGGCTTGAGGTCGCATGAGGCAGGCCCGAGGTTGTTGGAGGTGCGTTGGCAGATCTCGTCGGTGTTCCCCGCGCGCAGCGCATCGAGTATCGGCTGGATGTCGGGGACCGCCTGCGGATGGGCATCGAAACGCCGGTAGGCCGCCCCGGCGCTTACGCCGTCCCCCTGGGGCCGCACGATCACGACGGGCATGCGCGGCGCGTCAGGAAAGCTCTCGGTAAGGACGTCTCCCGCCCCCGCGAGATACGAGGGCTTGCCGTAGAGGAAAAACGGGACGTCCGCCCCGATCGCGCGCGCGACCTCGACGACGCGCTCGTCGGTGGGGGACACCTCCCAAACGCGGCAAAGGGCCATGATGGCGGCAGCGGCGTCCGTGGAGGGGCCGCCCAGGCCCGAGCAGATGGGGATGCGCTTCACGATGCGGATGGAGAAGCGGGCGTCCCGGTCCAACACGCGGCCGAGTGCGTCGGCGGCGCGGAAGACGGAATTCTGCTCCATGGGCAGGTCGACGGGCGGCTCCATCTCGACGCGCAGACGGTCGGACGGGGAGATGATGAGCTCGTCGTGCAGGTCCACGGCGCACATGACGGAATCGACGCGATGGTATCCGCGCTCGTCGGTGACGGGATGAACCCCCAGATGGAGGTTCACCTTTGCCGGCGCGGTAACCTTGAGCTCACGGGACATGGCCTAGTGCTCCTCGCCCTGGTCGCCCATGGGGGTGAAGAGGTGCTCGCCCGATTCGGGGTCGAAGAGCTCGACGGTGCCGGTCAGGACGTCGACGTACTGGTAGGACTGACGGGATTTGCGTCCGCGACGCTCGTCGACCTCGATGATGAAGACGGACGGGTGGACGGTCTTGATGGTGCCCATGCGTTCGACGACGCGTGTGCGGCCCATGTTGGCCTTCACGCGAACGCGCTGCTCGAGCATCTCAGAGAGCTTGACGTGGATATCGTTGACGTGGTTGACTTCGAGTTCTTCCATTACGCCTCCTCGGGACCATGCGATGTGCCTCGGCGAGGCAGAATGGTCCCAACATAGCAAACAAACTAATTCAGTATAGCAGGGCGCGGGGTCTCTTTCATCTCTTCGCCCTGCGCCCGGCTCGCAGTGCGCGATGGACGTTGCGGTCGACGGCGCTGTTCGACCTGTGCGCTCGGTGGGAGCTGGCGGCCATGAGGCCCACGTGCCCCCGATGGGCGTTGTTTCGGGTTGTCGAGAGAAGCAGTCGATGGCACATCGACCGGAATGCGACAGCGCGCGGTGCGCACAGGGCCCGGGACCGCGGATCGAGGGGGATTTAATCATAACCCCCTGCTCTTCTGGACAAAATTGGCAAATATAGAAGCCTTCGGCGCAGTTCACTCCGACAAGTGGCCGTATCAGCGCCCCGGTTCTCGAAAAAAAGGGGGCCGGCATTAAAAAACGAGGGCGGTTTGGGGGGGGGATTGCGGGCGTTGTGGCAACTTTGATGCTCAGGATCGCACGCATATATATCTGCCATTTTCGTCCAAAAAAGCGTGGGATCAAGCAAAAAAGATAGGGGGTTATGGATTGTACCGCCCCGCACGGCGTCGCGCTTGCCCGGATACGCCTTCCGACGACGCGCAGCGCGCCGCGCGATGGCTTCGCGCGGCTACCTCTCCCAAGCCCAGCGCGTGTCGGGCCGGCGGGGCACCGGCCGCGCCGTCGGCCCGGC
>DBFEBE010000016.1:0-28271 GCA_048318985.1 Collinsella sp.
GCAGGATGACCTACTGTGCGAATCCGTGAACGGGGACATCTCGGCACAGAGGCTCGACGTCACCGCGAGTCGGATCGAGAGCGTGAACGGGGACATCTACCTGTCGTACCTGGGGGCAGAAGACTCCTACCACATCGACGCCCACACCAACCAGGGCGACATCGTGTCGCCGCAGGGCGCCGACGACGCTACACGCACCATCGGTGTCGACAGCAACCTGGGCGACATCCAGATCAACTTCACCTCGAACTAGCGGCAGTCCCCCACCTCGATTTAGGGACAGTCCCTAAATCGAGGTGGGGACCAAAGCCCGCCCGCCCAAATCCGCATCACGAGCGACAAAAAACTCAAATTTGAATCGATGTTATGTCACTGGTGCTGCGGTCCGGCAACCGCGCCGCCGAAACGAGCGCCAAGCAAAGTCCTTCCACCCAAAAACCAAGTAATCATCCACCCAACAACCCAATCCACCCGCATCCATCTGGAGGCACCCATGTCATCTCTGGCCGTACGCCTTGCTGGCATCACTAAACGCTACCGTTCGAATACTGTTTTAGGTCCCATTGACCTCGATCTCAAGCCGGGTCGCGTCTACGGACTCATCGGCGAGAACGGCGCGGGAAAATCGACGCTCATCCGCATCCTCATGGGACTGAGCAAGCCGACAAGCGGCACCATCTGGCTCAGCTCTCGTTTCCCGGGAGCATACTGCCGGCACACGCTGGGCTCTGGATGCATGCAAGCAGCACGACTGCTCCGCACGCGCTCACACTGCCGGTCGCCGTCTTCTCGGGAGTCACGGGGTTCGCCGCGCTTGCCCTCTGCGCGCGCGTGCAGCGATCACGGATCTGACTTCGCAGGAAACGGCTTTGTTAACAAGAGAAGGCAAGGAAGAAGAGGTAGAAACAGCTCACGTCTAGCAAAACGGCAGACACAAGCACAATGATGGCAACAATTAGGTCTCGTTCCTCACGCGTGTGAACACCGGGAACGTTGGAGAGCAAAAAATGCCGACAGCATATTCCAAAAATGATCACGCCAATGGAAAAGAGCGGCATGAAGAGATACTCCCACTTGCTTCCAAAGCGGGTTGGAACGTTCCCAAAACCAAAGTGGACGGGAACGACATCAGGCAGCTTCGATACCCGCAAAAGAAACCATGCGAGGGGAACCAGGCAAATCACCAGACTGGCAACATCAATAATCAAACAGAGCCGTTTTCGATTCATGGTCCCACCCCATCGCTCAACCCTACATTGAGGTCCGCGGTCTCCTATTCCCCGTTGCCCTTAAGCGCCCATTGCCATGCGAACCGACGGATACTCGTAATGACATGGCTGAGATTGAACGACGCGGGCTCGGCCAGCGCTTCGACAGCCTCGTGGCGCGGACGGAGGGTTCGGAAACTCAAGGGCACGGGCCTCTTGCACCAGATCAGCATAGTCAAACACAGTCAGCGACATTGGGTGCCTCCCTTCCTTCGCCGTCAGTATACAAACTTCTCTTTATTGCCGTCAGTATACAAACTTCTCTTTATTGGAGAGAAGTTATGGCATCTGCTTCTCTCTGATGGAGAGAAGTTTGAGGTCTATCTTCGCTCAGTGCTTCCTACTCCCTCACATGTTCGAGCAGGTATTCGCGCATGCAGGGAATCGCAAAGCTGACCACGCCGTAGGACGGCGCTTCGATGAGCGCCGCATCCATAAGGCGACGGCGATAGGAACCTACGGACGTAGGGTCGACGCCCATCTCACGCGCAATGTCACCAGATGGCACGGAGGCGGACCCGCACCGCGCCATGGCGGCAAGGTACTCGAGCTGCTTGCCCGAGACGCGCCTGAGCGCCGGCTCAATCACCATGTTGTCGAAGCTCTTACGCGCCGTCGCGATGCCCTTTTGCGCGTCGCAGAGCTCAACCGTATCGGAATCGCGGCGCGATGCGGCTTGCCACGTGTAGTAACCGACAAGCTGGACCATGAAGGGATAGCCAGCAGCGGCCGCGGTGAGCAAATCGGACACCCCGGGTGCGACGGACTCGCCCGCGCGTACCATCGTGTACTCAAACGAATCGCCGACCTCGAAGTCCATCAGGCGCTTGAGCTCAATGTGTTTTGCCCGCTGCAGAAACGTCAGAGTCTCGTCGACCACGACGCCGTCAACAGAAGCGGGAAGCCCCGCGAACGCGAAGGCGACGTTCGCGCCCTGGCGCACCAGCAACTGAATCTCATTGCCCAGTTCACGCATCTCGTCGAGGGGCGCGTCTTGAATCTCGTCGAGTGTGATGAGGAGGCCGCCGCTGCGAGAGGTCTCGTACATGGCCTCCCCCAACCGCGTCGCAGACTTGGATATCTCGACGGAACCCAAGCTCACGCCCAGGATAGAAGGGGATATCGACAACGAAGACATTTCGCGATTACGCGAGAGGGCGCCGAAAATACGGTCGCAAAAGCCCGCATTTGCAGCAACATCGACTACATGGAACCCGTGTTCCCGCGCGAGATCGCCGAGCGCGTTGAGGAGCACCGTCTTTCCCACGCCACGAACACCAGAAACACGGAGCAGCCTATCGGGGGCGCCCGGGCCGTTTTCGAGCGCTTCGATAAAGTCATCGAGAATCTCATCTCGACCGATAAGTTCAGGCGGATTCATCCCAGCTGTCGGCTTGAACGGATTAACACGTGCCACCATACACCACCTTCCGCGGGCGCCGGAGTTTAGCAACTTGAACAAGGTTTAACAACTTTAGCAAAGTTTAACAAGTTAAACAGACGGGCACGCCGCCTCATCCCGTCCCCTTATTGACCTTCGAAGCCCGACCTAACGCGCCCCTTCCCTTCCCAGCTCGTCTTCAATCAAAGCGCTCGCGATCCCAAAGGCATCAATACGACGCTTTGCCAAGGTGATTTGCGATTTGTACCGCCGGGGCTTCTCCTTCGCCTCAAACGTTTTGACGGTTTCCCTCAGCTTATGGAGCGTCGAATCGATCTGACGCTTCGCCTCTTTGAGCTCATCTTCGGAATATCTCATTCGATGCCCTCCAGATCATCTAACAACTATCGCGCAACGCCTTCGCCTGCGGTTTGGACCTGACAAAATCCTTCGCCCATCGTGCAAACGCATTCGTCCTAACTGACATCGATAAGGTTGCTGCTATACCCGATCTCGCCGGCAAGGACGCCGTCGTAGAACTGTTGCTTCCAATCGATATAGTCGATACTCGCCTGGATCTCTCTTGCCCGCTCGACAAGGCGCGCCCTTCTGGAGGCAAGAATCTCTTTTCGCTCGGGGATGCTCCGCTCACCCTGCAGACAAAGCGTTACGTAATGCTGCATTTCCTCAATGCTCATGCCGCAACGCTTGAGACATCCAAGGCTGCGGATCCATTCCACGTCACGCTCATCGAACACGCGGCGGTTGTTCTTATCGCGCTTGACGTTGGGAACAAGCCCCTTGTTGCAATAGAACTTGAGAGCTTGATAGGTCATCCCCGTTTCACGACAGGCTTGCATCATGGTGTATTGCATCATCGCTCCAAATAGTTTTGAAAACCCCTTTACCGATTGTAACTATCGGTTGCTATAACCGTATCATCCATTTCAGGCAAGGCAAAGGAGCGGAAAATGGCTTTCGACTCAAGAGACATGATGTACGCCACGCTTTCCAACGGCGTCAAGATGCCCATGCTGGGCTATGGCGTTTACCAAGTGTCGCAAGATGAGTGCGAGCGCTGTGTGCGTGACGCGCTGGAGGTTGGCTACCGGCACATCGACACGGCGCAAAGCTACGCAAACGAAGAGCAGGTGGGCACGGCGATCGCCACGTCCGGCATAGACCGTAGCGAGCTCTTCATCACCAGCAAGGTGTGGCTCGAGCACTATGCCGAGAGCGCAACACGTGCCTCGGTGGAGGAATCATTGCGCAAGCTCAAGACCGACTATATCGACCTCATGCTGTTGCACCAACCCTTTGGCGACGTTTTTGGCGCATGGCGAGACCTGGTCGAGGTGTACGAAGAGGGCAAGGTGCGCGCCATTGGCATCTCCAATTTCTACGCGGACCGCATGGTAGAGCTCTGCGAATTCAACGATTTTAGACCCATGGTTAATCAAATGGAACGCCACCCTCTCAACCAGAACAGCGAGCTGATGGAATGGGAGAAGAAGTACGGTATCGTGTCGGAAGCTTGGGCCCCGTTTGGCGAGGGCAGAGGCGGATTGTTTGGCAACCATGTACTTGTCGACATTGCCGCCTCGCACGACAAGACCACCGCTCAGGTCATGCTGAGGTGGAACCTGCAGCGCGGGGTCGCGGCAATCCCCAAGTCAGTCCATCGCGAACGCATGATCGAAAATCTCAATGTATTTGACTTTGAACTCAGCGATAAGGAGATGAGTGCGGTCGCCGCACTCGACACAAGGACGTCGAGCTTCTTCAGCCATGCGGACCCCAAAATGGTCCAATGGTTCGCGCAGATGGTCGAAGAGCGCAAAGCCACGCTCCGCAGCTCGGGAAACTAGGAAATGAACAGCAGCGGGCGCGGGGGCCGGCGTCAAACCCCCGCGCCCGCCGAGCCCTCTCGAAGGCGGCGCAGGAACTCGTCGCACGCGCGGGAGCGAAGCCGGTTCTTCTTCCACACAAGGTACGACGCGATCTCAAGCGGCGGGTCGAGGGGAAGAAACCGCAAGCCGGAGCCTTCGCCCAGCTGCAATAGGCTGCCAACCCCCATCGCGCACGCCGCGCCGGCGCGCACGAGATGCGAAGCATTGCCGATGAGGTCGAACCTGCCGACGACCGCAAGGGCGTCGCAGTCGATGGCGCCTGCCGACCACGCAGCCAGGTCCACCGCCCTGTTCGCCGTGCGCGAACTCAGCAGCAAGGGCATGCGCGCAAGCTCCGTCGGTGTCACCGTATCCAGCTCGCCCCAAGGGCCGTCGACCGCCACGCTCACACCCATACGATCCATCCAGGGCATGCGATGCCACTCGAATTTCTCCAAATTAACCGGCTCGAGCAGCAATCCAAAATCCAAGAGCCCACGCTCCAGCCGCTCTTCGACCGCGTCGGCGTTGCCCGTATACAGCTCGATGGTCACATCCGGATGATCGCGACGCAGCCCCGCGAACACATCGAGCACGGAATGCATCGCCATGGTCTCCCCCGCGCCGATGCGGATGTTGCCCGCAATGCCGAGCTCGCGGTCCATCATCTCCATCTCGGTTTGATCCACCAGGGAGAGTATCTCCTCCACTCGCTGCCGCAAGCGCATGCCGTCGCCCGTGAGCACGCACGAGCGATTGGTGCGCTCGAACAACTCCACTCCCAGCTCTCGCTCGAGGTCGGCAATCTGCCGGGAGAGCGTAGGCTGCGTCACGTGCAAAACGTTCGCCGCCTCGGTCATGTTTTCCTCGCGCGCGACCGCGAGGAAGTAGCGCAGGGTGCGAAGCTCCATACCGACTCTCCCCTTTCTAACAATCGTCGCGACCGGATGCGCCGTATGAAGCGATTTGCGCGGCAGATATTTGAGATTCGTATATCCAATCAGTTTATATAGGTATTTTACATCGTTGCAAACGCAGCGTATCGTCCAAATTGACAGATACAACAGGCCTGACACAGGCATCCAAAGGAGGGCGATAACATGCGCTACACCACCCTTGGGCATTCCGGCATCAAAATCTCCCAACTCTGCCTCGGCGGCATGAGCTTCGGTGAGGCAAGCCCGAATTTCCACCAATGGACCATCGGTTCAGACGAGAGTCGCGCCGTTATCAAACGAGCACTCGACCACAGCATCAACTTCATCGACACCGCGAACTGCTACAGCTTCGGCACAAGCGAGGAGTACATAGGAGCAGCCCTGCGCGACCTGGGCGTTGCTCGTGAGAACGTTGTGCTCGCCAGCAAGGTCTGCATCAACGAGGACGGGCTCTCCGCCGCGGCCATCAAGCGCGAGATCGAGGGTTCGCTCAAACGCCTGGGCACCGACTACCTCGACCTGTACATCATCCACCGCTTCGACTACGACACGCCCATGGAGGAGACCATGGAGGCACTGAACGACCTCGTCCGCGAGGGCAAGGTCCGCACCCTGGGCGCAAGCGCCATGTACGCCTATCAGCTCCACAACCTGCAGGACATCGCCAGGGCAAACGGCTGGGCCCAGCTCACCAGCATGCAGTGCCACTACAACCTACTCTACCGCGAGGACGAACGCGAGATGATTCCCGTGTGCCGCCAGTTCGACATGGCGATCACCCCCTACAGCCCCCTGGCGTCCGGCCACCTCTGCCGCCCCACGTGGGAAAGCGAGAGCACGCGCGGCACCACCGACAAGACCATGGCGAGTAAGTACGACCATGACCGCGCCATCGACATGCCCATTGTGGAGCGCGTCGCCAAGGTTGCCGCCGACCACGGCGTTGCCATGTCGCAGGTCGCCCTCGCCTGGCACTGGGCGCGCGGCATCGAGTCCCCCATCGTGGGCTGCTCAAAACCCGAACGCGTCGACGATGCCGTAGCGGCGCTCGAACTCAAACTCAGCGATGCAGAGATCGACTTCTTGGAGGAGCTCTACGGGCCCCATGCGCTCGTGGGGCCCAAGGGCCGCCCGAGCGAGAAAGCACTCGCAGGCTCCACGCACATCAAGCCGACGAGGTAGCGGCGTGGACGAGGCAACCCTTCAAAACCTGCGGGACGCCGGGTGCTGCGAACAGCTTATCCGACAGCTCGACGACCTGCCGAGCACCTGCGCCCGCGCGTGCCGCCTCAAGCTTTATCGCCGCGGGCTGCTCGACCGCATCCACGACCAGCAACGCCAGCTCGATGTCCTCGACTATCTGATCCACTCGATGCAGCACGGAAAAACCGAGCAGGAGGGGCCACGATAGCGGCACCGCCTGGATTTGCCAGGACGTCATCGACAAAAAGTTCGAAGAGAAAGGAACCATCATGACCATCAAGCAAACCGCGGGCCGCGACTCACTGGGCGATTTCGCCCCCGAGTTCGCCCACCTCAACGATGACATCCTCTTTGGCGAGGTGTGGAACCGCGATGACAAGCTTCCCCTCAAGCTGCGATCGATCGTCACCGTCAGTGCGCTCATCGGCAAGGGCATCGTGGACAGCTCGCTCAAGTACCACCTCACGACCGCTCGCAAGAACGGCGTCACCAAGTCAGAGATGGCCGAGATTCTCACCCACATCGCCTTCTACGCCGGCTGGCCCAACGCGTGGGCGGCCTTCAACATGGCCAAAGAGGTCTATGCGGACGAGGAGGCTGAGGCGGAGGGTCATGGCGGGTTCTTCGGCCTGGGCGAGAAGAACGACGCCTTCGCGCCGTATTTCATCGGGCAGAGCTACCTCAAGCAGCTCACCGATGAGGGCGCTTACCTGCCCATCCACAACGTCACCTTCGAGCCGGGCTGCCGCAACAACTGGCATGTCCACCACGCCACGAAGGGCGGCGGCCAGGTGCTCGTCTGCGTCGAGGGCGAGGGTTGGTACCAGGAAGAGGGCAAGCCCGCCCAGAGCCTCGCACCCGGCGACATCGTGGAGATTCCCGCAGGTGTCAAGCACTGGCACGGCGCCAAGAAGGACTGCTGGTTCAGCCACCTTGCCTTCAGCTGTCCGGGTGAGGATTGCTCCAACGAGTGGCTCGAGCCCGTGGATGATGGCGTGTACAGCGCGCTGAAAGCATAGGACACAAGCGCGCCACGCGCTTCGTTCCTGACAATACAAAGCGAGTCCTGCGCACACTTTTGCACAGGACTCGCTTTACTCAAACTTCAAGATTGCAGCCTAGCAGCGTTCTATCACCATGCGCTCGTACTCCCCCATCGCCGACGCGATGGCATCGCGCTCGGTGTCGGGCAGGCTTGCCGAGGCGCCCCGATCGACCAAGACCACAAGCGATCGGGGTTCGACGCGGTTGAACTCCCGCGCATCGACCAACACGGTCATACCGCGCTCTCGCATAAGAAACTCCGCCAGTTCACGCGTGCTCCCAACCATGTGCCCGCAGTCGACTGTCCACACACGCTCCTGCAGTTCTTGCACCAAATAACTCATCGTATCCACCTGCCTCATTGCCCAGGGCGCCTTGCGCCCACGCGCGGAGAGCACCCTACGCCGCGCTGATATCCATCCCAAAGAACCGATTCGAAATCTCGGCGAGCGTGCCATCCTCGCGCATACCGTCGATGGTCTCGTTGAGCGCGTCAACCAACGGCTGCATGCCGTCCTCCTTCCGCAAGGGAAACGCGACGCTTGTCGGCTCGTCTGCGTACGCTGCGATCTTGAGCGGGCTCTCGGGGTGCTGCGCCAAGTAATCGCGATAGACCACCTCATCGTTAAGCGTAGCGTCGACACGCCCCGCGAGCAGCAGCTCGATGGTCTGGTTGAAGTCATCGACGCCCATCGCGGTGGCACCGTAGCCCTCGGCGAGGGCCGCGTAGCTCGACCCAAGGGTATTCGCCGTCATATGGCCGTCAAGGTCCTCCATCGAGGCGATACCCGAGTCCTCCGTCGTGATCACGACGATGCGGTTGTACGCATAGGGCTCCGTAAACGCGTACTTCTCCTCGCGCTCGGGCGTCACGCTCACGCCGTTGGCCATGGTATCGTACCGGCCCGAATCGAGCCCGGCGAGCAGTCCGTCCCATTCACCCTCGGCAAACTCGGCCTCGACACCCAGACGAGCGGCGAGCTCGCGGGCAACCTCGATGTCGTAACCGGTGAGTGCACCGTCCTCGACATGGAATGTCCACGGGCTCCACGTGCCCTCGGTGCCGAACGTCATGACTCCCTTGCTCCTGATTCGAGCAAGTACATCCTCCTGAGCAGCCCCCGGCTCGGCGCCACCCGATCCTCCCCGGGCGCTGCCTCCGCATCCCGCTAAGGCGAGAGAGAACATCCCGCTGGCGCAAACCGCCGCGATGAACGACCTGCGGGTGAGCATATTGCTGAGCATGATTCGCTCCTTTCAAATCAAGGACGCGAAGACAAGGGTCCCCGTATCCGTTCGCATCGTCGATCCCCCACGTCAAGCGGCGCGCGGCAGAGCAAGGCGCTTTTCGCCGACGTGCTGCAACCATGTGAGAACCGTGGAAATCAGTAGATAAATTGCCGCCAATTCGAGGTACAGGGGCAGAACCTCGTAGGTGCGCGAAACGATCCTCTGCGTTGCCATGAGCATCTCGAGCACCGTGATATTGGCGGCAAGTGAGGTGTCCTTCACCAGGGAGATGAGCTCGTTGAAGAGAGACGGGAACGCGATGCGAAGCGCCTGGGGCAGCACGATGTAGCGCATGACTTGTAAATAGCCCATCCCCAGGCTGCGCGCCGCCTCTATTTGCCCAACGGGCACGGCCCCGATGGCCGCACGCAGCGCCTCCGAAGCGTACGCACCGGTGTTGAGTGAGAACACGATGACGGCGGCGGGAAACGGATCGATAAGGACGCCAAAGTCGGGAAGCCCATAAAACACAACGTACAGCTGGACGAGCAGGGGCGTTCCGCGCATGAACCACGTGTAGAACCGTGCAAGGATGCTCAGCACGGGGACACGGGCGTGACGGACCAGCGCCACGACCATCGCGATTCCCAGTGCGAGCGAAAACGATATAACCGTGAGAGGGATGGTGGCCGTGAGGCCCGGGGCCAGAATCTCGAAAAACGACTTGAACAGCAGATCTTGCACGCGCTCGGTCATCCGCCTCCTCCTCTCATAAGGCGCTCCACATGCAACGCCCCACACATGACGGGCGCCGCAGCATAAACGCCCCCGCATCACAGTCCCCTATCGGCAGCACTTGCGGGCCGCGTTCGCCGCCCCGTCCCATCGCGGGGCGAGGCAGCCCAAACGACACCCCTTAGAGCGCGGCGCGGAACACCTCGATGATCTCCTCGCGCGAGAGCACGTGGTAGCCGCCTTCCATCACCAGCGTGGCGTCGGCGAGCTCATCGAGCATATCCTCGGTGCAACCCAGCTCCGTGAGGTCCATCACGCAGCCGATCTCGCGCATCCACGCCTCCATGGCGTCCAGCCCGGCGCGGGCGACCTCCTCCTCGGTCTTGCCCGTGGCATCGACGTCCCACACCGCGCGGGCGAAGCGCGCGAACTTGGGCATGCCGTACGCCATGACCGAGCGGTAATACGGCAGCGCGACGGCGGAAAGCGTCATGCCGTGCGTGGCGTCCGTCACCGCGCCGACCGCCTGGCCCAGCATGTGGACTTCCCAGTCGGTCGTCTTGCCCTGCGCGATCAGGGTGTTGAGGGCCCAGGTCGCGCACCACATGATGTTGGAGCGCGCCTCGTAGTTCTCAGGCTCCCTCACCGCGACGCGGCTTGCGTACACGAGGCTCCGCATGAGGCCCTCGGCCAGGTAGTCGCTCGTGTTATCGTCCTCGCCGGAGAAATACTGCTCGGTGATGTGGTTCATGATGTCGAAGATGCCCGCGACCATCTGATAGCGCGGCAGCGTGTAGGTATACTCGGGGTTGAGGATCGCGAAGCGCGGGAACACCTCGGTGCCGAACACGTGCCCCAGCTTGAGGCCGCGCTCACGATTGGTGATGACCGCACCGCCGTTCATCTCCGAGCCCGTGCCCACCATGGTGAGCACCACGCCCACCGGGACGATCTCGCACGCGGGCTCCTCCCAGCGCTCGTAATACACGTCCCAGGGGTCTTGGTCCGCCGGCAGGTTGACCGAGACGGACACCGCCTTGGCGTAGTCCGCGCACGAGCCGCCGCCCACGGCGAGGATGAAATCGACGTTGTTGCGGCGCGCGATCTCCACGCCCTCGCGGAGCTTCTCGACCGTGGGGTTGGGCATGACGCCGCCGTCCTCGACCACGGTCTTGCCGGCCTGCGCGAGCAGGTCGACGATCTTGTCATACAGGCCGATCTTCTTGATCGAGCCGCCGCCATAGACGAGCTGAACCGTGTTGCCGAATCCGTCGAGTTCGGCGGCGAGCGCCTCGAGCGAATCGGGTCCAAAATGTAGACGTGTTGGATTGTGATACGTGATTGAGCCGAGCATACGTGTCTCCCTTGTCGGTGGTTTGCGTGGCCCCAGTCTAGGAGCTGGAGCCAACTCAAGGACAAGGTGTCATCTCACGGCATTCACGATGAATTCACAGACGTGGATTTCCCGCGCAGCGCTTGCCCTGGAGTGCGCTCCAAGGGATATACAGAGGCGAGAAAACAGATGGACGGGAGGTCGCCGTGCGCATTGCCGAGGTTGTGGAGGAATACGGGCTCAGTGCCGACACGCTGCGCTATTACGAGCGGATCGGCCTGCTGCGCCCCGTGCGCCGCAACGCGAGCGGCGTGCGCGACTACGGCGAGGAGGACTGTGCGCGAATCTCCTTCGTCAAGTGCATGCGCGGCGCGAACGTCTCCATCGAGGCGCTCATCGAGTACATGCAGCTGTTTGACGAGGGCGACTCGACGCTCGAGGCACGCCGGCAGATCCTCATCGAGCAGCGCGACGCCGCGCGCGAGCGCCTCGAGCTCATACAGGAGGGACTCGACCGCCTGGACTACAAGATCGCCCACTACGACGAGCTAATCGCCGAAAGCGACGGCTCCTGCAGGGCGCAAGGGGCGTAAAAACACGCCCACTTTCTATCAATCGGGCGCACCCCTGTCACTCATTGAGAAACCGCACCGGTGCGGTCCTGATCACGCGCAGCACTGGTAATAGCTCCGCTACAATCAGCACAACGAAACCTGCGACGGCGATGAAGACGGCAGGGGCAAAACGCACGGACAGCATCGCGCTCCCAGCACCCAAGCCCAACGCATGGGCCGCGATCACGTTGGAAAGCACAACAGCAAGCAATGCAGCTGAGCCTGCTGTCACCACATGCATAAACGCCTCGAGAACCGAGACGACGCAAACCTGGCGCGGGGTGGCACCCCATACCTCCAGCAATGACGCGTCACGCTCACGCACTCGCAAGGCAAGAACTACATTTGCGCACGAGCCCACAGCCGCCAGGATGACCGGCCCCGCGAACATTACGCACGCGAGGCGCGGGTCGAGGTCGAATCCGCTCCCAATCGGCAAGTCGTATGCCATGGCATACCGCTCCATCAAGCGCATCATCGAATAGAAACCCGCAACGACACCCATGGCAACCACGAAGGATGTTTCAATTGACAGACTTTGCGTCAAGCCGTGCTGAGCGCTCCTGCGCGCGAGAAGCCACGCTGTCCAGCGCGACAACGGACACGTCACCGCACGCAGGATCCTCGGCAAAAGTACAGGGGCGAGAGCCGTAATTAGCACCGGGATTGCAATAGGCAAAAAGACGAGCCAGGTGCTCTGACCGAAATCGACAGGGGCTAAGACGGGGTCAACCGTGGACACACACCATGCGGCAGCGGCGCATGCGGCAAGGGCGGCAAGCCAGCGCAGCGGCGTCATGCGCTCGGATGCGCCCTCGACCGACCACTCGTCACGCAAAGCCATCACGGGCGGCGTACACGCCGCCGCCCTTGCGGCGCGCGTCCCGCCCAGCACCGACACAAATAGCGACACTCCAAGAACCGCAGGACAGAGGGAAAATCCCGGCAGAAGCCGCACCCCTTCGAACAAGTCGATATCCATGAACAGAGCGCTGAACACGGTGGATGAGCTTGCCCAGCACAAGGCCAAGCCCAAGCACGAACCGAAGACCCCCACGAGTGCAATTTGAACGATGACGGCAAAGCCCACCACAACCGGAGGAATGTTGATCACCTGCCACAGGGCGAAGGTACGCCGCAACGAGACGACGCTTTCCCGGGCCGTTGAAGAGAGAACGACGCACCCGGAAATCGCCGAGAACATGAGAATCGCCTGGGCGGCGCTTCTAAAGAAGAAAGAAACCGACGCCATCGGGTCCGCAGCCGCTGTTGCGGAAAACGACGCGAACCAACCTCCCATATAGCCAAATGCGGCAGCAACGGCGAGCACGCCGAACCACACATGCCAATGCTCCCGAACATCACCCACAATCAGGCGAATCATCGCAACATCGCCCCCTCGTCGATATCGCGCGGCCCTACCGTCTCCATCGCGAGGAGGATTTCCTGCGACGTGGGGTGAGTCATAGTATGAACAATCTTTCCGTCGCGCATCACGAGCACCCGGTCGGCACGAGCGGCCGCCTCAAGATCGTGCGTCACCATGACGACGGCCCGGCTCTCCCCATCCGCCATGGCTCGTAGCATATCGAGGACCACGTTCCCGTTCGCCATGTCGAGAGCGCCAGTCGGCTCATCGGCGAACACGATATCCGGACCAGAAGCGATAGCCCGAGCGAGCGCCACTCGCTGCGCCTCGCCGCCGGACAACTCAGCTGGACGGGCATGCTCCTTCCCTCCCATACCGACCCGCTCCAAGAGATCGCACACATCCTTCCCGCTCACCCTGTGACCGGCAAAGCGCGCGGGCAGTGAGATTTTCTCACCCACGGAGAGCGAGGGCATGAGATTGTACTGCTGGAACACGAACCCGACATGCTGGGCTCTGACCTTCGCGCGCTCGCCGCGCCTCGCTCGCACGATATCCACGCCCGTAAGATGAATCTCGCCCGCATCGGGGACCTCAAGCCCCGCCAAACAGTGCAGCAGCGTCGACTTGCCCGAACCGGATGGCCCCACAATTGATACCATCTCACCAGTCGACACGCTCATATCAACGTGGCGAAGAACCTCGGTGTTCAGATTTCCATGCTTATAACTTTTGCATACGCCACACGCCTCAACGAGGATGCCCATAATTCTTTTGCTCCTTTTGCCAACCCGCCCGTGAGCATGCAAGGCCAAGGCGCACGAGCCCTGCACCCTGCAAGAAAGGGAGTATCGGACAAGCGCCAAGTTGCCTTGCACGCGTCTAATCAGTTGATAGTGAATACGAGGCTCCAGCCAGCGGCTACTTCCAGCCGGGGATGTCGGCACCCGAGGTGAGAATCGTGGACAGGATGGTCAGGATAACGACGATCAGCAGGAACACGACCGCAGTGCCCGCGATGACCATGAGGGCACTGAGGGCGAAGCGGTACTCGCGCGACAGCTCGCGCGGGGCGGGCGCCGAGGGCGTCTCGCACACCGACGGAACGCTCGCCGAGCCCGTGAGGATGAAGTCCGTGCTCACACGGTAGATTTGCGCAAGCTTGACCACGTTGTCCACTTCGGGACGGCCCTGGGCGCCCTCCCACTTCGAGATAGCCTGACGGGAAACCCCAAGCAGGTCCGCCAACTGCTCCTGCGAGTAGCCGGCCTTGCGGCGAAGGTCGAGCAGGCGGTCGGCGAGCTGCGTCGTTGCGTCATCCATAATGAAAGCCTCCTTGTAACGCTGATGTCCCAGGCCCCCGGGAGCCGCCACAAGGCACTTTCACCCCCCTGGCCGCCGGGCCTCAGCGCAAGACTATCCTCGCAACCGCCGTTGCGCTCCACCATCTAGCAGCGACAATTGTAGCAACACGTCGCGACAATTCCGCCACCGCCCGTTGCGATGCAGGCGCGAGGGTTTCGCAGCAAGGACGCCGCCTCATATTCGGCCCCGTTCTCCCCTGCGGCTTGAGAATCTGGGTTCATGATCGAGGCAGTGGTCAAAATACCCGTATTTCGCGCTTTTCTGATTCAAAAATCGTGCGTTACTTCCTAAAGAGTGGAGATGAGAGCGCTCCATGAAAAGGAAGCCGCAGATAGGGAAAGACCAGGCAGCACCATCGCACCCAGAAAAAGGTTTAAACAACCAATCGAAAGCGCGAAATACGTGTATTTTGACCATCGACGCCGATATTAACGAAATCGAGCTCTCTCGCTTATCCCAAAAGAAGGTTACACGGTGCGCCAACGACCCAGATGGGTCATTTCGGAAAACACTTCCGGCAAGGTCATCGGCGGGAACCGTGCCATCGGCCTCGCTGATGCAATGGTTTCAACCGGCAGAATCGCTATAACGGGGACGGGGCGCAGCGCCGACGAGCAAATCGTCCTGATCAAAATCGAGAAGAAGCTTGGTGCACCACGAATCACGGCACCGCGGCTCGACATGATCGCGGCGAGCCGCGCCGAGGGCTGGGTCTATCGAAGATCTCCGCCCACAGCGCGAACGCATCCATCACGACGAACAGCGCGATGACGCCGTAGGCGGCCTTCTTGCGCACATCGATGGTGCGCCGCAGGATGCCGCGGATCCCCTCGGGTTCCATCTCCATGTAGCGGCCGGGATCAACCCTCGCGCGCTTGCCACCAGGCGACGGCGAGCTGCGTGCGATTCGCGTAGCCCGTCTTCTGGAGCGCCGAGCTGATTCGGTTGCGAACCGTGCCCTCGCTGATGAACGCCGCAGCGGCAATCTCGTGATTGTCGAGCCCCTCGGCGATGAGGGCAACCACCTCGTATTCGCGATCGGTGAGCTGGGAGAAAGCAGCCCGGCAGCGTTCATCGGGCAACGAAGCAGCAGGGCCTGCATGCCCGATCGAACATGCAGGCACAGCACCCACAGTAGCGCCTCCCTCAGGGCAGGCCGAAACCCCATTGTCCAGGGAGGCGAAATCAGCATGGTCCCCGGCCGAGCAGTCCGCCACCTCGATCAGCTCGCGCTCGCGATACTCATCCCGCGCCCGATGGCGCAGGTCGCGCTGGGCGAGCAATGCGCCCGTGCGCATGGAGACAAGGGCGGCAAGGGCGCACAGCGCCGCACTGAGCACGACGGTCCTCGCGGGCACATGGTGCACCGCGGCGGCACAGGCAAACGGCATGGGCACCGCCAGAGACGCCGCGCGCCAAGGCAAAGGCTCCCGGATGAAACGGCACAGTTCGTAGGTGGCAGCCGGCACGAGAAACAGCCCCTCGGGCACGACCGCAGAGAGCACGCAAAAGAACACAGGGGCGAGCAAGCGCCACCTGCTCCTCGTCCATTCACACCCCAACACCGCGATGACCGCAACCAGCAGACAGGCGACCGCCGGAGCGGAGCCCGCAACATCCCCAAGCGGCAGCAGCGCACCGACACCAGCAGCGCCCACGATCCCGGCGTCGAGCGTCGAATGTGCAACGAACGACACCGCGCATGCGGCGAAAACAACCAGTATGTCGACGATTCGTTCCATGGATCCCCATGGTAACAAAAGCATGTTACGACAGGTAAAACCAAGTCGTGACAAATGTCACTACCGTCATTTCCGCCCGTCAGGCACCATGTTCCCAACATGACCGCACCCAACGACCTCAATTTGGGAACAGGTACCGATCTTAGGCTCGACTCCAGCCGCAATGCGCGTGGCGAACAGCCGCTCAATTCAGTGCCTGTCCCTAAACTGAGGTGGAGTGGAGGAAGCAATGGACATCATCGCCGTCGACGGGCTCGTCAAGCGCTACGGCGAGCTGCTCACGCTCGATCACTTCGACCTGCACGTCGCCGCAGGCGAGATCTTCGGCCTGCTGGGCCCCAACGGATCGGGCAAAACCACGAGCATCAACTGCATGCTCAGCCTGCTCGCCTACGACCGAGGCAGCATCCGGCTGTTCGGCGAGGCGATGGCGCCCACCCGCTACGACCTCAAGCGCCGCATCGGCATCGTGCCACAGCAGGTGGCCGTCTTCGATGAGCTCACCGTGCGAGAGAACATCGATTACTTCTGCTCGCTCTACATAGGCGACCGCACGCGGCGGCGGGCGTTGGTCGAAGAGGCCATCGAGTTCGTGGAGCTCGAAGAATTCGCGCGCTTCCGCCCCGGCAAGCTGTCGGGCGGCCTGCTGCGCCGTCTCAACATCGCCTGCGGCATTGCGCACAAACCCGAGCTGATCTTCTTCGACGAACCCACCGTGGCGGTCGACCCGCAGAGCCGCAACGCCATTCTCGTCGGCATCCAACGCCTGCGCGCCGCGGGGGCGACCGTGGTATACACGAGCCACTACATGGAAGAGGTCGAGCAGATCTGCGACCGCGTGATGATCATGGATCACGGCCGCGCTCTCGCCCAGGGCACCTGCGACGAGCTCAAGCGCTCGATTCGCACGGGAGAGCGCATCGTGGTGGAGCTGGAAGGAGCGAAGGGGCGTCGTGGGGCCGTACGCGATGCCGCCCCTACACCTCCCACGATTCCGGAACGTGAGCTCGAACGCCTGCGCGCGCTTCCCCATGTGATCGACGTCGCGCTCGACGGCAACCTGCTCACCGTCTCGTGCGAGGCGAGCGAACACAACCTCACCGACGTGCTCGCAGCACTGCGCGCGGGCAAGGCGAGACTGGGCCGCATCACGTGCGCCCCGCCCACCCTGAACGACGTGTTCCTCGAGATCACCGGTCGCGAGCTGCGCGACTAGGGGGCGAATATGTGGACTACCTTCAAAACGACGGTGCGCAGGCTCTTGCTCACGCCGAGCGCCGTCGTATGGACGCTCATCTTTCCCATCATCCTCGCCACGGTCTTCAACTTCATGTTCGAGCCCATGCGCGCGACGACCTCCATCGAGGCGGTCGATGTGGCGGTGGTGGCTGACGACTCCTGGAACGCGTCGCCGTTCTCGGCCGTGGTCGAAACGCTGGCAGAGGCCGATGAACCCCTCATCGCGCTGCATGCCGTCGCAAGCGAGCAGGAGGCGCGCGATCTGCTTGAACAAGGTAAGGTCGAAGGCGTGTACCTGGTCGAAGCTATCGACCACGGCGAGAAAACAGCCCTCGAAAAGGGCGATGATGCAGACGCATCCACCGCATCCGCAGCGGCAAACGGAGCCGCGTCGGCTCCCCGTGTGATCCTCGCCCCCGCTGGCAGCGGCTCCGCCGACGCTATATCCCACGACGTGAACCGCTCGATCATCGAGTCCATCGTGACGAGCTATCTCCAGAGCGAAGCACTCATCCAGCAGATCACCGCAAGCAACCCCGCGGCGCTTGCAGATGCCGAAGCGGTCGAGCAGGCGCTCGCACTCGACGCCCCCGTGCGAGAGGTCTCCCTCACGCACGCCCAGCCCGACGCCATGGTGACCTACTACTACGCGTTGCTCGGCATGGCCTCGATGTTCGCTGCCCAGCTCGCCGAGGAACACGTCTGGCGCCTGCAGCCCATGGCGTCCGCAGAGGGCGCCCGTCGGGCCGTCTCCGGCACGAGTCGCATGCGGCTGCTCGTCCCTACCGTAAGCGCATGCTGGGCGGTCTCCAGCGCGTTTCTCGCCATCGCGTTCGGCTACGTCTGCCTTACCGCCCATATCGACTTCGGCGGACGGGAGGCGCTCTGCCTTGCGGGGATCATAGCCGCAAGCCTGCTTTCCTGTGGCGTCGGCGCCGTGGTGGGCGCGCTTCCCGGCAAGCTCGGGAAAGATTCGCGCAGCGGCCTGCTCACCGCGGCGACATGCCTGCTGTCGCTCTTCGCCGGCCTTTACGGCGAGCCCGCCATGGAGATCGCCGACACCGTGGCGCGCGCGTTTCCCGCGGCGGCTTGGCTCAACCCGGTCTGCCTGATCCGAGACATGTTCTACAGCGTCTATTACTACGACACGCTCGTCCCGTTTACGCTTCGCCTTCTTGCCTGCCTTGGCATCGGCACTGCGTTGCTGGTAGTTGCGACGTGGCTCTTGAGGAGGTCCGCGCATGAATATCGCTAAACGAGCGCTCACCATCGCGCTCAGGCACCCGATATACCTCGTGATCTACATCGGTTTTCTGTCCGTGATGGGCGTTGTTCTCATGGGGGAGGTGAGTGGCGGAGCGCAAGCAAGCGAGACCGCCGGCACCGAGGGCGCCAGAGCCCGGATCGCGTGGATCGACCGCGACGACTCGGCCGTTTCGCGCGGGATAGAAGACGCCCTCGCCCAGACCGATGAGCTCGTGCCCTGCGAAGACGGGCAGATGGCGCTCCAAGATGCCCTCGCCTCCGACCGCGTCGATGCGGTGCTCATAGCCCCCGCGGGGTTTGGCGACGACCTGATCGACTCGGCGCGTTCCGGACGCGAACTGCCCGCCCTCGAGATCGCGGCGGGAAGCGACATGCAGGCGACGGCACTGGCGAGTCAGTGGGCAAGCCGCTTGGCCTCGCTCATCGCCTCCCAGGCGGCCATCGACCCACGAGCGGGCGTGGAGCAAATCCTGGCAAACGTTCGGGATCTCGCCGACGTCGACGCGAGCGTCGAGGTCATCGAGGCAACACAAGAAGGTACAGCCGCATCGCGCCTGGCGTTCTACCTCACCTTTAGCTCCTATACGGTGACCTCGTCCGTTGTCGTCATCGCCGGCGTCGTCCTTGCGGCGATGAGCAAACCCGGAGTGCGCCGCAGACAGCTCGCGTCGGCGGTAAGCAGTTGGCGCACGGGTGCCGAGAGCATCGCCGGGTGCGCCGTGCTGACGCTCGGCGTATGCGCCTGGGTTGCCACCGTGGGCATCGTGACGTCCGGAGCGACAGCGATCTTTGCGCAGATCGCCCCTCAGGTCTGTCTTGCCCTTACCTCGTTCCTCGTGTTCTCGATGGTCCCGCTTTCACTCGCCTATACGCTCACGCAATGCGGCCTGCGCGAAGAGGCGCTCAACGCCATCGCCAACCTCGGCGGCATGATCATGTCGTTTTTGGGAGGAGCGTGGGTCCCGCTGTCGCTCATGGGGCCCGGCGTCCAAGCCGCGGCGAGGCTCTCCCCCACCTTCTGGATGTACGACGCCGTGACTCGCGCGCTCGAGGCGCCCAGGGTAACGCCGCAACTTCTCGGCACCATTGGGATCGACCTCGGCATCATCGCGCTGTTCGCCGTGGCCATCGCGTCCGCGGGCCTCGTGGCAGCCCGCCTGCGCGTCAGCGAGAGGTGAAAAGCGCGGACGCGCACCGAAACCAAAGCCCCTTTCACCTGAGATTCGAGATGGACGCGTCTTTGGGGCGGCGGCACGGGGCGCGGATGCCGCGCCCCGTGCCGCCTCACAGATAGTCGCCCTGCCTCAATTTGGTGCCTGTCCCCAAATTGAGGCGGGCGGACGCATTAGAAAGGCAACCGCGATGCATGGTCGCGCTCGATGCGCGGGGTCTTCATCTGGAACAGCCCGTGACGGTTGCAGTACAGATAGACCACGCCGCTGCCGCGCATGGCGAAACGCGCCTCGGCCGCCTGCTCGGGGTAGAGCTTCTTCAGCCGAACCGCGTCCGGCGTCACATAGGCGATGAAGCTCACGAAATGGGTCTTGGTCATGGGATGGTCGAGCGTCACGTACCAATCCGCATCGACGCGTTCGATCGCGAAGGCGTGCCCGGCATCCTCGGAGGCATCCTCCGCCTCTTGCGGCAGCAGCGTGACGCCGCAGCACGAGAACGACCCCTCGCCCATCGCGTGCACGACGTTGCCGCAGATAGGACACACGTAGAACTTCGAACGAAGCATGTTGCCCGCGCGGTTGGCGTTCGCGCGCACGTCGCCGGTGAGGAGTTCGGCGACCGAGATCCCCAGCTCGCCAGCAAGGTCCTCGACAAGCGATATGTCGGGCAGGCCGCGGCCGGACTCCCACTTGGAAACGGCCTTGTCGGTCACACCGAGGCGCTCGGCGAGCTGGCGCTGCGTGAGGCCGCGCTCCTCGCGCAAGGTCCGGATGGTGTCTGAGGTGAGGTAGGGGTTCATGGCGGATTCCCTTCGGAAATGGGGACGAGCGGGGTAGGACGGCGTCCAGCGCGCGATGAAGCCGGCTCGATAGATGCGCACGTTTGCATTATGCGTGCCGGCTACCCGCGCGCCAACCTACGCACCGTAGAGCCGCGCCGTCCTCGCCCCGTCGCACGCGGCGTCCGGAGCGCCCGGCATCCTCGCCCGCCGCGCGGCTCGAATGAGCGCCCGCCCAATATGAGGCGGAGTCGCCCTTACGCACGAAAGGGGGCTGCAGGCGTGGTTCACCTGCAGCCCCTTCGGGTCTCAAATAAGTGCCTGTCCCCTATTTGAGAGCGTGGCGCGCTTACTCCGCGGCCGCGCGGACGAACGCGCGGAACAGCGGGTGCGGGCGCGTGGGGCGGCTCTTGAACTCGGGGTGCGCCTGCGTGGCGACGAACCACGGGTGCAGGTTGCGGCGCAGCTCGACCATCTCGACGAGCAGGCCATCCGGGCTTGTTCCGGACACGACCAAGCCGGCCCCCTCCAGCTCCTCGCGGTACACGTTGTTGAACTCGTAACGATGGCGATGGCGCTCGCGCACCAGCGCATCGCCATACGCCTCCGCTGCGAGCGTGCCTGCGACCAGCGCGCACGGATACGCGCCCAGGCGCATGGTGCCACCCTTCTCGGTCACACCCTCCTGCTCGTCGAGCAGGTCGATAACGGCGTGCGCGCACTGCGGGTCGAACTCGGACGAGCTCGCGTCCGCATATCCCAGCACGTCGCGCGCGAACTCGCACACGGCAACCTGCATCCCCAGGCAGATGCCCAGATACGGCACCTGGTGCTCGCGCGCGTAGCGGGCCGCGGCGATCTTACCGTCGAAGGCCCGTTTGCCGAAGCCGCCCGGCACGAGGATGCCCGACGCGTCGCCCAGCACCTGCTCGGCGTTGCCGTCGGAGAGCGCCTCGCCGTCGACGAGCTCGACCTCCACGTGCTTGCCCAGGTGCGTGCCCGCGTGGTGCAGCGCTTCGATGACGGAGAGGTACGCGTCGGGCAG
The DNA here is from genome assembly GCA_048318985.1 of Collinsella sp. Taxonomy (GTDB): domain Bacteria; phylum Actinomycetota; class Coriobacteriia; order Coriobacteriales; family Coriobacteriaceae; genus Collinsella. The sequence continues at coordinate 21,616 of DBFEBE010000016.1, forward strand.
CTGGGTATACTTGCCCACGAGCGCGATCTTCACGGGGTCGCCCTCGTTTTCCGCATGGTCCTTCGCGGCGAGGAACCTCTCCCAATCCGCCATGTCGCGCACGCGCGGATCGAGCCCCAGACGCTCGCAGACGCGCAGATCGAAGTCCTGCTCGGCCATCATGCGCGGCACGTCGTAGATGGACGGGGCGTCTTCGCAGGTGAACACGCAATCCACGTCCACGTCGGTGAACGAGGCGATCTTAGCGCGCACGTCGTCGTCGATGCGGTGATCGCTGCGAAGCACGATGATGTCGGGCTGGATGCCGAAGCTCCGGAGCTCCTTGACGGAGTGCTGCGTCGGCTTGGTCTTCACCTCGTGGGCCGCTGCGATATAGGGCACGAGCGAGACGTGGATGTAGCAGACGTTCTCGGCGCCGGCGTCCTTCTTGTACTGACGGATGGCCTCGACGAACGGCTGCCCCTCGATGTCGCCGATCGTGCCGCCGAGCTCGGTGATGACCACGTCGGCGTCCGTCTGCTCCTCGACGCCGCGGAACTTGGCCTTGATGGCGTTCGTCACGTGCGGGATGACCTGCACCGTGCCGCCGAGGAAGTCGCCATGGCGCTCGCGCGCGATGAGGTCCTGGTAGATGGCGCCCGTGGTGAAGTTGGAGTCGCGCGTGAGGTTCTCGTCAATGAAGCGCTCGTAATGGCCGAGGTCAAGATCGCTTTCGTAGCCGTCCTCGGTGACGAACACCTCGCCGTGCTGGAACGGGCTCATGGTACCCGGGTCCACGTTGAGATACGGATCGGCCTTCTGCATGGTCACCCGGTAGCCGCGCGACTTGAGCAGGCGGCCGAGCGATGCCGCGGTGATGCCCTTGCCCAGCGAGCTGACCACGCCGCCGGTTACGAATATATGCTTTGTCAAAGTGTTTACCTGCGCTTTCCCGTCGAAGATGCTTGCTTCCACGGGGTTTTAGTGTACTACCAGTCCACAGTGCCGATAGGTAGCCCCGCAAGTTCACGCACTCGAAACGAAACCTCAGAAAGGGGACGGGCACTTTTTTGATAGGGGGCTACACTTTGAAACGGAGGACCTCGCGGTCCGTTTGGCCCTCAGGAAAACGACGGTCGATTCGAGCTCTCAAAAACGTGCCTGTCCCCTTTCTGAGGTTTCCAGCACCACGAGCTCGACGGCGCGGGCGGTGAGTGCGCCGTACGCCGCCATGAGGCCGACCGTGAAGACGAGCACGCCCGCGACGATCGCAAACAGGCCCTCGGCACCGAGCGCGAACGCGAGGAACGCGACGAGGAACAGCCCGAAGACGTCGTGGACGAGCGCCCCGGCGAGCGGAGCGGCGAAGTAGAGCGCGAGCTGCCGGCGCACGGACGCGCGCATGAGGGCGCGGTCGCACCCGAGCTGCCCCAGCACGCCGTACGCGCGCCGCGCATCGACCGCGCCCGAAAGCTGCTGGAGCGCGAGCACCGCGACGGCGCTCAGCAGGAACACCGCCCCGTAGAAGATGCCGATGTAGCCGATCGGCGCCATCGACGCCGCGATACCGGCCGAGACCATCTCGGGCGTGCGCAGCCCGATGCTGAAGACGAATCCCGCGACCATCATGCACACGGCCACCGCGACGAGCACGCATACGCAGGCGAGCGCCATGGACGTGCTGGAGATGCGCGCCTCGACCTGCCGCACCGTGAAGGCGGTGAGCCCGTTCCAGTACCGCTCGGAGCGCCCGCGCACCCGCTCGCCCCATGCGGCCACGCCCAGGCGCGCGACGAGCGACGTGGCGAAGCAGGCGGCGAAGCCCATGGGGATGATGAACGCGATGAAGTACACCGGTTGGAACACGCACGAGCCCCATACGACCGCGAGCAGGACCGCGGCGAGCACCGCCTGGCCGCCCCGCGCGACCCGGCCGCCGAGGCGCATGCGCTCCGGCGCGCGCTCGGCGGACATGAGCTCGATCAGCGGGCGCCGCGCGATGTCGCGCGCGCCGTCCACAGCGTTCACCGCGAACACCACGGCGAAGCACCCGGCGGTCCATGCCGCGGCGTCCGGCGAGAAAGAGAACGCGAGCCTCCAGGGAACGTCGAACACGAACGCCGCGACCGCGCCGAACGCGGGCGACAGCGCCGCACCCGCCGCCAAGCCGCACGCCAGCGCCCCGGCGCCCACGAGCGCCGTCTCGGCCACGAGCACGCCCGACACCGCGCCGCGCCCCATGCCGCACAGCTCGTAGAGGGCGAACTCGCGCTTGCGCCGGCGCAGCAGGAAGCGGTTCGCATAGCGCACCAGGAAGAGGAACACGAGCACCGTGAAGACGGAGAACGCCTGCAAGACGTCGCCCGCGCTCCCCAGCACGCCCACCTGCTCGGGCGACAGCCCCATGGCGCGCAGGTGGTCGGTCGACGCCACGAACGAGTACAGCAGGCACGCCGCGAACCCGAGCGTGGCGAGGTACACCGAGTAGTCGCGCGCGCTGCGGCGCACGTTGCCCAGCGCGAGCTTGAGATGCAGTCGCATGATGGTCCCTCCGAACGTCTTGACGGCGTCCATTCTCGCGGGCAAGGCCCTCCCCTGCCATCGATTCGGCTTACGCCATCCGAACAAAAGCGTAAGGTTCCCGTAGAGCGTGGAAACATAGGACGCGGGAGAACGCTCCGGAGCCGCCCGTCGCCGGCAAGGGAAGACACCACGCCCCGTCCCTACCCGCAGGCCGTCTCCCTGCGGGCGGACCGCCGACGGAGGGGCCAGAAGGGCCCCGAAAACGAAACGGGGCGCGGACCCGAAGGCCCGCGCCCCGCCGCACGGCGCCCCGTGCAGATCATCGACCGTCCTACAGCTGCCGAATCGGCGCGCCTTCGATCTCGCGATGGCCAGCGCGCTCGCGCTCACCCCTCGCCGCGGGCGCCGAACCCTGGTCGACCGCCTTGCCGACCTGGGCGGCGTACTCAAGGCGCTCGTCTACGGGCGACGTCGCCGCCGACCATGTGCGCATGACGCGCGGGACGGCGAAGAACGCCGGGATCGCGAGCAGCGCGACAACCGCCAACAGCATCAAGATCTCGTATCCAGACATGATGGCTCCTTTCCGTCATCGCCTTCGCGCCGAACCCCGGTGCTATCCGAAGTCCTACCCACGTCGTCCGCCGCAAGACCGATAACTCGGCGAATGAAGCCGAACCGCCGCTCACGGACCCTCCGCATCAACCGGCACCCGCCTCTCAAAAAAGGGGGCAGGCACGTTTTCGAGAAGAGCGCGGTCTTCAGCTGCCGCCCCTTCGTTCAAAGCCCCGTCCGCCCCAGAAAAGTGCCTGTCCCCAATCTGAGAGGCCCACCCACAGCCCCCTCTGGCCATACCCGGAAGCCTGTCGCCTACTCGAAGCGAATCAAAGTAAAGACAACCGCTCCGTTCGCGGCCAAAAACGCCCGTGCTTTGAGGGCCGGATCGGATTCCCTACACCGAACCCACGGCCTTCCATTTCTCCAAGAACGAACGGTAGGCAGGGACTGTGCGCACAAAAGCATACTCGTCTTCACTCTCGACTTCCGAAAGCAGCAGTGCGCCCATTCTGGAGGTCAAATCTGTCAGGTCGTTCAGGTCCGAGTAGCGGTAGAGCGGTCCTTGGAGCGATGCGGAGTCATTCCCGTGCAGCGAAGCCATAACGGCATCAAGAAGCTCGATTGCCTCATCGGCGTCGCCCGCTACCGTCACGGCCGCCAGCCGCGGCATCAGGCCCATCCATACAGGCTGACCAAGCGCCTCGAATGCCAACTGAGCGCAGTGCGCGCATTCGAGCGCATCATCTTTGCGGCCATCCCTCAAGGCAATTTCGATCAACCCGACAATCGCCCCCATCAAATCGGCGGCGATGCGAATCACGCGGGCCTCCCAAATGCGTGCGGCGTCCTCGTCTCTCCCCTCGCGCGCATACAAGATCGCCTGGCGCTCCTCCTTATCCACCGTGCGGTCGGGGATGCCGTCCAGGATACGCTGGGCGTCCTCATACCGTTCTTCCTGCATGGCTTTCGCGATGAGCATTGCGGACGCCTGATCCCTCACCGCCGGCACGGCGCTCTTCGTCAAACGCGCATACGCATCGTCAAGCGCTGGCCGATACCCCTCGGCATCCGCTACTTGCCGAAGCGTGAGCGAGCCGTCGAGATACTGCGTAAGAACGATGGCCAGCTCATCGCTCGTCGGATATAGGCGCATCTTCTCCTGCGCGTAATCGAAGCCCGCCTCGTATCCCTCTTCACGCACCAGTCGATCGACTTCGCGCTGTATTGCCAGGCTCTCTTCCTCTCCCAACTCCGGCTCGAACGACAGCAGCGTATTCGCATCCGTTTCGAACAGGCGAGCAAGCGAAGGGATGAGCGTGATATCCGGATAGCATATCCCGCGCTCCCATTTGTTGACCGCAGGGGCCGAAACACCGAGACGCTGCGCCACTTGCTCCTGAGTCATACCGAGCTCGCGACGGCGAGAGCGAATAATCTCCGAGATGTGCATGTCTTTCCTTTCGCCTAAGGACGATATACCGCAGCTGCTTGGCATCTATTTCATCAGCTAGCGACCGCCAACACAATTGACGCGCCCTCATGTTTTCGGCAGGAAATCTAACCGCTGGTTAAAACAAGCATGCCCCCGGCGCGACCGCACCGGGGGCATGCAAGCATCTCTAGTTGAAAACGCCGCCTACAGCACACCATCCAACATGAGGTTCACCTTGAGCACGTTGACCGTGGGCTCGCCGAAGACGCCCAGGAATCGGCCCTTGGTGCACTGGGCGATGATGTCGCGCACCTCGCCTTCGCTCTTGCCCGTGGCCTTTGCCAGGCGCGGTACCTGGTACTCGGCGGCATCGGGGGAGATCTCGGGGTCGAGCCCTGAGCCGGAACACGTCACCAGGTCGACGGGCACGGCATCCATGCCGGCGTCGGGATTGGAGGCTCGGATCTTCTCGACGCGCGCGTCCACAAGCTGCCGGTACTCCTCGCTCGCCGGGGACAAATTGGACGGGGCGCCGTAGGCCATGAGCCCGCCGTCGTCGCCCTCGACGATAGTCACGTTCTGGATACGGCCCCACATGCGGTCCTCATCCTCGAAGTTCTGACCGATCAGCTCGGAGCCCACGATCTTGTCGTCGACCTTGATGAGAGAGCCGTTCGCCTGATACGGGAACGCAACCTGGGCGATGCCGGTCACGACGAGCGTGTAGCCCAGGCCGCAGACAACGGTAAACAGCGCGAACACGCCCAGCGCGCGCGATGCAACACCTTTGAACATACAAACCTCCACTTACATAATGCCGCAGAACGCGAGCAGCATGTCGATGAGCTTGATGAATACGAACGGGGCAACGATGCCGCCCAGACCCCACACGAGCAGGTTGTGGGTCAGCAGCTGTCCGGACGGGACCTCGCGGTACTTAACGCCCTTCAGCGCGGCCGGGATCAGCGCGACGATAACGAGCGCGTTATAGATGATGGCCGAAAGAACCGCGGACAGCGGGCTTGCCAGACCGAGGATGTTGAGCGCACCGAGGCCCGGGTAGATCGGTGAGAACAGGGCCGGGATGATAGCGAAGTACTTCGCCACGTCGTTGGCCACCGAGAAGGTCGTGAGCGAACCGCGGGTCATGAGCAGCTGCTTGCCGATACGCACGACCTCGATGAGCTTGGTGGGGCTGGAGTCGAGGTCGACCATGTTGCCGGCCTCCTTGGCAGCCTGGGTGCCCGTGTTCATGGCCACGGCGACGTCGGCCTGGGCCAGAGCGGGCGCGTCGTTGGTGCCGTCGCCGGTCATGGCGACCAGGTGGCCCTCACGCTGGAACTCGCGGATCTTCTCGAGCTTGCCCTCAGGGGTGGCCTCGGCCAGGAAGTCGTCAACGCCGGCCTCGGCGGCGATTGCCGCGGCGGTGAGCGGGTTGTCGCCCGTAACCATGATGGTCTTGATGCCCATGCGGCGCAGGTCGGCGAACTTCTCCTTCACGCCGGACTTGATGATGTCCTTGAGGTACACAACGCCCAGCACGCGGCAGTTCTTGGTCACGACCAGCGGGGTGCCGCCGGCCTTGGCGATGCGCTCGACGACCTCGTCGCACTCCTGGGAGAACACGCCGCCGGCTGCCTCCACATAGGTGCGCACGGAATCGGCAGCGCCCTCGCGGATCTCATTGCCCTCGTAGTTCACGCCGGACATACGCGTTGCCGCGGTGAACGGGATGAACTCCATACCCTTATCCTCGAGCGTGCGGCCGCGCAGACCGAACTGCTCCTTGGCGAGCACGACGATCGAGCGGCCCTCGGGCGTCTCGTCGGCCAGCGAGGAGAGCTGGGCGGCATCGGCCAGCTCCGCGGGATCGGCGCCGTCGACCGGGATGAACTCGGCGGCCTGGCGGTTACCCAGGGTGATGGTGCCGGTCTTGTCGAGCATGAGGATGTCGACGTCGCCGGCGGCCTCGATGGCGCGGCCGGACATGGCCAGCACGTTGGCCTCGTTCAGACGGCTCATGCCGGCGATGCCGATGGCGGACAGCAACGCGCCGATGGTAGTGGGAGCCAGGCACACGAGCAGCGCCACGAGCGTGGTCACGGCCGTGGGGTTGGCCATATCGTTAAGACCGACCGAGAAGCAGGAGTAGCAATACAGGGCC
>DBFEBE010000017.1:0-14309 GCA_048318985.1 Collinsella sp.
GGCCTCGACGACGCGAGGCGAAGCCTGCCGCGCCTCGCGTCGGGTGCGGGTTCGCGGCGGCCGGCAGGCCCGCCGGCGCGCTCGCCCGGCGCGAAGCGGTCGTCGCGCGTCTCCATGTCTGCCTCCCTGCCTGCGTGCGGATGATCGAGCTTTCAGTGTATCGTGAATCGATGGTGCGGGGGACACCGTATCGGATGAGCGCGGACGGCTGTGCATGGAGCGCTCCGTCACGGGGCATAATAGGCGACAGCTGTCATCCATCGGCGACGCACGTCCTGCGCGCCGTTACCAGAAAGGCACCGCTATGCCCGCGCTCGTCACCCATCGTCTGTTCGGCGAGGAAAGCATCGACCGCCTGCCCTCCGGCGTCATCTCGTCCGAGGAGGAGCGCATCGTGTTTCTCCTGGCGAACCAGGGCCCCGACCCGTTCTTCTTCCGCGTGCGGTCCCTGCACATGGCCCAGGCGATGGAGCTTGCCCGCCGCATGCACCGCAGCCGCATGTCGAAGCAGTTCGGTGCCTTGCGCGACGGCGTGTCCCACCTTCCCAAGGCCGATGCCGGCCTGGGCCGCGCCTTCGTGCTCGGCTTGCTCTCCCATTACGTCCTCGACCGCAACGCGCACCCGTTCGTCTACTGGCAGCAGTGGGGCATCATGGATGCGGATGCCGAGCTGGAGGGCGCGGGGGGCCGCGTGCACGCCGTCATCGAGAGCGACCTCGACCTGCTCATGCTCCAGCTTAAGCGCGACGGCGCGACCGTCGAGGAGTTTCCCCCCGCATCGGAGCTCGTCACGACCGACCGCGTGAACAAGGTCGCCGGAGCGCTGACGAGTTTCGTCGCGAGCAGCGTGTACGGCCTGGACGTCGCCGTGGCGGAGTACGGTGGGGCCGTCGCCGACATGCAGCTGTGCTATCGCGCCATCGAGCCGGCCGGCTCGGCGGGCTCGCGCCTGCTCGGGGCGATCGAGGGCACGGTCGCCGATTACTCCCTGCTCACCTCGCTGGCGCACCGCGTCACGCGCGAGCAGCCGGCCGCCGCGGGCAACATGGGCCGCGGGCCCTGGGAGCACCCGTTCACCAAGGAGGTCTCGCACGAGAGCTTCCCGGAGATCTTCGACCGCGCGCTCGACGATTACGCGAAAACGGCCGCGCGCTTCATCGAGACGAGCGACATGGCGCAGGTCACCGGGCATGTGAACTATTCCGGGCGCTTGCTTGGGGAGGACGAGGAGTTCGACCGCGAGGAAGACTGACGCCCCGAAGCGGCGGGACGGCGCTGGGCGCGGTCCCGCCGCTTCACCTTTACCGAATCCTGACGCGCCTTCCGGGCGGGCTGACGTACCATGGAGTGCGTCTACGTATCGGTCCCGAGCAAGGAACACGCGATGAAATATACGAAGATGGAACGCAACTGGGTCATGTACGACGTCGGAAACTCCGCGCTCGTGCTGCTGAACACCTCGGTGGTCCCCATCTACTTCAACGCCATCAACACCGGGGCGCATCCGGCCGAGCTCGTGACCGCCTGGGCAAACGCCCAGACCATCGCCTCGCTCGTCGTCGCCCTGCTTATGCCCATCTTGGGCTCCCTCGCCGATTACGCCGGCAACAAGATCAAGTTCTTCATCGGCTTCTTCCTCACCGGTCTCGTCTTGTGCCTCGCCCAGGCCATCCCCATGAGCGCGACCATCTTCCTCATGGTCTACGTCCTGTGCACGATAGGGCTCAACTCCTCGATGACGTTCTACGACGCCATGCTCACCGACGTCACCACCGATGAGCGGATGGACGCCGTCTCCAGCTCGGGTTACGCATGGGGCTACGTGGGCTCGACCGTCCCGTTCATCCTGTGCATCGCGCTCATCTTCGGCGGACCGAGCGTTCTGGGGCTCGACACGCTCACCTGCACGCGCCTGACCTTCATCATCACCGGCCTGTGGTGGCTGGCGTTCACCGTGCCCCTGCTGCGCACCTACAAGCAGCGATACGGCAAGGAGCGCGACGCGGACGGCGGGGTCTGGGCGAACATCGCCAAGACGTTCGCCGGCCTGTTCTCCACCATGCGCAGCATCTCCCGCGACCGCGTGCTCCTCGTCTTCATGATCGCGTTCTTCTTCTACATCGACGGCGTGCACACCGTCATCTCCATGGCGACGAGCTACGGCTCGAGCCTCGGCATCGATTCGACCCAACTCGTCCTGGCGCTGCTCGTCACGCAGTTCGTGGCGTTTCCGTCCGCTATCGCGTACGGTCGGCTTTCCGGCCGGTTCGGAACCCTGCGCATGATTCTCATCGCGGTGGCGGCCTACGTGGGCATCGTGCTGTTCGCGGCGTTCTTCCTCAAGTCCGCGGTGGAGTTCTGGATCCTCGCCATCCTCGTCGGCATGTTCCAGGGCGGGGTTCAGGCGCTGTCGCGCAGCTACTTCGGCAAGCTCATCCCCAAGGAGCGCGCCAACGAGTATTACGGTTTCTTCGACATCTTCGGCCGCTACGCCTCCGTCATGGGAACTCTGCTAGTATCTGTCGTGACCTCGCTCACGCAGAATCCTTCTTTAGGAGTGCTTTCCATCGGGATCCTGCTGGTCGTGGGCCTGGTTATGCTAGTAAAGCTCTCCCGAATGCAGGCGGCGCGCGCATAGGCGCCGGCCCGCATCCCGCGGCATGCATCTCACGCGCAGCCGCCCGGGCGAACACATACCACCTTACGGAGGGTTTTACTGGCGGCAGTAAAGCCCTCCGGTTTTTTGAAGGTGGAGAACATGAAGAAGAACGAATCCGCAACCTGCCAGACCGCCGTCGCGTCGCGATCGCGCGACGCCCGCGCGATCGCCCGCGTGGGCGTGATCGCCGCGGCCTACGCCGCCTGCACGCTCGTGGCGATGCTGTTTTTGGGCAGCTTGGCGTGGGGTCCGGTCCAGTTCCGCGTGTCGGAGGCCCTGTGCGCCCTCGCCCTGGTGACGCCCGCCGCCGTGCCGGGCCTGACGCTCGGGTGCATCATCGCCAACGTCGCCAACATCGCGCTTTCGGGGACGGGGATGCTCGGCATGCTCGACGTCGTATTCGGGTCGCTCGCGACGTTCGCCGGCGCGCTGTTCACGTGGAAGATGCGCGGCCGTCCGGTCGTGGCGCTGATGGGCCCCGTGCTGGCGAACGCGCTGATCGTGCCGGCGTATCTGCCCCTGCTGCTGCAGGGTATCGGTTTCTACACCATACCCTTCACGGGCATCTCGCTTGACGGGGCCTGGCTGCCGATGTACCTGTTCGGCTTGGTGAGTACCGGAATCGGCGAAGCGGTTATCATGTACGTGCTGGGATACCCCCTGTACCGCTCGCTTCGCAAAACTCCGTTCGTGCAGCGCGAACTCGGCTAGGTGGGTACAAGCAGATAAGATGCGGGGGCGTTGGACAACGCTCTCCAGACGTATGTGCAGCCGTGGGGGAGGGACGTATGAATCCTGCGATCGTCATTCCGACATACTGGTCGGGAAGCGATGCCGACATGCACGCCCCGGGCGCCTACGACCACAGCACGCCGATCGACGCGGCCTCCCCGGACCTGGAGCGGTGCCTGTCCTCCCTCGAGCAGGTGCGCGATCTGTGCCGCATCGTGGTGCTCGTCGTGAGCCCGCAGACCCAGACGCGTGCGGCGGGCGAGCGCGTCGGCGCCATCGCCGACGCCCATCCCTCCATGGATATCCGCATCGTGACCAACGAGCACGCCGCCCGCATCGCGGAGCGGGTCGCGCAGATCGCGCCCAAGTCCGGCGGGGAGCCCGTCTCCCTGCGCGGCTACGGCGCGATCCGCAACATGGGACTGGCCGTCGCGGCGGTGCTCGCCCACGATGCCGTGATCTTCCTCGATGACGACGAGGTGGTGCTGTCCCCCGACTTCATGAAGCGCGCGCTCTACGGGCTGGGGGCGGAGACGCGGCAGGGCCTTCCGATTCTCGTCAAGACGGGCTATTTCTACAACGAGCAGGGATCGCCCTTGGCGGACACCTCTGCGGCGGGTATCACGCATCGCTGGTGGACCAAGCGCATCGAGTTCAACCGCTGGATGCGCAAGGCGCTGTCCGCCACGCGCATCTCTCGCTCGAATTACGTGTGCGGAGGCCTGTTCGCCCTGCATGCGCGCGCCTACACCCGCGTCGCCTTCGACCCCTGGATCACGCGCGGCGAGGACCTCGACTACCTCTTCAACATGCGCATGCACGGCTACGACGTCTGGTTCGACAACGAATGGGCGGTCAAGCATCTGCCCCCGGCGTCGGAGAGCCCGAGCTCCCGCTTCATGCAGGATGTGTATCGCTGGTATTACGAGCGCGCCAAGCTCTCGCGCGCTGCGCGCCGGCAGGACCTCAACGCGGTGACTCCGGCCACCTTGATGCCGTATCCGGGGCCGTGGTTCTCCGCCGAGCTCGACGAGCGCGTGCGCAAGACCGCGCTGGCCCGGGCGCTGTTCACGCGCGAGCATGCGGGCTATTGGGGCATATGGCGCCACGGCCGCGGCCGCGCGGAGGAGTACGCCCGCGCCAACGCGGGAAGATACGTGAAGTTCCAGAGTTTCTGGCCGAGTATCATGAACGGGTTGTGGAACGATGCGGAACTCGCTCGGATGCTTGAGAGGAAGCAGGATGGCAACTGAATACGAGCCGGACGACAACTGGGATGAGCGCCAGCGCGCGACGATGCCCTTCAAGGTGACCGCGGTGACGGGCTGGCTGCTCGTGACCTGCCTGTTCGCCTATGGCGTCACCCATGGGATGAGCCTCGCCGCCGCCGTGGTGGTCTACGTCGTCGCGTGCCTGTGCCTCGGCGCCCTCGCGCACCAGTGCATCAGCCCCGACACGCTGCGCTCGCAGTACACGGAGGAGGCGCTCTCGACCGCCTCCGAGATGCTCGACATCATCAAGGTGGGCCTCACGCCGGAGAGCGCGGAGGCGGTGTGCCGCTGCCTGCTGAAGGAGACGCGGGCCATGGCCATCGCGATCACCGACGACGAGTGCGTCCTGGCGTGCGTGGGCGAGCTCGCCGCGGACTTCCCGCCCGGTTCCCCCATCCACACGCCCGCGACGCACTACGTGCTCGACCACGGCATCTCGCAGTCGTTCACCCATGCGGTGGACGTGCCCTCGGAGCGCACGCCCCATCGCGCCATCCCCGCGGGCATCATCGCCCCGCTCAAGGTGCGCGACAAGGCCATCGGCACGCTCAAGTTCTATTACAGGCATTCGCGCCAGGTGAACCGAACCCAGTACGCCCTGGCGGCGGGGTTCGCCGAGCTGCTCTCGACACAGCTCGCGATCCACGAGCTCGAGCTGCAGGAGGAGCTCACCGCGCGCGCCGAGGTCCGGGCCCTGCAGGCCCAGATCAACCCGCATTTCCTGTTCAACACGCTGAACACCATCGCGGCGCTCACGAGGACCGAGCCGTTGCGCGCGCGCGAGCTTCTGCGCGAGTTCGCCCAGTTCTACCGTGCGACGCTCGACAACTCCGGCTCGCTCATCCCCGTGACGCGCGAGGTCGCCCAGACCATGCGCTATCTCAAGTTCGAGAAGGCGCGCTTCGGGGAGGACCGCATCCTCGAGCATGTGGACATCGCCGAGGACGCGGAGGAGGTGCTGGTTCCCGCTTTCACCATCCAGCCGCTCGTCGAAAACGCGGTTCGTCACGCCATGCCCGACGAGGGGCCGCTGCATATCGACATCGCGGTCCGCTCCGATGCCGACGGCATGGTCGTGCTCGAGGTGGTCGACGACGGCGTGGGCATGGACGAGGAGACCGCGGCGCGGCTGTTCGACGCGACGCTGCGTACCCCCGACGCCAGCGCGCCCCAGGGCGGCGGCGCCGGCGTGGCGATGCGCAACATCTCGGAGCGCATCGAGCGGTTCTTCGGCCCGCGGTCCCAGGCGGTCGTCTCCTCCAAGCCGGGCCACGGCACGACCATTTCGCTGCGGCTGGACCCCCAGAACAGCATTCTGGCGGATAGAAGGGTAGAATAGGGTCTGTACGCATGCGCCGCGTGGGCGCCGCATGCAAGCACGGATTTGTACCTGAAGGGATAACGTGGATATGCTACGTGCCATGATCGTCGATGACGAGGCTCCTGCGCGCTTCGAGCTGCGATTCCTGCTGGAGAAGACGGGCAAGATCGGCTCCATCTCGGAGGCTTCGAGCGTTCGGTCCGCCATCGAGATGCTGATGGAGAACCGGGTCGACGTCGTCTTCCTCGACATCTCGATGCCCGGCGCGTCCGGTCTCCAGCTCGCCGAGGCCCTGCACAAGCTCAAGAATCCCCCCGCGGTGGTCTTCGTCACGGCGTACAGCGACCATGCGGTCGAGGCGTTCGACGTGGACGCCGTGGACTACCTGATGAAGCCTGTGGAGGAGGCCCGCCTGGACCAGGCCATCAACAAGGTGATGGCGCGCGTCAAGCCGGTATCCGACAGCAAGGTGTCCATCGAGCGCATCCCGGTCGAGAAGGGCGGCCGCAAGGTCCTGATCCCCGTCGACCAGATCCGCTACATCATGGCCAAGGACGATTACTCCTGCATTTTCACGGAGGACGATCGCTTCCTGTCCACCACGTCGCTGGCCCAGTTCGAGTCCAAGCTCGGCGATTTCGGATTCTTCCGCGTCCATCGCCGCTATATCGTCAACCTCGCCAACGTCGAGGACGTCGAGACGGCCGCCTCGGGCGCCATCCAACTGGGCGTCGCCGGCGTCGAGGATCGGATTCCCGTCAGCCGCCGCCGCGTGGTGCCGCTCAAGAAGGCACTCAACCTGTAACGTGACGGGGCGTGCCGCGGCGCGCCCCGTTTTCTCGATGTGCGTCCCGCTCGACGGGTCGGTGGGGCGCAAGAGCGAAGGGAGGGCCCTGTGAGCCTCGAGGGCGCAAAGCGCATCGACATCGTGTCCGACACCCATGGCTACCTGTCCGACGAGCTGGTCTCCGCCCTCGAGGGGGCCGACCTGATCGTGCACGCGGGCGACATGACGTCCGAGATGGATTACGAGCAGCTCTGCACCATCGCGCCCGTGCGCGCAGTGCTGGGCAACAACGACTACTACCGCGACTACGGCCCCGATGTCGAGCGCCTGTGCGTCTTCGAGTACGAGGGGCTCCGGTTCTCGGTCTCCCATTACCGCGAGGACCTGCCGGTGGGCACGTCCGACGTCGCGGTATGCGGCCATACGCACCGCGCGAAGGTGGTGACGCTCGGGCGCTGCTGCGTGGTGAACCCGGGTTCCGCCACCTATCCGCGCGACATGGGCGGCCCCAGCATGGCGCGCATGCTGGTGCGCGACGGCCGTATCCTATCGGTCGATATCGTTCGCCTGGGATAGCCCGCGCGCTCCCTGGAGACCGGTCTCGGTGCAGGCGGATGGCGTTGCGCCCCCCTGGGACCTTTGGGCCCCGGGGCGCCTTGCCGGGGCGCATGCCGCCGGGCGGGACGGATGCGCCCGTGCGACATGGCGATTCGGTTGCGGCCGGTACGCCTTGAACGAGGGGGAGGCCGCGGGCTTGGGCGGTGCGCAGCCGTTCCCGCCGCGTTAATGCCGTTCGGCAGGTGGCATCTGTGGCCAAGAAAATAAGGTATTCTATACGGGAATCAAAAAGGGAAACTTTCCGACTCTTGAATCATGCCGGCATCGTCTGGATTGGGATTTCCGTCTTTCGCCATGAAGGGCTTTGCGTTCAGGGTGAATTCTCAGTACGGTATGTTTCGCCTTTGAAGTTAGCGGTCGCTCCGAAAGACAGGTGAGTCCGGTGCCCATCGTCATGAGATTGGATCGGGTTATGGCCGATCGAAAGATGACTTCGCTTGAGCTCGCCGAGCAGATCGGAATCTCTCCGGTCAACGTGTCGCGCATCAAGACGGGGCGCTTGAAGGGTATCCGCTTCTCGACGCTGACGGCCATGTGCAAGGTGCTGCACTGCAAGCCGGGCGACATCATCGACTGGATGGACGATGAGGACTACATCGAGGCATTTGGCTCCCTGCCCGAACAGGAGTAGGGCGCACGGGAAACGCAAGGGGGCGCGCTGGGAACGGCGCGCCCCCTTTTTTGCATATCGGCTTGGGACGACATGTTGGGAAAAACGAATCCCTCTATGTTCGCTGAGAAGAAAACCGCAGGTCGGGGATATAAAGGAGTCATGTACGGTAACTTTTTTAGGCTTGCGCAAACTTTTTCTAAAAAGTTGTTGCGTACTTCGGAATTGTCTGCGTATAATACTCCTCGCACCAAGTGCTGATGGGGAGTTAGCTCAGTTGGTTAGAGCGCCGGCCTGTCACGTCGGAGGTCGCGGGTTCGAGTCCCGTACTTCCCGCCATCGCAATTGTAGACCTCGCTTCGGCGGGGTCTTTTGCTATCTAGGGATCCCGGCTTGCTTTCCCTCGGGGATTCCCTTTCGTCGAGATGGCGTATCCCACCTGCCGAATGGACATATGGTAGGACCCTGGTCCGGACTAGCATGATGCTACCTGCTCGCATGGTATGAGAGAGGTGCGGGCTCAAGGCAAGGAGGCGCCATGCGCGGTTACGGAATGATCGAAGTCAACAAACCCGGTTGGATTGAGGCGGAGAAGCCCCAGACCGGTCCCCTCGACGCCCTGTTGCGGCCCGTGGCGGTCGCTCCGTGCTCGAGCGACACGCATGCGATGCACGGCGGTTCCGGCCCTAAGGAAAACCTCATCCTCGGTCACGAGGCGATCGGCGAGGTCGTCGAGGTCGGCGAGCTCGTTCGCGGTTTCAAGCCGGGCGACCGCGTCGTGGTGCCCTGCAACACGCCCGACTGGGAGGTCCCGAGCCTGCAGCGCCGCGGCGCGCCCAACGCGCACGACACGGGCCTGATGCGCAGCTTCAAGTTCCTCGGCAGCAAAGACGGCGTATTCGCCGAGTTCTTCACGGTGAACAACGCCGATGCGAACCTGGTCATGATGCCCGAGGACGTTTCCATCGAGGATGCCCTCATGACGGTGGACATGATGTCCACCGGTTTCTACGGCGCCGAGATGGCCGACATCAAGTTCGGCGATTCCGTCGTCGTGTTCGGCATCGGTCCCGTGGGCCTCATGGCCGTGGCGGGCGCCGCGCTCATGGGCGCCGGCAGGATCATCGCCATCGGCACGCGCCCGAACTGCATCGAGTTGGCGCGCGAGTACGGCGCGACGGATATCGTCAGCTACAAGGAGGGCGACATCGTCGAGCAGATCCTTGCCATGGAGGGCCAGGTCGACGCCTGCATCATCGCCGGCGGCAACGCAGGCAGCATGAACCAGGCGCTCGCGCTCACCCGTCCGGGCGGGACGGTGTCCACCATCAACTTCTACGATGTGACGGAGACCTTCCAGGTGCCCGCGTATCAGTGGGGGCTCGGCATGTCCGATATCGCGATCCGCGGCGGGTTCTGCCCGGGCGGCGCATATCGCATCGAGCGCCTGTTGAACGTCATCCGTGCGGGACGCATCCATCCCGGCAAGATGCTCAACTACACCTTCGAGGGGTTCGATGCGATCGAGGAGGCCTTCAGGGTGATGGACGAGAAGCCGCGCGACCTGATCAAGCCGATCGTTCATATCGAGTGGTAGCGATCTGCAGCCCTCTTGTGCCGGATCGCCCTCGCGCGACCGCGCGGGGGCGGCGGCGCAGCCGGCTCGCTTGAGAGCATCTTAAGACCCCGACCCGTTCGGACCGGGGTCGTTTCTTGCCTTCCGCGCCGCGGCGAGCTGACGTCCTTCGATGCTGCTCGTCATGCCGACCGATGCCGCCGAATCGGGATTGCGGCAGGATGGGGTGGTGCGCCTTCAGGCCGCTCTGGTGCGCTGTGTGCCGGAATGCGCGGTCCAATGCTGGTGTATACCGGTCATACCAGTGGTTCTTTTTATTCCCTTCTCTAATCTGTGACCTGCATGTTTATTTTACTGGGATAAACCTTGCTGCGATCTGCTTGTATGGCGCACCCAGTTTCAAGTATGCTCAAGAGGAGACTCGGCCATCGGAGGCCGTATCCAGCCGCCGGTCATGTTGCGCGTGCACGGTTTAGCGTTTCTGGGAATGGCCGGCAGTTCCGCACCTGGGAGGACACATGGACATCTCAAGGAAAACCGACTACGCGCTGCGCATGCTTTCCATTCTCGCATCCAACGACAACGAGCTGCTCTCCGTGCGAACCGCCGCCGAAGAGGTGGGCGTCCCGTATTCGTTCGCGCGGTCCATCCAGCACGGTTTGGTCCAAGCCGGCATCGTCGAGAGCCTGCGCGGGGTGCGCGGCGGCATGCGCCTCAAGGTCTCGCCGGAGGACATCACCATCCGCGATATCGTGGAGGCCGTCCAGGGCCCGCTCATCATGAACGGCTGCACCGCCGAGGAGGGCGATTGCCCTCGCATGGGCGAGTGCTGCTACCACCCCATTTGGATCGGTGCGCAGGAGATGATGAACAGCTACCTGGGCTCCGTCTCGCTTGCCGACGTGGTGAGCGGCGCGCTGTTCCCCGCCGTGGACCCCAAGTTCGCCGACCGCATGGCGTTTCCCGAGTACGTGCTGAACGCTCAGGAGTGCCGCTGCAACAAGAACCTGTAGAGCCGCTTCGACTGCAGAGCGCGGGAGCGCGGCGACGTGCCCGGGGCGCGGGCTCGCCGCCGCGCTCTCCGTGTGTGCCCGGAAGGGGAACCCCTGTGAACAACCTCGAGCCGTTTCGCACCCTTGTCCGCGCGGAAGGGGAGCGGCTTTACCGCGACCTGCCGTGGAGGCGCACGCGCGACCCGTACCGCATCTGGCTCTCCGAGGTGATGCTTCAGCAGACCCAGGTCGTACGGGTGGAGGGGCGCTGGCCGGAGTGGCTCGAGCGTTTCCCCGACGTGCGCTCGCTCGCGGCGGCCCCTACGGCGGAGGTGCTCGCGGCGTGGCAGGGCATGGGGTACAACCGTCGCGCTCTGGCGCTCAAGGCCGCCGCCGAAGCGATCGTGCGCGACTACGACGGAGAGTTTCCTCGCGGGACGCGTGAGCTTGTCGACCTGCCGGGCATCGGGCCGGCCACGGCGCAGGGAATCCGCGCGTTCGCGTTCGACTTGCCCGGGGTCTATCTCGAGACGAACGTGCGCACCGTGTTTCTACACCACCTGTTCCCCGAGGTGCCCGGGGTGCCCGATCGCGAGCTCAGGCCGCTCGTGGAGGCGGCTTGCCCTGCTTTGCCGGCCGACGGCGCCGACGCGGAGGGTTCGGGCGCCGAGGCGTTCGCGGTTCCCCAGGACGTGCGCGACACGCCGCGCTCCTGGTATTACGCGCTGCTGGACTACGGCGCCTATCTCAAGAAGACCGTGCCCAACCCGTCCCGCCGCTCGAGTTCCTATACGAGGCAATCGCGCTTCGAGGGGTCGAGGCGGCAGAAGCGGGCGCATGTGGTGCGCATGCTGCTCGACGCACAGGCGGACGGCGTTTCGGGACTATCGCAGGGCGAGATAGGCTGCATGCTGGACGCGTTCGAGGCTGAGGCGGGCCGTCCGCCTGTCGACGAGAAGACGCTGGAGTCGATTCTGGGGGACTTGGCTGCAGAGGGATTCGCTGCGACTGACGGAGCGTTGTGGCACATCGCCTAACACGGTGTCTTTTTCGGTGTGTTTCCAGGCTGTTCGGGAATCCTTCTTGGGCAACGGGGTATAACTGCCTGAGATGCGCCGTGTCGCGCATCCGGATATGTGCCGAACCGTGTGGTGCGCGGTTCACCACGGCATGGGTTACACCGCATGCAAGGAGGAGCCCCATGGACTTCGAGAACTCCCAGACCAAGAAGAACCTCGAGACGGCGTTCGCCGGCGAGTCGCAGGCCCACACCAAGTACCGCTACTACTCGTCCAAGGCCAAGAAGGACGGCTACGTGCAGATCTCCAACATCTTCATGGAGACCGCCCTCAACGAGTCCGAGCACGCCAAGCTGTGGTTCAAGTACCTGCATGGCGGCGCGGTGCCGGGTACCCTGGACAACCTGCGCGATGCCGCCGCGGGCGAGAACTACGAGTGGACGACCATGTACGACGAGTTCGCCAAGACCGCCGACGAGGAGGGCTTCACCGAGATCGCCGCGAAGTTCCGTGGCGTGGGCGCTGTCGAGAAGGCGCACGAGGAGCGCTACCTCAAGCTCGCCGAGCGCGTCGAGAAGGGCGAGGTCTTCACGCACGAGGGCGTGAAGGTGTGGAAGTGCCTCAACTGCGGGCACCTGCACGTCGGCCCCGAGGCTCCCGAGCTCTGCCCCGTGTGCGCGCATCCCAAGGCATACTTCGAGCAGCAGGTCGTCAACTACTAGTAGACGCCCGGGCCGTCGCGCCCGGTCCGGCTGGATGGATTACGGCGGGGCCCTGGGTCTCGCCGCGGTTTCATCCGCCAGTCGCATGCGCGCTCCATGCAGTCGAGTTCTAGAGAGTTTGCGCGTGCTTCTTGTGCGGATGCCGGAAGTTGGGGTATGATAGCACGGCTGTTACGGAGAGCTGACCGAGAGGCCGAAGGTGCTCGCCTGCTAAGCGAGTATTCCCCAAAAGGGAATCTGGGGTTCGAATCCCCAGCTCTCCGCCAGTGTGAATGAAGAAGCGAGTCCCCAGGGGCTCGCTTTTTTCGTGGTCCGCGCGCGGATTCGAACCCGAAAGGGCGCGGAGCTGCGAAAACGGCGAAGCCGTTTGCCAGCGCAGCGCGCAAGGGGGCGCAGTCGAGGCCCGTGACCTCAGCTGCGCGCCTCCGCGACGATATTCCGCCAGGTCTCGGCGAGTGCGCGATAGCGCTTTGCGTACAGGCTCCCGTGCTGCCAGATCAGGCGGAAATCGTGCTCGATCGCGAAGTCCTTGGGAGTGATGTCCACGAGCGACCCGGCGGCGAGCTCTTCGTCGACGGCGCAGCGGTACATGAAGGAGATGCCGGCCCCCGCGGCGACGCACGCTTTGATGGACGGGATGCTCCCGAGCTCCAGGCAGCCGAGGAAGTCCACGAGAGCGAGGTCGTGGGCGTGGAGGTGACGTTCCAGGATCTCGCGCGTGCCCGAGCCCTCCTCGCGCACGATGAGGGTGCTCGACAGGAGATCGCGTATGCTCGCGGCGGGTTCACCGGAGCGGGCCACGCACACGTACGCCTCGTGCGATATCGCCTCGGAATCGAACGCGGAGCGGTCGAAGGAGCCTTCGACGACCGCGAAGTCTATCTCCCCCCGCTCCATCTCCTCGATAAGCTCCTGCGTATTCCCGCTGCGCATGACGATGCGTTCGCGCGGATGCGCGGCGAGGTGCCCTCTCAGGATGGCGGGCGCCACGCAGTCGCTGACGGTGCGGGTGCAGCCGAAGCGCATCGGGGCGGAGCCGAGGTCGCGATCGGCGATGGCGCGCACCTCGTCAGCCAGGCGCCGGTCGTCGTTCTCGGCGGTCCCGAGTCGGCTGAAGATCAGGTCGGCCGCCGCAGTGGGCACGACGCCGCGTCCGACCTTGCGGAACAGCCTGCAGCCGTAATGGGCCTCAAGTTGGCGGATGTGCTGCGACACTGCGGGCTGGGTGATGTTGAGTTCGCGCGCCGCGGCCGTGAAGCTGCGCCTGCGGTAGACCGTGAGGAAGGTATGGGTTCGGTAGTCGAGCATGGGGCTCCTCCAGCTTCGGGCCAGCGACCACGGAGTGATTCGGCGCGGCTCCTTGGCGGCGTCCGTTCGGAACGAATGTCGATTTGCTTCCCGTGCCGGGGGCGTTGGTCGGATTCGATGCGATATCAGGCATCGTTTCGAGGATACGACACCTTATTTGGGAACGGAGCCAACATGTCCCTTCGCCATGATATGCACCGTCCCGCGCCGGGCCCCGTCCCTGTTTTTGAGTCCTCATCTGAGAATTGGGGTCGGAACGCATGCGCATGCGCGCGTTGGCGGCGCGAGGGAGTGCGCCTCTGCGCGCAGAGGGGATGGCGTGCCAAGCTGAGAGCCGGATGCGGGATGCACGGGATCTTGCAGCGTTTCGGATTGTCGATTCCGCACCTCCTCCAGGGGGACTTTAAGCCATATCCGAATGTGACGCCGCGTCGCGTGGCATACTCTGCCGCATGGCGTTACGGCGTTGCGGATCCGTCCCCCAGTGCAAAGTGCGAGGCTGCATGTGGCCCAATGTTGGCTTGACGACAGGTAGGAACGGCTGAACGAATTAATCCATAACCCCCTGCTGAATTGGACAAATACGGCAAATATATAGGTCTGACCGGCAGGGATCGCCCCAGGAGGGCGTCCGAAGCGCGCTCGAGGCGCGCGCGAGCGGGTTGAAGTCACTCGTCCTCATGGCTGTGCGCAC
>DBFEBE010000018.1:0-19938 GCA_048318985.1 Collinsella sp.
GTACTCCGCTGCCGAGCAGGCGGGCAACGACTACGCGACGGTCTCCAACGACCTCAACGCCACGCTCGAGCAGATCGACCAGACCTCTGCCGAGATCGAGAAGGAGGAGCAGCAGCTCGCCGCGTTCCAAGAGGAGCTCTCCGGGCTCGTCACGAGTCAATACAAGTCCGGCGGCAGCGCGAACATCGTGTCCGCTTTGCTGAGCTCCGGCAGCTTCACGAGCCTCATCTCGAACCTCCACTATGCCGACAAGGCGGCCGAGCACAAGCAGGACGTCATCACCGGCGCCCGCGAGCTCATGGCGTCGCTCGAGCAGAAGCGCTCCGACCTCGAGGAGCAGAAGGAGAAGCAGGAGAAGCTCGTCGGCGAGCAGGCGGCCAAGATGAACGCCGCCCAGGCTGCGGCCGATGAGGCGCAGGCGTATTACGACCAGCTCTCCGACGACCTCAAGGAGGCCATCGCCGCCGAGGAGGAGGCTGCGCGCAAGGCCGCCGAGGAGGAGGCCGCGCGTCAGCAGGCCCAACAGCAGCAGTCGGGCGGTGGCAGCACCGGCAACGCTGGCAACACCGGCAGCACCGGCAACTCGGGAAGCACCGGCAATGCGGGCAACACCGGCAACTCGGGCAACAACAGCGGCGGCGGCAACACCGGCAACACCGGCGGCGGCGCGGGAGGCAACACCGGCGGCAGCAGCACCGGCGGCAACGTAAGCAACACCCCGACGAGCAGCGCCAACGCCATGGTCGCCCGCGCCCAGAGCGTCATCGGCTCCGGCTACAGCTACACCGGGTACAAGTGGACCGGATCTACGTCCACGTCGTACTTCACGTGCTCCGGTCTCGTCGACTACGCACTCGGCTACGGCCCTTGGTCCAACAGCCCGGAGTCCTACCTGGCCTCCGTCAAGGCGCGCGGGACCTTCACCACGAGCGTGAGCCAGCTCAAGTATGGCGACCTCGTATTCTTCTCTTCCGGCGGCCGGTATTGCGGGCACGTGGGCATCTACATCGGCGGCGGATCGATGATCGACTCGATTCCCGGCGCCGGCGTGGGCTACCGCACGCTCAGCTACATCGGCGGCTTCCTCGGCGGTGGCTCCATCATCTAGCCGAGCCGCTTAGCCCACAGGATCGAGTCGGCCCCAGAACGCTAGCGTTCTGGGGCCTTCGTCTGTAACAGGGAGGATTCTGCCCATGGCCAAGAAGGACAAGACCCCAAAGACCAACGCGATGCGCGAGCTCGATCGCGCCCGCATACCCTACGAGGTCAGGACCTACGAGGTGGACGAGAACGACCTTTCCGGCATCCATGTGTCCCAACAGCTCGGGGAAGATCCGGGCCAGGGCTTCAAGACGCTCGTCACCGTGTCGCCTAGCGGGGAGCATGTCGTTTGCTGTATCCCCGTGGCCGAGGAGCTCGACCTCAAGGTCGCGGCGCGCGTGGCGGGGTTGAAGTCGCTTTCGATGCTGCACGTGCGCGACCTTCTGGAGACAACCGATTATATTCGCGGCGGCTGCTCGCCCGTGGGCATGAAGAAGCGCTTCCCGACGCTCATCGATGAAAGTTGCCTGAGCTACGACATCATCTTTATCTCCGGGGGCAAACGCGGCATACAATTGAGGATCGCGCCCCGCGACCTTATCGCTCACACCGGCGCGACCGCCGCTTCGATCTGCAGGAAGGGATAGCTGTGACCCCAGACGACTCGATGGACCAGCGCCCCCGTGGCGCGCACTTCTCCGGTAGCACCGACGCTTCTGTTCCTGCGCCGCCGCGGGCCGTTCCTGGTCCGGACGAGACGACGGCATTTATCATCGCCGCAGGCGCGTCCTCGCACGGATCGGCTCTCTGCATCGCCGACGCGCATGACTCCGACTTCGTCCAGCGCCCCGCTTCGCCTGACGAGACCGCCGCGTTCATGGTCGCCGCCCAGTACGCTTCGGCGTCGGCGTCGGGCTCCGCGTCCGTCCGTGCCGACGAGACGGCCCAGTTCGCCCTGCTTGACGGCGAT
The DNA here is from genome assembly GCA_048318985.1 of Collinsella sp. Lineage (GTDB taxonomy): Bacteria > Actinomycetota > Coriobacteriia > Coriobacteriales > Coriobacteriaceae > Collinsella. The sequence goes on from DBFEBE010000018.1 coordinate 2,012, forward strand.
CTGGACGAGGACGCACCGCTCGGCTGGGACGATGACCTTCCCGTGCGGTATGCCTGCGGTGAGGCCACGGAGGCCGACGACACCTTCATGTTCGCTTCCCTCGCCGAGGCCGATGGCCCTTCCGGTGCGGTCGAGGCCCTTGCGCAAGACCCCGTTTCCGGTGATTCGGCCGAGGAGGCCGAGGAAGACGAGGCGAGCGCCGAGGACGTCGGGCGGTCCGCCGCGCTGATGAGCGGTCTGGTCATCGTCAGCCGCATCACGGGGTTCTTCCGCACGTGGGCGCAAGCCTTCGGCATGGGCACGACCCTCGTCTCGAGTGCATTCACCGTAGCGAACAACATGCCCAACGCCCTGTACGAGCTCGTGATGGGCGGCATGCTCGTCACCGCGTTCCTGCCGGTCTACGTATCCACGAAGAAGAAGGCGGGGCGCGAGGGGGCGAGTGCGTACGCATCCAACCTGCTCTCGCTCGTGACCCTGCTCATGGGCGCGCTGTCGGTGCTCTCGTTCATCTTCGCCGGGGAGATCATCTGGACGCAGTCGTTCAACGCCTCGGCGCAATTCGACTTCGACCTCGCCACGTACTTCTTCCGGTTCTTTGCGATCGAGATCGTCCTATACGCGCTGTCCTCGGTGATCTCGAGCGTGCTCAACGCGGAGCGCGATTACTTCTGGTCGACGGCCGCCCCCATCGCCAACAACATCGTCATCACCGTCGCGTTCCTGCTGTACGGCCTGCTCGCCGACTCCAACCCGCAGGCGGCGATCCTGGTGCTCGCGGTCTCCAACCCGCTGGGCGTCCTTGTCCAGGTGCTCATGCAGGTTCCCGCGCTCAAGCGGCACGGTGTCAAGCTTCGGCTTCGCATTGACGTCCACGACCCGCTCATTCGCGAGACCCTCTCCATCGGCATACCCACGCTCGTGGTGACGGTCGTCTCGTTCGCCACGACGTCCGTTCAGAGCTCGTGCGCGCTGTCGGTCAACCCGAGCGGCGCCGCGATCACCTACTACGCGCGCATCTGGTACATCCTGCCGTACTCCGTCTTCGCGATTCCCATCACGACCGCCATGTTCACCGAACTCTCCTCGTTCGTGGCGAGTGGGAGGATGAAGCGCTTCGTCGATGGGCTCGCCCAGGGGTCTGGCCAGATCCTGTTCCTGCTCATCCCGTTCGCGCTGTACCTCATCGTCTTCTCGCCCTGCTTGGCCAACATGCTGCGCGGCAGCAAGATGCCCGCGGAGGACGTCCATGCGCTCGCGGTCTACATCGGGTGGCTCTCGCTGTCGTTGCCCGGTTACGGCCTGTGCACCTACCTGCAGAAAGCCTGCTCCTCACTGCGCAAGATGAAGCTCTTCGCGGTCGCCGAGTGCATCGCCGGAGCGATCCAGATCGCGATCTGCCTCGTGTTCACGCCCCGGTTCGGGTTCAACGTCGTCGGTTTCTCCTCGACGTTCTTCTTCGTCTCGATCGATCTCGTCACGCTGGCCTTCCTGCGCCATGAGCTCGGGCGGATCGGGGCGCGCGCCATGTTGCGCGCAAGCGTCCGCGCCACGGTCCTCGGTATCGCCGGAGCCGGCGTCGGCTTCGCGATCCTCGCCGCGCTGCAGGCTCTCGTCATGCCGCTTTCCCAGGGCGGCATGCTCGTCGCGTTGCTCTATGCGGTGGCCGGCGGCGTGCCCGCCGTGCTCATAACCTTCGGCGTCGCCATCGCGCGCGGCATGCCCGAGGTCTCCTTCCTGTCCTCCATGCTGGGGCGCTTCATGCCCAAGCGCGCGGCCGCGCGCTAGCGTCTGAGCCGATAACGACCTGCTATCCAGCCCGGCCCATCGCGGCGGGCCGCACACGAGAGGGGAGCCTCTATGGACCGAACCGAGCGTGAGGACGCTCTAGCCCGCATCATGGCCGAGCGCACGGGGACGCGCGCCGAAGATTGGTACTGCGTGTACCGGGCCCGTCACGGCATGCTCGCGGCGTGCGAGGCCATCCGGGATGCGGCGGGGGAGGGCGTCGTCGTGACGCAGCTCCTCACCTGCTGTACCGCGGTCGATCCCATACTCGCCGCCGGCCTGGTCCCGCGCTACGGCGAGGTGTCCCCGGCGACGGCTTCGCTCGCCCCCGACTCACTGCCGCTCGATTCGTCCGTCCGCGCGGTGATGCTGCAGCACACCTACGGCATCGTGGACGACGGCGCCTCTCGTCGCATCGCCTCCGTGGCGCACGGGGCGGGCGCCCTCGTCCTCGAAGACTGCGCGCACGGCGTGGCGCGCATGGCGAAGGGCCCTGACGGGTCGCCCCTGGCTGACATCTCCTTCCACTCGTTCGGCGTCGAGAAGATGCTCCATTCCCAGTTCGGCGGCGCCGTCTGGGTGAATCCGGAGGGCGCCGCCCCGGAGGTGCTGCAAACGCTCCGCGAGCGCCTCGCGCAGCTGCCCATCGCCGGCGCGCACCTCACGGCGCTTACCGGGACGTTCGTGTTCTGGAACCGCGTCTTCAACCACCTCCCGCTGGGCGCCGCCCGAGGTCTCAGGAGGTTCCTGTCCGCCGTGGGCCTCTTCGAGCCGGCGGTCTCGGACGGGGAGCGGCGCGGCGAGGTCGCGCACGATCCCCTGCGGCCGAGCGACGCCATCTGCGACGCCGCCATCGATGCCTTCGGACGGCTGGATGCCGATATGGCCATGCGCGCCGAGGCGGTCCGGGCGTATACGGAGCTCTTGGACGGCGTCCCCGGGGTCACGCTACTGGCATCCGCCGCGCGGGAGCCCTTCCAGCCGTTGCTCAAGTATCCCGTGCTCGTTGCGGATGCGGCCACGTCGGATGCCGTCTGCGAGGCGTGCTGCGCCGCCGGTCATTACATGACGGTCTGGTACCGCCCCGAGCTCGGTCCCGGCGTTCTCGACGAGGCGGCCTACCGCGTGCCCGCCGACCGCTCGGGCATACCCGTCTGCGACGATATGATGCAGAGGATCCTCACGCTCCCCACCAACCAGGGGGCCGAGGGCGCACGCGCCGTGGTCGATGTGCTCAAAGGCGTGGTCTCTTCATAGAAACGACGGGTCCGTTCCTCGCGTCCGGTCGCCGGCGGTACAATCGATACCCTATGTGACGCACGCGAGCAGTTGAGACGGAGCGGCGATATGCAGGTCAAGAAGTTGACGCGCGAGGAATACGAGTCCACGCTGGGCGAGCTGGGGACGGGCGTCCCCGTCGAGCAGCTTCCCGTGTGGTTGGAGTTCGAGGCGACCATCCCCGGGCGCAGCCCGTGGGGCTACGCCGCCGTCGAGGACGCTGGCCGCATCGTCGCCGCGATCTGCTTCGCGCAGTACGAGACGCACGGCTACCGGTACCTGCGCGCCCATCACGGCCCGGTGTGGGCGCAGGAGCCCACCGCCGAGCAGGAGGCCGCGGCGCTCGAGGCGCTCCGCGCGTACGTGCGCGCCGAGGATTCCCGCCAGGTGTTCTGCCGCCTCGCGGTGAAGCACGAGCTCCCCGCGACCCGTCCCTGCCTGTCCACGCTTCCGTACGACACCACCGTCATCATCGACCTTACGGGCGGGGAGGACGAGATCCTTTCGCGCATGAAGCCCCGCGGCCGCCGCGACGTCCGCAAGGCGCTGCGCGAATGCACCCTTTCGTTCAGCGACGAGACCGAGCGCGCGCTCGCCTCGTTCGAGGAGTACTACGAGGTCATGGTCGAGACGGGTGCCCGCGACGGGTTCTCCCCGGCGCCCATCGAGGATTATCGCAGCATGCTGCGCGTTCTCGGGCCCGAGCACTGCCGTCTGTTCGCAGGGCGCGACGGCGACCAGGTGATCACCTGGACCATCGCCACCATCTCCGGAGCGCGCGCGACCCGGTACTACGGAGCATCCCGCTCCTGCGACGCCCGCTTCCTCGCCACCGACCGCCTCATCTTCTTCGAGTGCTGCGAGCTCGCCCGTATGGGGTGCACCGAGTACGACCAGATGGGCATCGGCAGCGAGTTCGCCCCCGAGACCCTGAACCTCAACACGTTCAAGACCAAGTTCGCGAAGGACGGCGTGCGCATGATCGCCCCCGATCGCGACCTCCCCGTGCGGGCGGGGTTCTACGGCGTCCTCGTCCGCATCAAGGCGCTGCGCTCGCGGCTCCGCTAGCTTCCGTACCCCTTTTTTATTTAACGATAGGTGGTCCCATGATCGACACGTCCCGCCTCACAGCATCCGACCTCTCGAATCGGTTGGTTCCCGTCGCCCTGGGCGGCGAGATCATGTCCTACGGGTTCGCCCGCTGCTTTCACGAGGCCTACGGCGTGAAGACCATGGTCGTCTCCGCCGTCGACGTGAAGGTGACCTCGACGAGCAACCTGGTGGACTACCGCGTCGTTCCGGCCATGGGCCAGGGCGACGATGCGGTCATGGACTACCTGCGCGGCCTCGGTGCCGAGCTCGTCGCTGCGGGCAAGGTGGCCATCGTCTTCGGCAGCGCCGACTGGCACGCCCGCATCCTCTCCCAGAACAAGGAGGAGCTCTCCCAGTGGTTCGCCGTCCCCTACAACGATTTCGGCCTCCTCGACGACATCACGCAGAAGGAGCGCTTCTACGCCATCTGCGAGGAGCTCGGGATCGCCTATCCTAAGACCTGGACGTTCGACTGCTCGGACGCCGAGGTCAAGATCGATGCCGAGGCGTTCGCCTACCCGCTTATCGCCAAGCCCTCCAACTCCGCGCGCTACGACCTGATGGACTTCCCGGGCAAGGAGAAGGTCTACGAGGTCCACGGTCCGTCCGAGCTGCTCCGCATCTTCGACCTCCTGCGTTCCGCGGGATATGACCGCGAGCTCGTCGTGCAGGACTTCATCCCCGGCGACGACGACGCGTTGCGCTCGCTCACCACGTTCTCCGATGCATCCGGCGAGGTGCGCGTGGTCTCGGGGGGCCGCGTGGTGCTCCAGGACCATTCCCCGGCGCGCATCGGCAACCCGATGTGCATCCTTCCCGAGCGCGTCGATCGCATCATCGAGGACGCCAAGCGCTTCTGCCGTCATGTGGGCTACCGCGGGTTCGGCAACTTCGACATCAAGTACGATGCGCGCGACGGCTCCTACAAGTTCTTCGAGATCAACACCAGGCCCGGCCGAAACACCTACTACGTCGCCCAGGGCGGAGCGAACATCGCCCGCCTGCTCGTCGACGAGTACATCCTGCACCGCGAGATCCCCTATCAGGAGGCCTTCGGGGACACCCTCTACACCTGCGTCCCCAAGAAGGTCATCGAGCGGCACGTCTCGAACCCCGAGCTGCGCGAGACGGTTCTCGACATGTACCGCGCGGGCAAGGCCGGCTATCCGTACGACAACCGCCGCGACACGTTCGCCCATAAGCTGTACGCCCGCGTGACGTATCTGCACCAGACCGAGAAGTTCGACCGATTCATGGGCTCCGGAGCCAGGTCCTAGCCATGGCCGCATCGCCCGCGAGTCCCGGCAGCCACCGTCTTGGCCCCTCGCTTGACGCGAGGGCCGCGCGCGAGCACGTGACCTCTTCGGATTCCGGCTCCCTATCGCTTGCGGAGCAGGTCGCCCTCGTTCCGACCGATCCCGGATGCTACCTGTGGAAGGATGGCTCCGGGGAGGTCGTCTATGTCGGCAAGGCCAAGAACCTGCGTGCCCGCATGAAGCAGTACGTGACGCTGTCGGACGACCGCGCGAAGATCCCGCTCATGATGCGTACGGTCGAGAGCTTCGACTACGTCGTCGTCGAGTCGGAGCACGAGGCGCTCGTCTTGGAGCGCGAGCTGATCGCGCAGCACCGTCCGTACTTCAACGTCGACTACAAGGACGACAAGACCTATCCCTACATCGCCGTGACGCACGGGGACGCCTTTCCCGCCATCAAGTACACGCGCGAGAGGCACAAGCCCAAGACGCGCTATTTCGGCCCCTACACCGACGCGCGCGCCGCGCGCGACACCATCGATACCCTTCGCAGGATCTGCCCGATCTGCTCGGCGTCCTGTGCGGAGTGGAAGCGCGTGCAACGCCTGCTTGCCAAGCGGCCCGCCGACGCCGACCTCATCTCGCTCATCTGCGCGCAGAACGGGCGACCCTGCTTCGATTATCACGTAGGTCGCGGTCCCGGCGTCTGCGCCGGGCTCATCGGCCCGGATGAGTATGCCGCCTCGGTCCGGCGCGTCGAGCGCTTCTTGTCCGGACATCGCTCCGATGTGGTGGCCGAGCTCAAAGACGAGATGGCCGAAGCCGCCGCCGAGCTGGATTTCGAGCGCGCGGCCCGCGTCAAACGGAGGCTGGAGGTCATCGACGGGCTCGACGACCGGCAGCAGGTGGTGTTCCCGTCTCGCGTGGACATCGATGTGGTCGGGTTCTTCCGCGAGGAGACCATCGCAGGGGCCTGCGTGTTCGCGGTGCGCGAAGGGCGTACGCAGCGCACCTGCGAATTTATTTTGGACAAGGGGCTCGACGTCTCCGAGGACGAGCTCGTCGCCGGATTCATCAAGCGATACTACGACGAGACGGCCGACATACCCGGCGAGGTCGACATCGCCGTGGACCTGTCCGATGCCGAGGTGATCGGGGAATGGCTCTCCGAGAAGCGCGGGCGCGCATGCCGCCTTCACCGGCCGCAGCGCGGCGAGAAGCGGCACCTGCTTGAGATGTGCGAGCGGAACGCCCGCCATGGGCTCATGCGCTATATGTTGCGCACGGGGTACGCCGACGACAGGACGAACCAGGCACTGCTGGAGCTCGAGAGCGCACTCGCCCTCGACTGCCCTCCCTTGCGCATCGAGTGCTTCGATATCTCCACCCTGCACGGGGCGTTCACGGTCGCATCGATGGTGGTGTTTACCAACGGGCGTCCCGACAAGTCCCAGTACCGGAGATTCAAGATCAGGGCGGAGCTTACCGAGGCGAACGACTTCGCGTCCATGTCCGAGGTGCTAGGGCGTCGGTACGCGCCCGAGCGCATGGCCGATGAGCGCTTCGGCAGCCGGCCCGACCTCCTTGTCGTCGACGGCGGCCGCCCTCAGCTCACCGCCGCGATCAGGCAGCTCTCAGACCTCGGGCTCGACATCCCCGTCTGCGGCCTGGCGAAAGCGGACGAGGAGGTGTTCGTCCCCTGGGACGACACCCCAGTCGTCCTGCCGACGGGGTCCGCCTCGCTCTATCTCATCAAGCAGGTCCGCGACGAGAGCCATCGTTTCGCCATCACATTCCATCGCGAGCTGCGCGGACGCGCGATGACGGCGTCGATCCTCGATGAGATCGAGGGGGTGGGCCCCACGCGCAAGCGTGCCATCATGCGGCATTTCGGCTCCATGAAGCGCCTGCGCGCCGCGAGCCTCGAGGAGATCTGCGAGGTCAAGGGACTTCCGGCAGACGTCGCCCGCGAGGTCTACAGGGTGCTGCGTGCCATGGGCGGATCCGAGGACGGACCGGAAGGGGAGCAGTAGCCTCCCGCCTCCCTTCGCCGGGGTGTCGGTAGGAGGGTGCGCAGGATTGGTATCGGGCCCATCTGGAATATAGAGATAGCGACGACGTATAAATCACATATGTCGCTTAAATGTTTACAGAACGTTTAGTAAATCTCATGTAATAGAAACCCCCTTTCGAATGACTTCATGCCTTCGGCTTCTTGCGTTTTGCGATTGCTTTAGTCTCATGCAGCACCGTCGCTATACGGTATATATGCAGGTCAGACCATCTCACTGAAGTGGTATGCATTACGCATAAGCAAAACCTGCTGTCAACAAAACAGCCGGATGGTTGCAAATTCCGCGCGGACGGCATCGCGACCGTTCACTGGTATGTGAAGTGGTATTAGGTCATTCGTGGATAAGGTAAAGGCAGTTCTAACGGGCGTCGTCTGTGCGGACGACGGACTGCACGATTGGAGTGCTCCATGGATATGTTCAAGAACGGTCTCACCAGGCGTTCCTTCCTCGGCCTTTCCGGTGCCGCCGCTGCGGTCGCCGGCATGGGCCTCGCCGGCTGCGGTGGCGGCGGCGACGAGGGCAAGGGTTCCGCGCCCGCTGAGGGCGGTAAGGTCGGCGGCGGCGTGATCACCGCCGGTTCCGCCTACACCACCACCAACTTCGATCCGTCCAGCACTTCCTCCGCGCTCGCCTGCGGCACCAACTGGCATGTCGTCGAGGGCCTCTACGGCCTCGACTTCCACGACTACAGCGTGTTCAACGAGCTGGCCGCCGGCGATCCCGAGCAGGTCGACGACACCACCTTTGAGATCGCGCTCCGCAAGGACGCCAAGTTCTCCACCGGCGATCCCGTCACCGCCGACGACGTCGTCGAGTCCTTCAACCGCTCCAACGCCGAGGGCAACATCTACGTCCCGATGCTCGCCCCCATCGCCTCCGTCGAGAAGAAGGACGACACCACCGTCACCGTCAAGACGACCGTCCCCAACTTCTCCCTGCTCAAGGAGCGCCTGGCCATCGTCCGCGTCGTTCCCGCCTCCTCCACCAAGGAAGAGATGACCGCCAAGCCCGTCGGCTCCGGTCCCTGGATGTACGAGTCCATCTCCGACGCCGCCGTCGACATGGTTCCCAACCCCGAGTACAACGGCGAGCACGTCGCCAAGGACGAGAAGCTTCACTACGACATCCTCGTCGACCCGACCGCTCGCGTCCAGGCCCAGCAGGAGGGCACTACGCTCGTTATGGAGATGGTCACCGCTGACGCCGTCGAGCAGCTCGAGGGCGCCGGTTGCTCCATCGACACCGTCGACGGTTTCGGCACCCGCTTCATGATGTTCAACACCAAGAAGGCCCCGTGGGACAACGTCAAGGTCCGTCAGGCCGTCATGTACGCGCTCGATTACGAGAAGATGATCGAAAACGCGTTCGCCGGTCTCGCCACCGCTCCCACCTGCTACCTGCCCAAGTCCTTCACCAACTACAACGAGGCCTCCACGGTCTACACCCATGATGTCGACAAGGCCAAGAAGCTCATCGAGGAGGCCGGTATCACCCCGGGCGCCGTCGAGCTCTGCACCACCGACAACGAGCAGGTCGTCAACATGTCCACCCAGGTCCAGCAGGACCTCGAGGCCCTCGGCTTCACCGTCACCCTCAAGGAGCGCACTTCCGCCGACACCTACGCCGACATCGATGGCGGCGCCGAGTTCGACATGCTGCTCGCCCCCGGTGACCCCAGCTGCTTCGGTGCCGACCCCGACCTGCTGATGAACTGGTGGTACGGCGACAACGCCTGGATGAAGACCCGCGCCCGCTGGAACGAGTCCGCTGAGTGGAAGCAGCTCACCGAGCTTATGGCCTCCGCTCTCGGCCAGACCGGCGACGAGCAGCAGGAGACCTGGAACAAGTGCTTCGACCTTATCGCGGAGCAGGCCGTGCTGTACCCGGTCCTCCAGGTCAAGACCGCCACGGCTTCCTGGCGCGACACCGCCAACGCCGAGGGCGTCAAGATCGACGGCTTCAAGGGCATCGGTACCACCGGTATGTCCTTCATCGACTGCGCCACGGTCACCGAGTAGCATCGGTGCCTCAATGAGCCCACGCGCCCGCGTGAGCTGAGATGTGTGAGCGTGGGGGGCTCGGGTGACTCGGTCTACCTGGGCCCCCCACTCACCGTCTCGATATGTCCTATAAGAAGAGAGAGGGGAAGAAGTGAACAATCTTTTGCGCCTCATCGGCCGACGTCTCATCGCGCTGCCCATCATGGCGCTCGGCGTCACGCTGCTCGTCTTCGGGTTGATGTCCTTCACCGACCCGAGCATCCCTGCGCGCAACGCGCTGGGCGAGGGCGCCTCGCCGGAGGCAATCGAGCAGTACATGGAGGAGCAGGGCCTGAACGACCCGCTTCCCGAGCGGTACGTCAATTACATCGGCGGCCTGCTCCACGGCGACCTCGGCACCTACGGCGCCGGCCGCACGCCCGTCGTCGACCGCATCGCCACCGCGCTTCCGGTCACGATGCAGCTCACGTTCATCGGCCTCATAATCGGCGCCGTCGTCTCGTTCGTGCTCGGCGTCATCGCCGCGCTCTATCGCGACAAGTGGCCCGACCAGCTGATTCGCGTGTTCTCCATCGCGGGCATCGCGACGCCGTCTTTCTGGTTCGCCGTCCTGCTCATCCTTCTCTTCTCTTCGTATATGCACGTGCTGCCGGCTTCCGGCCCGCTGCCCAGCTTCTTCGCTAATCCCGGCGGCTACCTCGCCCGCATGCTCATGCCCGCGGTCGCCCTCGCGTTCCCGCTCACCGGCCAGATGACCCGTATCGTGCGTACGGCCATGGTCGAGGAGCTCGACAAGGATTACGTGCGCACCGCCCGCGGCGGCGGCCTCCCCGAGTTCGTCGTCATCGCGCGCAACGTTCTGCGCAACGCGCTGATCACCCCCGTCACCACGCTCGGCCTGAAGATCGGTTACCTTATGGGCGGCGCCGTCGTCATCGAGGTCATCTTCAACCTGCCCGGCATGGGTACGGCCATCCTCGCCGGCATCACCGGCGGCGAGACCATGCTCGTCCAGGGCGTCGTCATCGTCGTGGCCCTCGCCTTCGTCATCATCAACATCGTGGTTGACATGCTGTACCTGCTCATCAACCCGCGCATTAGGACGGTGTAGGCCATGACCAAGATTCGTGAAGAGCAGACCGCCAAGCTCGAGGAGGCGGCCTCCAAGGGGTTGAAGTTTGGCGGCTTCAAGAACATGAAGCTCAGCAGCAAGATCTCTTTGATCCTGCTCGTGCTCGTCGCGCTCACGGCCATCCTGGCCCCGCTGATCGCCCCGCATAACCCGCTCGAGATCTTCACCGCCCGCCAGGCTCCCGGCGACGGCTTCCTGTTCGGCACCGACGACAAGGGCCGCGACATCCTGTCCCGCATGCTGTACGGCGGACGCTACTCCCTGATCATCGGTTTCGGCGCGACCCTGTTCGCGCTCGTGTGCGGCTCCATCGTCGGCGCCATCGCCGCGGTCGCGCGCAAGGGCGTCTCCGAGGTCATCATGCGCATCCTCGACATCATCATGTCGGTTCCCGGTATCGCGCTCGCTGCCGTCCTGGTGCTGATCCTCGGCAACTCCGTTCCCGCGATCATCTTCTCCATCGGCTTCATGTACACGCCGCAGATCGCCCGCATCGTGCGCGCCAACATCGTGTCCGAGTACGGTGAGGACTACGTCCGCGCGGTCATCGTGTCCGGTGCCCAGGCGCCTTGGATCCTCATCAAGCACGTTCTGCGCAACTGCATCGCGCCGATCATGGTGTTCACCGTCACCCTCGTTGCCGACGCCATCATCTTCGAGGCGTCCCTCACGTTCATCGGTGCCGGCATCACCGAGCCGACCGCTACGTGGGGCAACATCCTCGCCGACGCGCGCGGCGGCGTGCTCGCCGGCCGCTGGTGGCAGGCGCTGTTCCCGGGCATCGCCATCATGGTGACCTGCCTTGCGCTGAACATCCTCTCCGAGGGCCTCACCGACGCCATGGCGGCCAAGCCCGGCGCCCCGGTCAAGTCCAACGACGCCGAGTCCAACCGCGCCGACGACATCCTCGTCAACAACCCGGTTCTCGCTTACGAGCAGCAGGCCGAGTCCCTCAACCGTCGCCTTGCCGCCCTGCGCGAGGTCGAGCTCAAGCGCACCGACCGCCATGTCCCCGACCTGTCCGTGCCCCCGCTGCTGCAGGTCAAGGACCTCTCCATCAGCTTCGAGAGCCACGGCGACGTCAAGGTCGTCGACGGCGTCTCCTTCGAGGTCCGTCCGGGTCAGTGCATGGCGCTCGTCGGCGAGTCCGGCTGCGGCAAGTCCATCACCACCAAGGTCATCATGGGCCTCACCGACCCCGGTGAGAAGATCTGCGGCGAGGTGCTGTTCGACGGCAAGGACCTGCTGAAGCTCACCAAGGACGAGCACCGTCAGCTGCTCGGCCACGAGATCGCGATGGTCTACCAGGACGCGCTGTCCTCGCTCAACCCCTCCATGCTTATCTCCAGCCAGATGAAGCAGCTCACGAGCCGCGGCGGCACCCGTAGCGCCGAGGAGCTCCTCGAGCTTGTCGGCCTCGATCCGAAGCGCACCCTCGAGAGCTACCCGCACGAGCTGTCCGGCGGCCAGCGCCAGCGCGTCCTCATCGCCATGGCGCTCACCCGTGACCCGAAGCTCATCATCTGCGACGAGCCCACCACCGCGCTCGACGTGACCGTCCAGAAGCAGGTCATCAAGCTTCTGAACGACCTTCAGGCCCAGCTCGGCTTCGCCATGATCTTCGTGTCCCACGACCTGGCCCTCGTCGCCGAGGTCGGCTCCGAGATCACCGTCATGTACGCCGGCCAGGTCATCGAGCAGGCCCCCACGGTCGAACTCCTCACCAACCCGATCCATGAGTACACGCGCGGCCTGCTCGGCTCCGTCCTCTCCATCGAGGAAGGCGCCAAGGACGGCACCCGCCTGCACCAGGTCCCGGGTTCCGTGCCCTCGCCCGAGGACTTCCCGAAGGGCGATCGCTTCGCCCCGCGCTCGAGCCATCCCACGCTCGGCCTGGACGTGCATCCCGTCATCAAGTCGGTGCCCGGCAAGTACCATCGCTTCTCCGAGCTCCCCGACGACTACCTCAAGGCCAACGGCCTCACGCCGTACCTCGAGACCGTCAAGACAGCTACCGCCACGGAGGTGAACTAGATGAGCAACGCATCCGCCGAGAAGGAGCCCATCATCTTCCTCGATGACATCTCCGTCACGTTCAAGACGCGCACCGGCTCGCTTCTGCACCCCAACCTGGTGCACGCGGTCAACCACGTCACGATCAAGCTGATGCCCGGCGAGACCATCGGCATCGTCGGCGAGTCCGGCTGCGGCAAGTCGACCACGGCCAACGTCATGTGCGGCCTGCAGAGCCCGACGTCCGGTAAGGTCTACTTCAAGGGGCAGGACGTCACCAAGCGCACCGCCGATCTGCGCAAGCAGATGGGCCGCGTCGTGTCCGTCGTGTTCCAGGACCCCGCAACCGCGCTCAACCCGCGCATGATCGTCCACGACCAGCTCCTCGACCCGCTGCTCGTCCACAAGGTGGGCAGCCCCAAGGAGCAGGAGAAGCGGATCAACGAGTTGATCGGCCTCGTGGGCCTTCCCAAGAGCGCCCTGCGCGCCCTGCCCGGACAGCTCTCCGGCGGCCAGCGCCAGCGCGTCGCCATCGCGCGCGCCATGTCGCTGAACCCCAGCGCCATCATCGCCGACGAGCCGACTTCGGCCCTCGACGTGTCCGTCCGCGCTCAGATCCTGAATCTGCTCACCGACCTCAAGAAGGATCTCGGCCTGTCCATGATGTTCATCAGCCATGACATCCAGACGGTCCGCTACATCTCCGACAAGATCGTGGTCATGAACCATGGCCAGATCATGGAGGAGGGCCCGGCGAAGCAGGTCTTCGAGAACCCGCAGGACCCCTACACCAAGATGCTGCTCGGTGCCGCCCCGTCTCTGCTTCATCCGAAGCTCGGACAGTAACGCCAGCACGTGCCGGCGCGCCCGACCACATCCGTCGGGCGCGCCTTTTTGACCAGGAGCGCTACATAGTACGTAGTAGTATGTACGCGCCAAGTTGTCCGGGCGCCAGCCCAGCGCCCGCCTTGAAACAGATTGGAGCCTTCCCATGACGAAGCCCGCGTTCACCGGTGTCTATCCGCCCGTCGTCGTCCCCGACACCCCCGACCACCAGCTCGACGTCGTCTCGTTCGAGCGCAGCATCAACCGCATGATCGACGCCGGCGTCGACGGCCTGTTCTTCCTCGGCTCCTCCGGCGAGGTCGTCTTCTCCACCGACGAGCGCCGCCGTCAGATCATCTCCGAGGCCGTCCGCATCGTCGACCACCGCGTTCCCGTGATGGTGGGCATCATCGACACCGAGACCGAGCGCGTCCTCGAGCACGGCCGCGTCGCCCAGGAGCTGGGCGCCGACGTCCTCGTCGCCACCTGCCCGTTCTACGCGCTGGGCGGCATGGCTGAGGTCGAGGAGCACTTCCGCATCCTCCATGCTGAGCTCGACCTGCCCATCTTCGCCTACGACATCCCCGTGTGCGTCCACACCAAGCTGCCCTGGAAGCTCCTCGCCAAGCTCGGCGCCGAGGGCGTGCTCGCCGGCGTCAAGGATTCCTCCGGCGACGACGTGTCCTTCCGCTACCTGGTCCAGGAGAACGAGAAGCTCGGCCATCCGCTGACGCTGCTCACCGGCCACGAGGTCGTCGTCGACGGCGCCTACCTGGGCGGCGCGGACGGTTCGGTCCCGGGTCTCGCCAACGTCGAGCCTGAAGGGTACGTCCGCATGTGGAAGGCCGCGCAGGCCGGTGACTGGGCGGCTGTCAAGGCCGAGCAGGACCGCCTGAACGAGATCAGCCACATCTGGGACGTCACCTCTGGCGTCCAGGGCTATGCCGGTGGCGTCGGCGCGTTCAAGACCGCCATGCACCTGATGGGCGTCTTCGACAGCCCCACGATGCCGCGTCCGGTCAAGGCCCTCGAGGGCGAGAACGTCGAGGCCATTCGCAAGGTGCTCGTCGACAACGGCCTTCTGTAGGAGGCCATCATGGATGCCCGTACCATCGTCGCCGTCGACATCGGCGGCACCAAGATCGCCTGCGGCCTCGTGGTGATGGGGGAGTCCGCCCCGACCGTCGAGAGCGTCGTCAAGGTCCCCACCGATGCCGCCCAGGGCGGCCCCGCCGTGCTCGCGCGCGCGATCGAGCAGGTCCGCGCCGCCATCGAGCGCAGCGATCGCCATCCCGTGGGCGTGGGCATCTCGTCCGCCGGCGTCGTGGACCCCAGGACCGGAGACATCACCTACGCCAACGAGATCATGCCCGGGTGGGGAGGGACGCATCTTGCCGCCGAGGTCACGGCGGCCGTCGGACTTCCGTGCTGCGTGCTGAACGACGTGCACGCCCATGCGCTGGGCGAGGCGCGCTGGGGCGGCGGACGCGACAAGGCGAGCTGTCTCGTCGTCGCCGTCGGGACCGGCATCGGCGGAGCCTTCGTCGAGCGGGGCAGCATCATGCTCGGTGAGCACGACGAGGCGGGCCATATCGGTCACGTGTGCTGTCCGGCTGCCGCGGGCGTCCCCTGCTCGTGCGGTGCCACCGCGCATCTGGAGCCGATCGGCGCCGGCCCGGGCATCATCCGCGAGTACATCCGCTTGGGCGGAGACGAGTTCTGCGCGGACGGATCGCCTATGCATGGCGCCGAGATCGACCGTCGCGCCGCGGCGGGCGATCCGGCCGCCGTCGCGGCCGAGGCGCGCGCGGGCCGCGCGCTCGGCGAGGTCATGGGCAGCATGTGCAACATGCTCGACCCTTCGTGCGTGATCCTTTCCGGTTCCGTCGCCCAGTGCGGTCCGGCATGGTCCGACGCCATGCGCGCCGGCTTTGCCGAGCAGGCCATGCCGCCTGTCGCCGCGACCCCGATCATCGGGGGGGACCTGGGCGGGGACGCCCCGCTCATCGGTGCGGCCGAGAACTTCGTCCGCTCCGCATACGTCGAGATCTAATTCCTAGGAGGTACCATGGCTGTTGACCCCATCATTCAGTCCCTGAAGGGCAAGCTGATCGTCAGCGTGCAGTCCTACATCGGTGAGCCCCTGCGCTGCCCGGAGACCATGGCCCAGATGGCCCGCGCCTGCGAGCTGGGCGGCGCCGCCGCCATCCGCTGCCAGGGCCTGGCGGACATCGCCGCCATCCGCAGCCGCGTCGAGGTTCCCGTTATCGGCCTGTGGAAGGACGGTCACGAGGGCGTGTACATCACCCCGACGCTGCGCCATGCCCGAGCCTGCGTCGCTGCGGGCTCGGACATCGTCGCGTTCGACGCGACCGACCGCCCGCGCCCCGACGGCAAGACCGTCGCGGACACGCTGATCCCCCTCAAGGAGGAGGGCGTCTTGTGCATGGCCGATTGCGCCACCATCGAGGATATCCGCCGTGCGGTTGACATGGGCTTCGATATCGTGTCCACCACGCTTTCGCATGGCGTCGCCGCGGTGGATTGCACTATGGCCGATGGTCCGGACCTGCCGCTCCTGCGCCAGGCCACCGAGGAGTTCCCCGAGATCCCCGTGATCTGCGAGGGTCGCGTCCACACGCCGGAAGAGGCCCGTGCGGCCATCGACGCCGGCGCATGGGCCGTCGTGGTGGGTACCGCCATCACGCACCCCACGAGCCTCACCAGCTGGTTCAAGGCCGAGGTGGAGAAGTAGGGTCTAACGGCTCGCGATAGCTAATCTTCGGCAGCCCCGTCGCGCCCGTGCGCGGCGGGGCTTCTTGCGTAGGGCGCCTTGATATCTTCCCGAGCGGGAAGAAATGATAGGAATTGATGATTCCATCCCGAGCGGGAAGAAATCTGTTGATTTGCATGAAATCTTACCGAGCGGGAAGATATCCTATGATAAGTAATCAGCCATGCCTTCGAGGGATGGGCAGTTGGAGGAGGCACCATGAAGCGGGAAAGCATACGGATTGCCGGAAAGGTGTCGATACCGCTGGGCGTTGGTGTCCGGCTGTCTCCTGGCGAGCAGCAACTTGTTGAAGAGCGCGCTTCTACACCGGAGCGCTTGGGTGATGCATTGCGACGCCGCAGGAAAATGTTGGGCTTCACGCAGGCGACCGCAGGGGAATACTGCGGGCATTCTGCCCGGGTTATAGGAGAGATCGAACGGGGGAAGACGACGGTCCAGCTCGGAGTGGTTTTGGACTATGCCGAGTTCTTGGGCGTCGAGGTGCGCCTGAAGGCGGGGGAGTGATATGCGCAGCTTGAATGTGTTTAGGGAATATCGGGGTGCTTTTGAACTTGTCGGTAGCCACGCCGCTGAGGAGTCGCGCGATCCCCGATTCGTATATTCGCCTTCGTATCGGAAGAGCTTGCATGCCGTTCCGATAGCACCATCGCTGCCCCTGTCAGAACAAGGGTTTTCATCCGAGAAGACAAGGGCATTCTTTGATGGCCTTATTCCAGAGGGCCCCATGCGCGCGGCTTTCGAGCGCGCTGCACGTGCGGATAAGGACGATTATCTGGCTGTGTTGGACTCTGTTCGTAACGAACCAATTGGAGCATTGGTTTTTTCCCATGAGGATGACCTTGTGCTTTCTGCGCGAGGATACGAGCCGGTGTCCCAGGATGATCTTCAAAGACTTGCCGCAGCGCCTGCAGAGACTTCCCTTGCGTATTCACTTAAGAGCCGTATATCGCTTGCGGGTGCGCAATCGAAAGTCGGTATGTACCTTGAAGAGGATAATGGAACATGGTTTTACCGAAGGGTTCCGCACCGAGCACGCATATCTTGAAGGCGTGCAATAGTGCGTATCCGAACGAGACCGTCAACGAGGCGTTATGTTTGCGAATGGCGAAGCTGCTCGATCTTCAGGTTCCCGACTGTTTTCATATTCGTTGTGGCTTATGTTCGCCGGTCCTTGCGGTCAAGCGCTACGATCGCGTGATGCCGAAAGCGACTCAGGAGTGCGTGTGCGGTCTTCCTGTGCCTAGAAGGCTTCACCAGGTTGATGCCTGTCAAGCTTGGGGAATTTTGGGATCAAGTTTTAAGTATGAGCCGACCGGGGTGTCTTATCTGAATCATATTTCTCAGCTCATATCCGAATTGTCCTCAAAGCCTTTTGAGGACCGGATGCTCATGATGTATATGCAGATATTTCATTATGTCGTTGGGAACGCAGACAATCATCTGAAGAACTGGTCGTTTGTATATGATGCGACCTGGGAATCGATGCGTCTTGCCCCGATCTACGATGTCCTAGATACAACGCTGTATGAGAGCATCCCACGTGAGATGGGTGTTTCCTTTGGCGGCAGGCGCAAGATTAACGAGGTTCGCCGCGATATGGTGTTCGATACGCTCCAGAAATCCGGTATCTCGAGGAAGCTTATCGAAAATGCCATACGAGAAGCATGCTTGGAG
>DBFEBE010000019.1:0-7115 GCA_048318985.1 Collinsella sp.
ATGGTGCGCGTCCCCTCTGGGGTGGATCCCATCTCCTTCGTCCTGGAGGATCCCGGCGCCGCCGACGGGTCGGTCGCGTACATAGATGCTGCGGCGTTGGGATACGCGGTGCACGACCCCTCCCACCTGCGCGGCACCGACGCGCGCATCCCCGCCGACGCCCGTGGCGCCCGGGTGTGGGTGGACGCCCCGGCCGCGGGTGACCTCATGTGCCCGCTCGGCATGAGTGGGAGAACCAAGAAGATATCGGATATCCTCAACGAGGCGCGCGTGCCGGTGGCGGACCGCCCGTCGGTCCCCGTCGTGCGCACTGCGCCCGGAGGCGCCGTTGTGTGGGTTGCAGGTATTCGACTAGACGACCGCTTCAAATGCACGCCGACCTCGCGCCTGCTGATAAAATTGGCTGTTCGACCCCTGAATCGCGTCCCTGCGGGCGCCGCGATGGGGTAAGCTCACACGTACCGGACCGGACGTCGAGAAAGGCAAGTCATGAACGCAATGCATCCGGATGTTGAAACCGTCCTCTTCTCCGAAGAGGATATCGCCGCTATGGTCAAGCGCATGGGTGAGGAGATCTCCCGCGACTATGCCGACCGCGACCTGGTTCTCATCGCGGTGCTGCGCGGCGCCGTCGTCTTCATGGGCGACCTCATGCGCGCCATCGACTGCCCGGTCGCCATCGACTTCATGGCCGTCTCCAGCTACGGCGACGGCGCCAAGTCCTCGGGCATCGTCCGCATCATCAAGGACCTCGATATCGACATCAAGGACCGCGACGTCCTGATCGTCGAGGACATCCTCGATTCCGGCCTCACGCTCAAGTACTTGATGAAGAATCTTGCCAGCCGCAAGCCCGCCTCCCTCGAGGTCGCCACCTTCCTGTGGAAGGACGTCGAGGGAAAGCAGGCTGCCGTGAATCCCAAATACGTCGGCACTCACTGCCCGGATGCGTTCGTCGTCGGCTACGGCCTGGACTACGCCGAGCGCTACCGCAATCTCCCCTACGTCGGCGTGCTCAAGCCGGAGGTTTATTCGTAGCATGACCAATCTGCACAACCGTATCGACGACCCTGCCGCCGTCCTCCTCGCCGAGGGTGGAGATCCCCGCAAGGAGGATGCACCCGGTGATGACGGGCGGGGCATCATGGATAGGCTCGAGGGCAACCTGCTCGGCGGGTCCGGCAAGGGGCCCGCGGGTTCGGGCGGGCGCAAGCCGCCGTCCCGTGTGAGCTGGCTCTATTTCCTGCTCGCCTGCGCGCTCGTAGGCTATATGGCAATGAGCATGGGCGGGTCGTTCCAAGGTGGATCGAAGGCGAAGGAGCTTTCCACGAGCGAGTTCGTCACCGCCGTGAAGGACGACCGCGTGGACAGCGTCGTCTACACGGTCATGGACGGGACCATGACCGGCGAGTACTGGCCCACGGATACCGCCCGCGAAGACAAGAACCTTGTTCCGTTCACCTCGACCTATGTTGGGTCCGACTCGCTGTCGGAGCTCATGGCGAAGCATCCCGACACCGTGTATACGGTGGATACCGCCGATCCGAATTTCTGGTCCGATCTGGTCATGACCCTGCTGCCGACCCTCGCGCTCATCCTCCTCATGATGTACTTCATGCGGCAGATGACAGGTGCGAACAACAAGGCGATGCAGTTCGGGAAGACCAACGCGAAGACCAACGAGGCCACGCGACCCAAGGTTAAGTTTTCCGACGTCGCCGGTATCGATGAAGCGGTCGAGGAGCTCGAGGAGGTGCGCGATTTCCTCGCGGAGCCCGAGCGCTTCCGCGAGCTGGGCGCCAAGATTCCCCGCGGCGTCCTGCTCGTCGGCCCCCCGGGCACCGGCAAGACCCTGCTCGCGAAAGCGGTGGCCGGTGAGGCCGGCGTGCCGTTCTTCAGCATCTCCGGTTCCGACTTCGTCGAGATGTTCGTCGGCGTGGGCGCGAGCCGCGTCCGCGACCTCTTCAAGGACGCCAAGGCCCAGGCCCCTTCGATCATCTTCATCGACGAGATCGATGCGGTCGGGCGCCAGCGCGGCGCCGGTCTCGGCGGCGGTCACGACGAGCGTGAGCAGACCTTGAACCAGCTGTTGGTCGAGATGGACGGATTCGAGGAGACCGAGAGCGTGATCCTCATCGCGGCGACCAACCGCCCCGACATCCTCGACCCGGCGCTGTTGCGTCCTGGCCGCTTCGACCGCCAGATCACGGTGGACCGTCCGGATGTGGCGGGCCGCGAGCAGATTTTGCGCGTGCATGCGCAGAACAAGCCGTTCGTGGACGGCGTGAGCTTCAAGCGTCTTGCTCAGCTCACGGTCGGGTTCACCGGCGCCGACCTCGCCAACCTTTTGAACGAGGCCGCGCTGTTGGCAGCGCGCCGCCATCGCAAGGACATCTCCATGTCCGAGATCGAGGAGTCGATCGACCGCGTGATAGCCGGACCCGAACGCAAGGCCCGCGTCATGACGGAGACGGAGCGCACGACGATCGCCTACCACGAGAGCGGGCACGCCCTTGTGGGACACCTGCTCGAGCACGCCGATCCGGTTCACAAGATCACGATCATTCCCCGCGGCCAGGCCCTGGGCTACACCATGTCCCGCCCCGAGGAGGATCACTTCCTCACGACGAAAAACGAGATGCTCGACGACCTTGCGGTGTTCCTCGGAGGCCGTGTCGCCGAGGAGCTTATGTGCGACGACATCACGTCCGGCGCGAGCAACGACCTCGAGCGCGCCACCAAGATGGCCCGCCAGATGGTCACGCGCCTCGGTATGAGCGAGGAGCTGGGGACCCAGGTGTTCGGCGAGGCCGACCACCAGGTGTTCCTGGGTCGCGACTACGCGGATCATCAGGATTACTCCGAGGAGACGGCGCGCCGCATCGACGTCGAGGTCCAGCGCATCATGCGTCAGGCCCACAAGCGCGCCGAGAAGATTCTCACCGACCATCGCGACCAGCTCGAGCTGATGGCTCGCGTGCTGCTTGAGCGCGAGACCGTCGAGGGCGCCGCCGTCGAGGCGCTGCTCGATGGTCGCTGGGAGGAGTTCGTCGCCTCCGAGGAGACGGACGGAGGCGCTGCCGCCCAGCCGGCGCCCGCGGCGAAGCCGAGGCAGAGCGACGAGGAGATCGCCGCCGCAGCTGCCGCCTTCGCCGAGGCCGCGGTCGCGGCGGAGGAAAAGGCCTCTCAGGGAGAGGCACCCGAAGGGTCCCATGGAGACGCGTAGGGTCATGGCGTTTCTGGCATGATGGGGCGCCGCGGTGCATGAGCGCCGCGGCGCCCTTTTCGCGTCCGCGCTCGGGGCGTTCGCTTCGGCCCCGTGGGTGCGGTCGTTCGGATGACGGCTCGCGGGCGTCCTCGCCCGGGTTTGAGAGGAAGGGCTATGTCGGGTTTCATCAAGCGGTCGAAAGAGGTCGTGAGGCGCAAGCGGGAAGAGGAGCCCGCCGTGTTCGTCCTCTACTTCGTATTGCGCGCCCTCGTCTTGGCTACGCTGGCCCGTGCGGCGTTTCTGGGCCACTACGAGCACATGATGCTGTGCGTGCTCACCCTGGTCCTCCTGCTCGTCCCCTCCTTCATCGAGCATGCGCTCGACATCGAACTGCCGGACCTGCTCGAGTCGATCATCCTGCTCTTCATCTTCGCCGCCGAGATCCTCGGCGAGATCGACGCGTTCTACATCCGCATCCCCTTCTGGGACACCATCCTCCACACCACGTGGGGCTTTCTCTGCGCCGGCATCGGATTCGCGCTCTTCGATATCCTAAACCGCAGCGAGGCGTCCAAGATCCACCTGACGCCGCTGTACATGGCCGTCTCCGCCGTCGCCTTCTCGATGTGCATCGGTGCCTGCTGGGAGATTTTCGAGTACTGCGCCGATTGCTTCATCGGCGTCGACATGCAGAAAGACACGCTCATCCAGGGATTCAACACCGTGTGGCTCGATCCGACCAACTCGAACGTGACGGTGCCGGTGCAGGGGATCGCCTCGACGCAGATCATCTTGAATTCGGGGGAGGTCGTCCAGATTCCCGGAGGGTACCTGGATATCGGAATCCATGATTCCATGGCGGACCTCATCGTGAACCTCATCGGCGCCCTCGTGTTCGCGGTGATCGGCTTCGCATACGTGAAGACGCGCGACGGCCGCTCGTTAGCGGCGCGTTTCATACCGCGGGTTCGCCGCACCCGGTCTCGCCGGAAGGTATGATTGCGTCGTTGCACGCAGGAAAGGGGACGAGCCATGGTGAACCGGACGATGCACGAGCGCGGCGCGGAGAGCTCGAAGATACGGGAGATCTTCGCGTACGCCTGCGAGCGAAAGGCCCAGATCGGACCTGAGAACGTCTTCGATTTCAGCCTGGGTAACCCGAGCGTCCCCGCCCCGGACGCAGTCCGCGCCTCGATCGAGCGCTCGCTCGCACAGGTCGATCCCGCGGCGCTGCACGGCTACACCCCCGCGGCGGGACTCCCCGCCGCGCGCGAGGCCGTCGCCTCCTCGCTGAACCGCCGTTTCGGGACGACGTATGCCGCCCAAGACGTCTTCATGACCGTCGGCGCGGCCGCGTCGGTGAGCTGCTGCCTGCATGCGCTCGTCACTCCGGGAGATGAGGTCATCGTCATCGCCCCGTACTTTCCCGAGTACGCCGTGTGGATCGAGGAAGCGGGAGCGACGTGCGTCGAGGTCCTTGCGGAACAGAAGACGTTCCAAGTCGATGTGGACGCGGTGCGCGCGGCGATTACCGAGCGCACCGCCGCGGTCATCATCGACTCCCCCAACAACCCAACGGGCGCCGTGTACACGCAGGCAACGCTCGAAGCCCTTGCCGACGTGCTCCGCGACGCCTCCTCGGCGCGTCCCGAACCCATCTACCTGATCTCCGATGAACCGTATCGCGAGGTCGTCTACGGGGCCGAAGTCCCTTGGGTGCCGAGCCTCTACGATGCCACGGTGGTGTGCTACTCGTATTCGAAGTCGCTGTCGCTTCCCGGCGAGCGCGTCGGATGGGTGCTCGTTCCCAATACGTGCCCCGCCCCCTCCCGTGTCATGGCGGCCGTGGCGGGTGCCGCCCGGTGCCTGGGGTTCGTGTGCGCCCCCTCGCTGTTCCAGCGCGTCGTCATCGACTGCGTGGACGAGCCGTGCGATGTGGAAGCCTATGCGCGCAACCGGCAGACGCTGACCAGCGCTCTTTCCGAGTACGGGTACGAGTACGTCGAGCCCGACGGAGCGTTCTACCTGTGGGTGCGCGCGCTCGAAGACGACGCCGAGGCGTTTTGCGATCGCGCCCGCACCTACGAGCTGCTTCCGGTGCCCTCGGACAGCTTCGGCGTGCCGGGATGGGTGCGCATCGGCTACTGTGTGAGTCATGAGACCATCGAGCGCTCGCTTCCCGCCTGGGAGGCTCTCGCCCGCAGCTACCGTTAGGGGTTCCCATGCCGTACCGCATATCAGGTGACCTGCACACCCACACGCTGTTCACGCGTCACGCCTACTCGACGATCACCGAGAACGTCGCCGCTGCGCGCGACGCCGGCCTCGAGGTTTTGGGGAGCGCGGACCACTTCAGCCCCATGCTCTTCGACGAGCCGACGATCAAGAATTTCCAGTTCTTCATCAACCAGCGCATCTGGCCGCGCGAGTGGGACGGCGTCACGCTCCTGAGGGGCGCCGAGGTCGACATCGTCGATATCGACGGCGCGCTGTTCGGCCAGGACATCCCGTGCCCTGCGACCATCCTCGACCGTCCGTACGGCGACGACCGCCCGCTCATCGACCGTGTCACCGCCGCGCTCGATTATCTGGTGGCGAGCGTCCATAACACGAGCTTCGCCGACGGCGCCACCATAGCTCAAGGAACCGATATGTACCTGGCGGCCTTGGAGCACCCGAAGGTGTTCATCTTGGGCCATACGGGCCGCGCGGGCATCCGGTACGACGTCGATGCGGTGCTGAGCCGCGCCGCCGAACTCGGAAAACTCGTTGAGATCAACGAGCACAGCCTTGCGGTCGACGCCGCGGACGGGCGCTACCGCGCGGCATGCTCCCATATCGCCGAGCGCGCCGCCGAGGTGGGGTGCGGTATCACGGTGTCCAGCGACGCTCACCTGGCGGGGCGGGTGGGGCGCTTCCCCCACGCCGAGAGGATGCTCGAGGAGATACACTTCCCCGAGGAGCTGATCGTAAACCGTAGCCGCGAGACGCTGCTTTCTGCCCTCGAGCGCGCCGTCGGAGTGCGCATCGCATAGCGCTTCCCTTGCATCCGGCCGTATATGGCGGGGTCGGTGGGTCGGGCTTCGGACCGGCGTACCGCCCCGCAGCGCGCATGCTCAGCGCCTGCGATAGCGCCCCCTCCATGCGCGGCTGATCTCCTCGCGCTGCCTCCTGGAGATATCGGCCTGGATGCGCCCCCGCCTCCGCTCGAGGCTCTCGGCGCTGCGCAGGGCAGAAGCACGGCTCTTGACTTTGTGCGCCGCGCGGGCGATGTCCTCGTCGGTCGGGCTCTGGATGTTGTAGTGTAGGGAGAGGAAGCGAAGGGCGATGGTGACGGCGACGCAGGCGACCAGCGCGATGACGTGGGAGTAGCCCAGGCCGGTGAGCAGCGTGTAGGAAACCGACCCGCCGATCGCGGCGACGGCGTAGAACGTGCTCCGCTGGAAGATCCGAGGGGTCTCCCCAAGGCACGCGTCGCGCAGCATGCCCCCGCCGACCGCGGTGAAGAATCCCATCATGACGCAGACCATGGGCTCGAATCCATACACGAGCGCCTTGTCGGCACCCGTGGCTGCGTAGAGGCCGACGGAGAAGATGTCGAGCAGCGCGATGACGCGGTCCTGTTTGAGGAAGGGGGAGGGGAAGACGAACGTCAGCGCGGCCGTGATGACGGCGACGGGAAGCGTGAGGGGCTGGTTGAGAATGTAGACGTTGCCGACTTGGAGGATGACGTCGCGGAGCAGGCCTCCGCCCAGGCTGACGAGCACGGCGAGACAGATGGCGCCCACCAGGTCCAGCTTGCGCTCGCGCGCGGCGAGCGCGCCGGTGATCGAGGCGACGACGATGGCGACCATCTCCATCCACACGGGGACGGGGACCATGGATTCCGCGGCGCGCACGGCAGTCA